>DUBD01000264.1:9984-11148 GCA_012960515.1 Bacteroidota bacterium | reverse complement strand
CGGTCACGTCCAGGCCGGCCTCGCGGAGCACGCGGGCGGTGCCGCCGGTGGAGAGGAGTTCTGCACCGTGGGCCGCGAGCCGTTTCGCGAAGTCCGCCAGCCCGGTCTTGTCACTCACGGAGAGCAGCGCGCGGCGGACGGGGACGCGGTCGGGCGGGGGCGGGAGGTCCTTGGAGGGAATCATCGGGGGAGGCTGGGGTGGGGCCAGTGGAGAGGGGGGAGGCGGCAGTGGAGACCTTCGGGCCGTTCGCAAGCGCAGCAATCCAGCGGGAGGCAGCTTGGCTACTGACTACTGACTACTGGCTACTGGCTACTGGCTACTGATGCGCACGAGGCGGCCGTCCAGGCTCAGGCGACCCTCGGCGAGCAGGCTCAGCGCGAGCGGGTAGATCTCGTGCTCCACCTCCAGCACGCGCGCGGCGAGCGAGGCGGGGGAGTCCTCTTCGTAGACGGGCACGGTCTGCTGCAAGACCACGGGGCCGGAGTCGAACTCGTCGTCCACGAGGTGGACCGTGGCGCCGGAGAACTGGGCGCCGTAGGCGAGGACGGCGCGATGCACGCGCTCGCCGTACATCCCGGCACCGCCAAAGGCGGGCAGGAGGCTGGGGTGGACGTTCAGGATCCGGTGGGCGTACGCCTGCACGACCGGGCTCGGGATCTTCTTGAGGTACCCCGCCAGCGCGATGACGTCCACCTCGTACCTCGCGAGCACGTCCAGCAGCGCGGCGGCGAAGGCCCCTTCGTCCGCATAGCTGGCGGGCGCGATGGTCTCGACTGGGACGCCGCGCGCCTCCGCGCGCTCGATCGCGCCGATCCCGCGGCGGTCCGTCACCACGACCGCCTCCACCGCATCCAGCCGGTCCGCGTCGATGGCGTCCTGGATGGCGCCGAGGTTGGAGCCGCCGCCGGAGGCGAACACGGCGAGGCGCATGGGGCGCGGGACGGTCAGCGCGGTCACAGGGGGGGCAGCGTCAGGGAGGAGAGGGTGGTCAGGTGCGCCTCGGCACCAACCCGGAGCCGGGCCGTCACGCCGACGGGAAGGGGCGTCTTCCGCGCGAAGTGGCCGTACACCAAGCCTCGCGCGACGGGTCCGTTCACGAACCCAGCGTAGTGCCCGATCACCTCGTCGATGGAGAGGCTCGGGCGGTTCGGGGGCGCCTCCGC
>DUBD01000264.1:2310-9951 GCA_012960515.1 Bacteroidota bacterium | reverse complement strand
GAGCCCGCCGAGCCGCTCCAGCACGCCCGCCAGCCGGAGGCGCGCGAGCAGCCCGTCGATGCGGTAGGGCGGCTCGCCCACGTCCTCGACGAACAGGATCGCGCCGGTCAGGTCCGGGAGGTACGGCGTGCCGAGCAGCGCGGCGATCAGGCTGAGGTTGCCGCCGAGCAGCGGGCCTTCCACTTCGCCCTCGCGCAGGGGGACGAGCGCTTCGCCGCCGGGGCCGGTGACCTCCCACGGGTGCGCGCCGCCCGCGAGGTCCCAGAACTGCTGCTCGCTGGCGGCGTCGATGGACGGCCAGTCCGGGGCCACCATCGCGGCGGAGAGGCCGGGGACGCCCGCGCGGGCCCACGCCGCGAGGTGCAGCGCGGTGATGTCCGAGTAGCCGACGATCAGCTTGGGGTGGGCCGCCAGCGCGTCGTAGTCCAGCGCGTCCAGGATGCGGAGCGCGCCGTAGCCGCCGCGGACGCACACGATGGCGTCGATGTCGTCGCGGGCGAAGAGGACGTTCATCTCCGCGGCGCGCGTCTCGTCCGGGCCGGAGAGGTAGCCCATGCGCGGCGCGAGGCTCCGGCCGATCTCCACGTCCAGCCCGCGCTGGCGGAGGGCCTCCAGCCCGGCCTCGGCGTCCGCGCGGTCCAGCACGGCCGAGGACGGGGCCGCGACGGCGATGCGGGAGTGCGGGGTGAGGGGCGGAGGGAGGGGCACGTCCAAAGGTACCGAGGGGGCTCGGGACGGTGCCCGCCGAATGGGTCAGGCCGCGGGCGTCGCGGGGCCGGCCGTGGGCTCTGGGGCGCGAGGCGGCGTCTCGTTCTCCGGGTGCTTGCCGCGGACGCCCGCCAGCTGCTGGCGGATGGCGCCGAGGTCCGCCTCCAGATCTCCGCTCGGCACGAGGGTGCCGACGACGCCGATCTGCTTCCGCCCAAAATCCAGCGCCACGATGGCGATGGGCACGTTCGCCCGCACGGCGATCCGGTGGAAGCCGGTCTTCCACGCCTCGCGCCGCCCCCGCGTCCCCTCCGGCGCGATGCCGAGCACGAAGGGTTCGCCAGCGGCCTCCGCCTGTTCGAACCGTTCCACGGCCCGCTCCACTACGCCGCCGCCCTTCGTGCGGTCGATCGGGGTGCCGCCGAACGCGCGGAGCATCCAGCCGATGGGCGGGCGGAACAGCTGGCGCTTCGCGAAGATGCGCGCGTCCAGCCCGCACACCGCCGCCGCGCTCAGCCCCACGATGCCGTCCCAGTTGGAGGTGTGCGGCCACCCGATGATTACCTGCCGCGGCACGTCCGCGAACCCGCCGACCCATTTCCAGCCGAGCAGCCAGAGGATCAGCCGCCCGAGCGGCGCCGCGATGGGGTAGCGCTTGGACGGAACGGAGGGCGGGAGCGCCGGGAGAGACGCCGCGGGGGGGAGCGTCGTCATCGCGCGATGGTGACCGTGCGGACGGTGCGGGCGTCGCCGGACCGGGCAGTGCACGCGTACACGCCTGGGGCGAACGCGGCCAGCGGCACGCGGACGGCGTGCGTCGTCCGGTGCGCGCTCGTGGTCACCGCCAGCACTTCGCAGCCGAGGGAGTCGGCGCAGGCGATCTGCACGGGATACGCGCTCCCGTCCACTTCGAAGGTCACAAACGCTCGGGCCGGGTTCGGGAACGCTCGCAGACGGAGACCGCCAGCGGGCGGCGGCTCGGTGGGCAGGATGATTCCGGCGGAGAGGAGCGTGCGGAGCGCGTCGTCCAGGAGGGCGCGCCAGTTGCCCCACGAGTGGCCCTCGGGGACCTCGGCGTAGGTCAGGTCCAGGCCTCGCGCGGTCATCACGTCGCGCATCCGGCGGGCGCCGTCCTCGGTGTCGTTGATGGTGCCGGTCGTCATGTGGATCTGCCACGTGTCGCTGGCTGCCTCCACCTGATCATAGATGGACGCGCCGCTCCACCAGTCCGGGCTCTCGCTCACCCAGAACGCGGGCGACTGAACCGCCAGCTTGCCGAAGACGTCGGGGTGGTTCAGACCGAGATAGACCGAGAACAGACCGCCGAGCGAGGTGCCCAGGATCACGCGGCTGGCGGCGTCCGTGCGCGTGGCGTAGGCCGCGTCGATGGCGGGCACGAGGTCCTCCGCGATGAGGCGCGCGAAGCCGTCGTTCTGGACGTACTGCTCCTGCCGGCGGTTCGTGCCGCCGTAGCGCGGGTCCACGAACACGATCAGCGCCGGCTCCACGTCCCCGCTCGCGATCAGGTTGTCCAGCACGATGGGCAGCGCGCCCAGCCGCGCGTCTGCGTACTCGTGCCCGTCCGTCACGTAGACGACGGGCAGCGGGGTCTCGCCGTCGTAGGCCGCGGGGGTGTAGACGCGGTAGAGGACGGGCGTGCCGTAGTGCGTGCTCGTGAGCGTGACCTGCGGCCCCATCGTGCCGGCGGGGACGCCGTCGCCGCGAACGGTTTCCTCGGGGAAAACCCAGGCGGGCATCCGCAGCTCCGAGTTCGGGCCGAAGCCGCTCCACTGCTGGTGCGGGTTGTTTGGGTCGAGGATCCACGAGCCGCCCACGACGAGCTTGTAGTCCAGGCGCGCGGCCTCGGGGAAGCGGTCGGCGCGGGCCCACACGTCGCCCAGGCCGAGGCGCCGGAGCGGCGTCGCGCTCGGGCTCCAACCGGTGTGGTCCCCGGCCACGCTCACGCCGCTGGCGGACCCTCTCCACAGGAAGAGCGCGGAGTCTCCGGCGGTGAACGGGATGCGGTCGGCGACCCGGAGGTTGCTCCAGATCGCGTCCAGCGCAGCATCGCGAGCCGATGCGTCCGCGAGGGCGGAGGCCGCCTCTAAGCTGTCGAGCAGCGCCGGGACGGAGCGGAACGGGGGCTGCGCCTCGGCGAACGTCGCCGCCAGCAGGGCGGCCGCGAGGATGAGCGGGGGGAGGGCGGATCGGGACGGCATGGGGCCGAACCTACGCCGGGGCCCGCACCGCCTCTACTGACCTCCGGCGAACTCCCGCTCGCCCACGGGCTCTACGGTGAGGGGCAGGCGGACCGTGGCGCAGGTGCCCGTGCCCGCCCTCGAGGTCACGGTGAGGTTGCCGCCGACGTGGCGGAGGCGCGGCTGCAACTCCATGAGGCCGAGCCCCACTCCGACCATGGCGTCGTCGAAGCCAACGCCTTCGTCCGACACGTCCACGATCACGTCGGTCCCGTCGCGCCGGGCTATGACCGCTGCCGCTTCCACGTCGGCGTGCTTGGCGACGTTGAAGAGGAGCTCGCGGAGGACGTGGTAGAGCAGGGGGCGGAGGTCGGGCGCGGTGATCGCGAGGTCGTCCGGCGCGTCGACGGTGACGCAGAGGCCGTGGAGCTCCGCCATCTGCTGCGCGATCCACTCCAACAGGGGGCGGAGGCGGCCGTCCCCCTCCAGCGGCGGGCAGAGGTCGTGCGAGAGCGAGCGCGTGAGGTGGGCGGCGCGCGTGAGCGCCTGCTTGAGCGCCGGCTCCCCGATGGGCTCCGCGATCCAGCGCGCGGCCGCGATCACCTGCTGGAGGTCCTCGTGGAGCACCATCGCGATCCGCCGCCGCTCGCGCTCCTCGGCGAGGGCCAGCGCGCCCGCCAGCTGGCGGACCTCCCGGCGGCGCTCCGCGACGCGGCCCGCCAACGCCTCGTTCTCCGTTCGGAGCCCAGCGGCGGCCTCCATCTCCGCCGTCACGTCCGCGATGACGCCGAGCGCGAAGTCCGGCGCCCCGGAGCGCTCGTAGGTGCGGCCGTACGAGCGGATCCAGCGCACGGCGCCATCCGGGAGGCGCACGCGAACGGTGGTCTCGGTGGACGTCGCCGAACCCGAGGCGGGGGGCTGGACGGTCTCGCGGTACGTCGCGAGGTCGTCCGGGTAGATCCATTGCTCCACCTCGGCGAGGTCCACGTCCGGCTGGCGGCGGCCTAGAAGGAGGCACGCCCGCGCGTCCAGGTGGAGCATTCGCGTCGTCCGGTCGAGCGACCACGTGCCGAGCCCGCTCACGTCGAGCGCTTGCGCCAGCCGCCACTCGGCTTTGCGGAGGCCTTCCTCGGCGCGGGTCTGCGCGGTGATGTTGCGGAAGAGCAGGGCGACCTGCAGTTGCTCTGGCTTCCCGATCCGGAACGCTTCGACCTCGAACCAGCGGCCCATCGCGGGCGATTCCTCCACGAACCGGTCCGGCTGGCCGGTCAACGCCACGCGGCCGTAGGTCTCGACCCAGTGGTTCTCGAGGCCGGGCACGAGGTCCCGCGCCGTCCGCCCGACCGCATCGACGAGCCCGGTGTGCTGTTCGAACGCGGGGTTGGTCTCCAGAAAGCGGTAGTCCACCGGGACGCCCGTCTCGTCTACGACCATCTCGAGAACGCAGAAGCCCTCGTGCATCGCGTCGAAGAGCGCGCGGTAGCGAGCCTCGCGGATGCGGAGAGCCTCAAACGAAGGCGCAGCTTGACCAGGACTGGAGGACATACGCCGCCGGGGGATGGAGCCGTATGATACGGGCGGGCCGCGGCCGGCCAAAAAGCAGCCGGGGCCGCGCCAACCTTGGCGCCGACCCCGGCCGTCTCCCTCTCTCCCTCAGGAGACTCGTGCTCTGTATCGGCCGCTCGTAAGCGGCCTAAAGCGCTGTCGCGAAAAGATCTAGGCGGCGACGCTGTGCGTGTTCATGTGGGCCCGGAGCGTCTTCAGCGTCTTCGAGAGGATCTGCGAGATCCGAGCCTCGGTGAGCTGGAGGTCGCCGGCGATCTCGCGGAGCGTCCAGCCCTCGTGGAAGTAGAGGTTGACGATCTTCTGTTCGCGTGCCGGGAGGCGATGGATGAGGCTGTCCACGTACTCGTAGAGCGAGCGACGCTCCACGGCGACGGTCTCGCAGTCCTCCTCCGGGGACGGCAGCGTGTCGATCGGGACGGGGCGGCTGTCGCTCTCCGCGAAGAGGGAAAGCGCGAACCGCTGCTGGGCGTCGGTGCGGAGGCGGTCGTACTCGCGGACGCTCACGCCGAGGCGCTGGGCGACCTGCGCAGACCGCGGCTCGGCGCCGAGCTCCTGCTGCATCTCTTCCGCGGTGCGGCTGGCCTCCGCCACGCGGCGGCGGCGGTCCCGGCTGAGCGTGTCGATGGTGCGGAGGAAGTCGATGAGGGCGCCGCGGATGCGCCCGTAGGCGAAGCTGGCGAAGGGGGTGCCGCGCTCGGGGTCGTAGATGCGGAGGGCCTGCACCATCCCGAGCATCCCGGCGTTCTCCATGTCGCGGTAGGTCGCGAGGGGGTGGTCCGGGAGGGTCACGCGCCGGGCCATGGAGCGGACGAGCGGGAGCGCCGCGATGGCGACAGCGCGGCCGTTCATCTCGGAAGGGTCGGCGGCGTAGCGCTCGGCGGCGGTCTGGAGGGACGTCTTCATGAGTGCGTAGGGGTGGCGTCCCGCCGGGTGCGGGCGATCCGTGGGAGCACGTCGGCGATGACCAGGGCGCCGAAGGCGAGGAGGCACGCGCCCAGGCCGAGGAGGAAAGCGTCCGTCGGCGAGTCCGGGAGCCGGCCCAGGAGGGCGACGACACCGGCGCTGGCGACCAGTCGGAGAGTCCAGAGAGGCATGGGCGGGGGGGAAGGTTGTGGGCCTCTTCGGCAAGGCCCGTGCCCCCCGGTGACCGTTCCTAAGCGGGGCTCTCGGTTTGGCGTTTACCCGCTCGTCTCTGGCGGCCTAGCGTCCCGATTTCGCCGTCTGAATCCGAGACCGCCCGTCTCTCGCCTCCCGTTCGCGCGGTACAGGCGGTTGCAGAGCGGGCGCACATCCGTAACCCCCCGGGTAAAAGGGTGCGTTTCGTTCCCCCGCGGGGCACCGTTTAAGCCCGGTCCCAACCTGCCGATCCGGAAGCGCGACCCCGCCCCCTCTCTCTGCGCTGGCGGTCAGTCTGCGCGAGGGCGTCCGCCAGCCGGGCGCGCTCAGCGCGGGAGGCCGACGTTGGTGAAGGCGCTCCGGAAGTCCGCGTTGGGGAGGTCCAGCCGGAGGAGGTCCCGGAGGTAGCCGCTCTTGACGTAGAGCGAGACGCCGAACGCCTGCACCGGCCCGATGGGCTGCCAGCGGATCTGCATCTCCCAGCAGTGGAGGTCGCGCCGGAGCGCGAGGTTCACCTGCGAGACCTTGCCCTGGATGAAATCGAAGCCGGTGCTGCCGGTGAGGCCCCACTTGGGCGTGAGCTGCATCGAGAACTGGTTGACGCCGAGCGTGGCGGTCCAGCTAGCGTCGCGCGTGGCCGTGGCCGGGGTGTAAGCGGCGGTGAGGTCCAGGGAGGCCGCGAACTGGGAGTCCCACGGTCCCACTGGGAGCGGGCTGGCGGTGTAGACCGGCGCGCTCGGGTCGTACGGTGCACCGCCGATGGGCGTGCTCGGGCCGGAGGGCAGCCCCGGCTCCGTCGGGCCTCCGCCGACGATCGGGCGGGAGGAGCCGGACCGGAGGGTGTAGCCGGAGGAGAAGCGGAGGTTGGTGAGGCGGGCAGGGCGGCCCGTCGCCGCGAGGTAGGTGTCTTCCGTGAGGAGGCCCTCGTCGTCCAGCGCGTAGAAGGAAAACGACCCGCTGGCGGTCGCGTTGAACGCGCCCCGGCGGGTGTTGGCGGAGAAGGAGAGGTTCTCCAGCGGACGCTGCTCGGCGGCGAAGTTGTAGCCGCCGCTGAGGGCGAGCGAGAGGAGCTGCACGGTCTCGCGCTGCTCGTCGCCCGTGGAATCGCGGCGGGCGAGGCGGGTGAGGAAGGCGTTGTTCAACGAGAACCGGAGCGAGGCCGTCGGGTCCGTCGGGACGCCGGGGACGGTGCCGTAGCGGATCTCGCGTCCGGTGGAGTCCGTGACGGTGCGGACCGTCCCGAAGCGGGCGTAGTCCGGCTCCAGCGCGAGGCTCACGCGAGGCGCCAGCGTGTGGCGGAAGCCGTCGAACGCGCCGATCCGCAGGCCCGTCGTGCCGTAGAGCTCGGTGCCGAGTTCGAGGTTGGCGCGGAGGCGGCGGTCGAACGTGAACCCGGCGTCGGTGCTGGAGACGATCTCGTTGCTCGCGGGGTCCAGCTCGCGAAGCGTTCGCTCGTTGAGCCAATTCTCGGCGTAGGTCAGGCTCGGGGTGATGGAGAGGTTGTAGCGCGGGACGTTGAAGGAGGCCGTCACCGGGATGGAGTGCGTCGCGCCGTAGGCGAAACGCTCGCCTGTCGGCTCGCCGTTGATGTCCGTCGCGATGCCCTCGTCGAAGGCGCTCTGACTGAAGAGGGCGTCCACCCACGAAGGGGCGGAGCCGTCCGCGACGAGGCTGTCCGCCTTCGGAGTGTAGGAGAAGGCGTTCGTGACGTTGCCGGAGTACGAGACGCCGATCTTCTCGTACCAGCGTTCGCCGCGCCCGTCGCGCGTGCTCCGCCGGAAGGGGAAGCGGCGCTGCTGGCTGAAGGCCACGCTCGGGAGCGTGAGCTGGGCGGAGTTGACGTCGAACTGCTGGTTGGCGCGGAGCTGGACGTTGAGCGAGCGCCCCACGCCCGGCCAGCTCTGGGAGTAGGTGACAGACGACGTGCTCGACTGGCGGACCTGATCGGCGAGGTCGTCCGCGACGAAGCGGGCGGAGGAGGACTGGAGGTCCACGTTGGCCGTGAGCCGCTGGCCCGCTGGGAAGGTCTGGTTGTGGGTCCACCCGAGGCGGA
>DUBD01000264.1:0-2281 GCA_012960515.1 Bacteroidota bacterium | reverse complement strand
CCAGGTCGTCGCGCTCGCCGCTTCGGAGGCGACCGTAGGAGAGCGAGAGCGAGCCGTCGTAGGCGTACTTGCGGACGTACTGCAGCTGCCCCTCGCCCTGGACGGAGCCCGTCGTGCCGATGCGGAGCTTGCCGAGCACGCCGAGGTAGTCGTTCGCGGCCCAGTAGTAGCCGAGGTCCGAGAGGTAGAGCCCGAAGTCCGTGCTCCGCCCGTAGCCGACCGCCAGCGGACCGGAGCGGCGTCCCTCGGTCGCGGGGAAGAACCCGAAGGGGAGCCAGAGCGGCGTCGGGATGCCGAGGAGGCGGAGCCGGACCGGCCCGGTGTAGACCGTCTTGCCGTCCACGACTTTGATGCGTCCGGCTTCCACGGCGTAGTGCGGGTGGTCCAGGTCGCAGGTGGTGTAGGCGGCGTCCGAGGCGTAGATGATGTGCGGCGCGGCCTGCTTCACCACCCCGCCGATCAGGAAGCCGTCCTGAAGCTGCGTCCTCGCGCCTACGATTCGCCCGCGGCGCGTCCTCAGGTTGAACGCCAGCTCGCGGCCGGTGAAGCCGTCGGTGCCCTCGGAGAACCGCGGGATGCCGACCTCGCCGGAGTCGCTCGCGAGCGGCGTCGCGCGGAGCACCTCGGGGCCGAAGAGGATCTCGACGATGCCCGCTTCCAGCGTGGCGGTGTCGTACTGGGCGCGGGCGCTGCCGTAGAGCGCGGCGCGGTCGTCGGGGCGCTCGCCCTCGGCCAGCCCCTCGCGCGAGCCGAAGACGAGGCGCAGCGAGTCCACAGCCGTGAAGGTGACGGGGCGCTCCAGCCCGCCCTCGGCTGGCGGCGCCAACGGGACGCCGTAGGTCTCGGTCTGGGGGACGGGCGCCGGCGTCTGGAGCGTGTCTGCAACCGCGCCGGGGTCCGGGGCCGCGAGGGTGTCCGAGACGACCGTGGCGGGCGGACGCGCGACCGAATCCGGCACGGCGAGGCTGTCCGCGGTCTGCGCGGCGGCCGCGGGGGCGGCGAGCAGGAGCAGCGGGAGCAGGACGCGGCGGAGCACGGCGGGGCGGCAGGAGGGAGGGCGAACGGGTCGCGCGGGGGTCTCGTGTTCGCCTCGCCCGTTCCATCCGCCAGCCGGACGGGGGCGGCGCGAGGTCACGGCTCGCGGTGGGGTCACGCGCGGTCCTCGGCGTGCTCGAACACGAGCCGAGCGGCGCCCTGCACGGCGACGGCGTTGCCCCGCGTCTCGCGCAGAACGGTGATCCCGCTCCGCATCCCGGGCATCACGTACCGCGGGATGGCGTTGCGCACGGGGTCCAGCAGCACGTCCCCGGCCGCGGAGACGCCGCCGCCGATCACGAACGTCCGGATGTCCAGCAGGTTGACGATGGCGCCGAGCGCCACGCCCAGCTTGTGCCCGGCCCACGCGAAGAACTCCAGCGCGGCGGGGTCGCCGCCCATCGCGGCGCGGTGGAGCGTGACGGGGTCCAGATCCGCGAGGTCCGCCTCGGTCATCTCGTGGAGGCAGGTGGGGCGCGTGAGGAGCTGGTAGCGGGCGTGCCGCGTCAGAAACTTGTGGCCGAGGTAGGCCTCCAGCGCGCCGGCCACGCCGCTCCGCGCGTACGGCCCTTCGTAGTCGATGGTCATGTGGCCGATCTCGCCCGCCGCGCCGGACGCGCCCCGGAAGAGCCGGTTCTCGTGGATGATGGCGCCGCCGACGCCCGTCCCGAGCGTGACCATCACGAAGGACGGGTACGGCTCGCCCGCGCCGTAGAACGCGCTCCCGAGAGCGGCCACGTTCGCGTCGTTCTCCGCGAGGATGACGGCGTCTTGCGCCATCCGCTGGCGGACGCTCCCGGCGAGGTGATCCGCCAGCGCGTCGGGGAGGCGGACGTCTTTCCAGCCGGGGAGGTTGGGCGGGCGGAGGACCGTCGCGCGGTCCCGCGAGACCGGGCCGGGCGCCCCCACGCCGATCCCGCCGACCGTCTCGCCCTCGGGGAGCGCCTCCATCACGCGCTCCACCAACTCCGCGATCCGCGCGAGAACGGCCGCGGGGCCGCTGTCCGCGGGGGTGTCGCCCTTGACGGTCTTGAGCATCGCGCCGTCGTCGGAGACGAGCGCCGCCTTGGTGTGGGTACCGCCGAGATCGACGCCGATGGCGTAGGGCATGGGGCAGGGAGGTGGGGGCTCCGAAGGTAGCGGCGGAGGCCCGGCGGGTTCCCGCCCGGTGGCGCGGCGCGACGGGCCTCGCGGTATCCTCTTCGTCATGCGATCTCTGCTCTTCTCCCTCGCCCTCGCGGCGCTG
>DUBD01000263.1 GCA_012960515.1 Bacteroidota bacterium | reverse complement strand
ACACGCCGGCCAAAATGGGCATGGCCTTTCCACCCAGCACGCCGGTGAGGTAGCCCATCACGGAGCCATCGATGTAGGTTCGTTCTTTTTCGGTGCCGTCGCGGTCCTTGTAGGACTCGGTCGTGGCGAGGGAGAAGTTGCAGACGGCTGTGCCGCTGCCGGTGTACCGGAGCTCGGGGTCCTGCCCGAGGTTGCCGATGAGGATGACTTTGTTGACTCCGCGTGCCATGATCTATGCCCCTGCGGGGCGGCTGTTGTGCACGTTCCGCCAGTCCGGCGCTCGGCTGAGCGTGGCTGGCCGTTCGGGTGGCTCGCGAAGGCCGGAGCGACCCGCGCGAGACGGGAGGCTAGACACAAACCGGCGGCTCTGTCTAACCCCATCGCGAGAAATATCGTCCGGCCCGGTGACGGCCTCGTGTCATAGCTCGCCATCGCGAGGATGGACGGCGCCAGCGAGGAGCACCGCCGCTTCGTTTGACCTCGCGAGCGCCCGCTCGCACCTTCCCACTCTTCCTCCCCGCCGCCGATGCTCCCGCCCGTTCCCACCGACCGCCAGACCCTCGGGCTCACCGACTCCGACCGCGAGGCCGCCCACGCCGACCGCTTCGCGGACTTCGTCGCCATCGTGCGGAGGCTGCGGCGGGACTGCCCGTGGGACCGAGAGCAGACGCACGACAGCGTCAAGCAGCTCACCATCGAAGAGGCCTTCGAGGTGGTCCAGGCCATCGACGACGGAGACGCGGACGGGCTCAAGAAGGAACTGGGCGACCTGTTCCTCCACGTTCTGTTCCACGCGCACATCGCGGAGACGGAGGGCACGTTCTCCCTGCTCGACGTGATGGAGGCAGAGATGCAGAAGCTGGTGCGCCGTCACCCGCACGTCTTCGGCGCGCTGGCGGTGAGCGGCACCGGGGAGGTGCTCAAGAACTGGGAGGCCATCAAACGCGCCGAGCGCGAGGCCGAGGGACGCACCGACGAGACCCCGAGCGCGCTGGACGGCGTCCCGGAGGCGATGCCCGCGCTCCTCCGTGCCGAGCGAGTCCAGGAAAAGGCTGCCGCCGTCGGGTTCGACTTCCCCAGCGCCGAAGGGGCATGGGAGAAGGTGGAGGAGGAACTGCAGGAGGTCCGCGAGGCGGAGACCGCCGACCGCCTCGAAGCGGAGGTGGGCGACCTGCTGTTTGCCGTCGTCAACTACGCGAGGATGCGGGGCGTCGTGCCGGAGAACGCCCTCCGGCGCACCGTGGGCACGTTCACGCGCCGCTTCCAGTACGTCGAGGCCGCGCTCGCTGCGGAGAACCGCCAGCCGGACGGGGCCTCGCTGGAGGAGATGGACGCGCTCTGGGACGAGGCCAAAGCCGCCGGGCGGTAGCGGAGCTACACGGGGTGAGTGAGGACGGGGATGTGCGACACGCCGAGCAGGGCCGCGGCTTCCTCGCGCGTCTTGACCGGCACGATATCGCGGCCGAGCGGCCGCATCAGCCGGGCGTAGAGCTCAACGGGCATCCGGATGAGGGGCCGGTCCACGATGACGATCGTGCGGCTGCCCCGGAGCAGTTCCAACGTCTCTTCCTCCAACGCCTTGAACCGGCCGATGTCTGTGGGAAGCACGTCCACGCTCTCGCTGAACGTGATGTCCCAGACCTCTGTGAAGCCGGGCTCCCACTCCTTGTGGTAGGCCATCGCGCGACCGTAGTCCACGATCACGTCCCCGGTTACGCGTCCACGTGGTTGTGCCAGTGCGTAACGGTCCGAAGGGTAGATCTCTACCTCCATGAAGGGGAGGTTAATTGAGAGGGTAGGGGGCGCATGGTACGGAACAACCGGCACGGGGTTCGCTCCGCTTATGGACCTGCTACGAAGACGAGCCCGACCCCTATCCTCGCGTACCGCTGGCGCTCCCCTCGAACCAATCCACCG
>DUBD01000262.1:10345-11602 GCA_012960515.1 Bacteroidota bacterium | reverse complement strand
GGGCGGTCGCCTGGAGGTCCAGGTTGCCCCAGCCGAACCGGTCGCCCAGCCCGTAGCTGGCGTTGAGCCGTCCGCCCCAGCCGAAGGCATCGTTGGAGAGGGAGGTCTCGGTCGTCTCGCCCTCTGTCTGGAGGCGGTAGCCCTCGAAGGAGACGTAGCCGCGGAGCGGGCCGCCTTCGTAGGTCACGACGGCCTCGGCGCCGTAGGCGTCGGAGGCGTCCAGGTTCTGCGAGGTGCGGACGATCACGCCGTCCTCGCGGAGGACGGAGATCCGGCGGATGACGTCGGTCGTGTGGCGGTAGTACGGCGTGACGGAGACGGAGCCGAAGCCCGTCAGCACGTTCGCGGAGAGCTCCACGGCGTCCACGTATTCCGGCCGGAGCGCCGGGTTGCCCTGGCGGATGTTGAAGGGGTCGTCGAACGAGGGGAACGGGTTCAGCGAGCGCGTGCGCGGCCGGTTGATCCGTCGGCTGTAGCCGCCGCGGAGCGTGATCAGGTCCGTCGGGGAGAAGGAGAGGAACGCGCTCGGGAAGAGGCTGCGGTAGTCGTTCTCGAACGACTCGTCCGTCGTGAAGAGGTCGAACGTGGTCCGGGCGCCTTCCATCCGGAGGCCCGTCTGGAGGCCCCACGGCCCCCACTCGCCGGCGGCCTGCGCGTAGAGGGCGTGGACGACCTGCTCGTAGGAGAACTCGTTGTTGACGCCCACCTCCGGCACGTACTCACCGGTTTCCGCGTCCAGGACCTCGGAGAACAACGTGCTCTCCTCGCGCTCGATCTCGCCGAGATAGCCGAGGTCCAGCGTGAGCCCCGCGACGGGGCGGGTGTAGTCCACCTGGAAGGAGTACTCGCGCTCGGACCCGTCCTCGGCGACGCGCTGCGGAGCGTCCAACTCCCCCGTCCCGGCGACCAGCGACTCCAGGTACGACTGCGTCTCCTCCTCCTCCGAGGCCTCCGCGCGACCCTCGATGGAGAGCCGGTGGTCGTCACCGAAGGTGTGCCGCAGCCCGAGGCGGACGTCGCCGGAGAGCCCGTCGCCCACTTCCTCCGCCACCCGCTTGTACGTCACGTCCGGGTCGGTATCGAAGGTCTGCGTGGCGGTGTTGACCTCGGTCTCGTCGCCGCCTCGCGTGCCGACCTGGACCGATGAGGAGAGCGTCGTCGCGCGGCTGGCGGCGTAATTAGACCGGGTAAATCAGCGCGTTGGGGATAATCAGGCTGTCATAGACGCAGTCGCGGTTTTTCAGCTTGAGCGCTCCG
>DUBD01000262.1:9944-10335 GCA_012960515.1 Bacteroidota bacterium | reverse complement strand
TGAGGAGGTGGGAGGTCCGCGTGCGGTCCTCGGTCTCGTCCTGGAAGAGCGTGCTGATGACCTCGCCGGAGTTCTCGCGGAGGTTGGTGCCGGAGCCATCGCGGACGTCGTGGCGGAAGCCGTAGGTGGCCGCGAGGGACCACGGTCCGCGCCCGTAGGTGAGGGCGGTGGAGAGGTCCACGCCGCCGAGCACGTCTGCTCCCGCGGTCAGGGTGCCGCCGAGGCCGGGCTCCGCGTCCTGCTTCAGCACGATGTTGAGGATGCCGCCCACGCCGTCGGGCTCGAACGCCGCCGAGGGGTTCGGGATGACCTCCACGCGGTCGATGGAGCCGGAGGGCAGGCTCGCGAGGTAGCTGGCGACGAACTCGCTGGAGACGGGCGCCGGGCGGCC
>DUBD01000262.1:9259-9934 GCA_012960515.1 Bacteroidota bacterium | reverse complement strand
AACACGGCCACGTTGCCGGAGCCTCGGAGCGAGATGTTGCCGTCCACGTCCACGTCCACGGACGGGATGGTGGAGAGCACGTCGGTCGCGTTGCCACCCTCCGCCACGGGATCGTCCGCGGTGTCGTAGACGGTGCGGTCGATGCGGGACTGCCGCTGCGGGCGCTCGGCCGCGACGGAGACCTCCGCCAGCGCCTCGGCGCTCGGCGTCAGCCGGATCTGCCCGAGGTCGGTCTCGCCGTCCCCGAGCGTCACGCCCGGCTGGCGGAGCGGGTCGTAGCCGACGAAGGTGACGCGCACGTCGTACGTGCCGGGCGGGGCCTGGACGCGGAAGGCGCCGTCGAAGTCGGCCGTCGCGCCGGTGATGAGGGAGTCGGCGACGAGGAGCGCGACGGTCGCGGTGGGGAGGGGGCGGTCGCTGTCGGCATCGACGATCTCGCCGACGAGGCTGGCGGTCTGGGCCTGCGCCGCCGGGCCGAGACCGGCCGCCAGCAGGGGGAGGAGAAGAAGGGAGAAGCGGAGGCGCATCGGGTGTGCAAGGGGAGTCCAACGCAAGCGTATGACGCGCCCGCGCACGGGTTGCCACGCCCGGCACGAGTTGCACCTGCGCGTTACGAGGCGCATGTCTCAGCGTACCGGATCGCGCCCGGTCGGGCCGCCTTCACACTAGCTTGTT
>DUBD01000262.1:0-9249 GCA_012960515.1 Bacteroidota bacterium | reverse complement strand
CAACGCTGTGGATGAAGCAACGTGCATGGCGACAACGGAAACCGTGCTTCGGTTGGCCACGCTGCAAGGCTGCAACCCCACGCGCGGCGTGTCTGCGCTCGCGTCGCCTGCCGGCCGCCACTGGCCGACGCGCGCCGAAGGCGCTTGGATCGCCGCGTTCTGGGGAGCGCTCGGGCTGCTGGCGGTGGTGCAGGAAGCGGTCGAGCCGCTGCGGGCGAACCCCCTGGGAGCAGCGGAGGCGGGGCTGGCCATCGGGGAGTACGTGCTCTGGGCACTCGCGACGCCCGTCGCCCTGTGGTTCGTCTCGCGGTATCCGGCAGCGCGGGGCGAGTGGGCCGCGCGGCTCTCTGCCCAGGCGGCCGGCGCGACGGCGCTCGCCGTCCTCGTGGAGTACGTCACGCGCGGGGTGCTCCGGCCGTTGACCGGCCCCGTCCGGCCGGGGTGGGAGTGGTCGCTGGACACGGCCGTGGGCGGCCTCTGGTTCCTGGACGAGCTGGTGATCGCGCTCGCCATCCTCGCGACGGGGTACGCCCGGAGCGCCGCGGCGCAGGCCCGCCAGCGGCAGGCGGAGGCGGAGCGGGCCTCGGCGGAGGCCGCCCGGAACGCCGCTGACCGCGACCGCGCCATCGCCGAGCGCGAGCGGCTGGCGGCGCAGCTCAGCGAGGCCCGGCTCTCCGCGCTCCGCGCGCAGCTCCACCCGCACTTCCTGTTCAACACGCTCCACACCGTCAACACCCTCGTGGAGCGGGATCCCGCGGGGGCGCGGACGGTCGTCACGCGGCTCTCCATGCTGCTCCGGCGCGTGCTGGAGTCCGGCGACTCGCAGGTGGTTCCTCTTCGCGAGGAGGCCGCCTTCGTGCGTGATTACCTCGACGTGCAGGCCATCCGCCACCGGGGTCGTCTGGAAGTGGAGGAGGCGTGGGGCCCTGGCACCCTGGACGCCCTCGTGCCGCCGCTGGTGCTCCAGCCTCTCGTGGAAAATGCCGTGGTCCACGGGATCGCGCGGATCGAGGAGGGGGCGGGCCGCATCCGCGTCTCGTCTCGGGTGGAGGGCAACGGCGACGAAGCGCGGCTGGTGCTGGCGGTCGAAGACGACGGGCCGGGCCTCGACGGTGAACCGGAGCGCCCGGGCGGCGTCGGCGTGCCGAACACGCGCGACCGCCTGGACGCGCTCTACGGCGCGGACGGCCGGCTGAGCGTGGAGCCTCGGGAGGGCGGAGGCGTTCGCGCTACCGTCGTCCTTCCCTGCCGCCGCCCCGTGCCATGAGTGATCCGTCCCCCCTCCGCGTGCTCGTCGTGGATGATGAGGTGAACGCCCGCGAGTGGATGCGGGACCTCCTCGCAGACGAGCCGGACCTGGAGGTCGTCGGAGAGGCGGCGACCGGGCGGCGGGCCGTCGCGGCCATCCGCGAGCACCGCCAGGCGGGCGAGCCCATCGACCTCGTGCTGCTCGACGTGCAGATGCCGGGCCTCACCGGGCTGGACGTGGTGCGCGAGATCGGGCCGGAGCAGATGCCCGCGACGGTCTTCGTGACGGCGTACGACCACCACGCGCTTGCGGCGTTCGACGCCGAGGCCGTGGACTACCTCCTCAAGCCGTTCGACGTGGAGCGGCTGCGGCGAGCGCTGGACCGGGCCCGGCGTGCGGTCCGCCTCCGGGAGATCGACGCCTTCCGGGATCGCCTCGCGAGCCTCATCGGCGGGGGGAGGGCGGAGCCGGAGCAGGAGCGAGCGGCGTACCAGGAGCGGTTCGCCGTGGAATCGCGGGGGCAGACGAAGGTGGTCCCCGTCGCGGCCGTGGACTACGTCACCTCGGACGGGCCGTACGCCGAGCTCCACGTCGAGGACGAGACCTTCGTCATCCGCGAGACCATGCAGGCGCTAGAGGCCCGGCTGGACCCCGACCGGTTCGTCCGCATCCACCGCTCCACGATCGTCCAGCTGGACCGCATCGACGCGCTCCTGACCTCCTCCGGCGGGGACTACTCCGTGCGCCTGACCACGGGCGCGAGGCTGAGCCTGAGCCGCGCACGCCGCGAGGTCGTGATGCAACGGCTCGGGCTGGCCCCGGACGCGTAGCCGCGCCCACCGCTCCCGCCAGCGGCTGGCGGCGGGAGCGAGGAGTGGTGCGACCGGGGCACCGCGCGATGCGGGGCGGACGGCGAGGCCGCCGGGGGGCGGGGTAGGTTGACGGGCCCATCCCACCACCCCATGCTTCGGTTCGTCACCCTCGCTCTTCTCGCGCTGCCCGCCACGGCCCAGACCTCCGACTGGATGTCGGCCGAGTCTGCCGCCGGGGATCCCGCTCCCGTCCCGTTCGTCGGGGGCGTGAGCTACGCCTACGACGACGGCACCGCCAACGTCAACATCGGCCCGCCCTCCAGCTTTGACCCGGACATGCTCTGGGGCAACTACTACGAGACCCAGGCGGGCGGCGAGGTCATCACAGAGATCTCCGCTGCCTTCGGCGCCACGTTCCCGTCTGGCGGCCCCGTCACCTTCTGGCTCCTGGACGACCCGGACGCTGACGGCGACCCGCGCAACGCCACCGCGCTCACGAGCGTGGAGGCCACGCCCAACGTGTCTGGCAACGACTTTTTCACCGTCGCCATCCCGCCGACCCTCGTGAGCGGCGCCTTCTTCGTCGGCGCCAGCGCGATGCTGCAGGGCGGAAAGGACCGGCCCGCGCGCGTGGACACGGACGCCCGCTCGGACCGCTCGTGGTTTTTCTACGACGGCGCCATCGCGGACGTGATCGACGACCTCGCTTCGGCGGCGTTCGGTACGCGGATGGACGACCCGGCCAACGTGCCATACCCGGGCGCCTACATGGTCCGCGCCTCGGGCCAGCCCCTCTCCACAGACGCCGAGGCCACCCCGGCCGGCGCCGCGCTCCAGCTCTCCGTCCTCCCGCACCCGGCGACCGCCAGCGCGCGGCTGCACGTGGACCTGCCGTCGGCTGGCGGTGTGCGCGTGGAAGTGCTGGACGCCCTCGGGCGCACCATCGCGCGGGTGCACGACGGCTCGCTCGGGGCTGGCGCACACGCCCTCGCGCTGCCTGCGGACCTCGCGCCGGGCGCCTACGTGGCCCGCGTGCAGACCGAGCAGGGCATCGCGACAAAGCGATTCGTTCGCGCTCGCTAGCGCCGCCAGCGGGGCGCGGGCTAGAGGGCGACCTCGGCCCGCGCCGCCCGCGCCCAGTTGACCGACTGGCGGCCGCGGAGGAAGCGGAGCACGCCCGGAACGACCGCCGCGTGCATGAACACGAAGTAGAGTGGGAGCCGGAAGCCGCGGACCCGCACGTCGGCGTCGCGCAAGAGCCAGCCCATCGCCGCGACGGCGTAGAACGCCAGCTGCCCGGCGAGCAGCGCAGCGTAGAGGCCGCCGCTCGGTAGCAGGAGCACGTTGAGCGCGAAGACCAGCAGCAGCAGGACCGGCGCGACGGTCCACCGGAGGACGCGGTGTGAGACGTACTGCAGCGTCAGGAGCCCGTGGCGGAACGGGTTGAGCAGCCCGCGAAGGCGGACCATGGACTGCCAGCCGCCCGCGCAGATGCGCACCTTCCGGGTCCACTCGTCCTCCAGGGTGGCGGACGGGCCCTCGGTCGCGGCGGCCTCCGGGGCGTAGGCCACGCGGTAGCCCGCCTCGGCCACGCGGAGCGAGAGCATGAAGTCGTCCAGGAGCGTGTCGGCTTCGAGCGGGCGGTAGAGCGCCGTGCGGAGCGCGAACAGCTCGCCAGCGGCCCCGACGACGGACCCGAGGCGGTGGTCCAGCCGCTTCAGCGTGGACTCGTAGCGCCAGTAGAGGCCCTCACCGGCGGTCCCGGACGTCCCGGTGTCCACCCGTTTCTCTCCGGCCACCGCCCCCACACCCGGGTCCGCGAACGGCGCGACGAGCTGGCGGAGCGCGTCGGGCGCGAGCATCGCGTTGGCGTCGGTGAAGACGAGAACCGAGGAGCGGGCCTGCGCCGCCATCCGGTTCATCGCGGCGACCTTGCCGCGGCGCTCGGGGCGGAAGAACGCGGCCACGCCCGGCGTGCGCGAGGCGATCTCGAACGTCCGGTCTGTGGAGCCATCGGCCACGACCACGACTTCCAGCTTGTCCTCCGGATAGTCCAGCGCGAGGGTGTTCGCCAGCTTCGCGCCGATGAACGCTTCCTCGTTGTAGGCCGGGATGACGAGCGTGACGGTGGGCCAGTCGGCCTCGCGGAAGCCGTGGGGCGTCTCGCGCGGGCCGCGGAGGCGGACGAGCGCCGCCGCCAGCAGGCCGTAGCCGAGGTAGGTGTACGCGAGGGCGGCGAGCGACGCCCAGAACAGGATCGCGGTCATGGCCGGGGGAGGGTGCGGATCGGCCGGGCCGGGACGCCGGCGACCAGGGTGTACGGGGGGACGTCTTTCGTGACCACGGCGCCCGCCGCGACGACGGCCCCGCGGCCCACGGTCACGCCCTTCAGCACGACCGCGCGGGTCGCCAGCCAGACGTCGTCCTCGATGGTGATGGGCGCGGACTTCCCCGGCGCGTCCAGGTCGCCGACGGCGTGGAAGTCCGAGTCCATGAGGAGGACGCCCGTCGCGATCTGGCACCGCTCGCCCACGGTCACGGACCGGCGCGCGGAGAGCACGCTGCCGTTGTTGATGTACGTGCCCGCGCCGACCGCCAGCCGGGCGCCGGGGCCGGCGGAGAGCTGCACGCGCGAGAGGAACGAGTGGACCGTCACGCGGTCGCCGAGCGTGATCTCGCCCGCGGCGGAGACGTGCGGGCGGCCCCACAGCGTGACCCGCCGGCCGAGGCGGCAGCGGCGGAAGCGGATCTGCGCGTTGAGCCACCGGAGCCCGCCCCGGACGAGGCGGGACCACTCGACCGGCTGGCGGTCGAGGGCAGCGGGCGCGAGGTCGAGAGCGGCGTGCATGGCGGCGAAGGCAGGGCGGGGCCGGAGCCTCGCTGAGGAAGAAGTGCCGGGTTAGGCGACGAGGAGGCTCGGGCGGGCGACCGGCTGGCGGTCGGGCGCGGTGTGCGCGTCGGCCTCGGGCGTGCGGATGGCGTCCTGCCAGAAGCTGTAGAGCCCGCGGCTGATCTCGATGCCCTCGAAGAGGCTCCGCTGGAACGGGCCGGCGGTGCGCGCCCAGCGCGCCATCTTCGCGAGGCCCTCCTCCAGCGTCACGCCCTGGCGGAGGTCGCCGAAGTGAGTATTGAGGACGGTGTGGTCGGTCCACGCGTGCTTGACCTCCTGCCGCGCTTCCAGGTGCACCACGTGGGGCGTCACGCCCATCGCGCGGGAGACGGCCTCCGCCATCTCCAGGATGGTGTACGGCTGGTCCGCGCCCACGTTGACGATCTGGCCGAAGACCTCGGGGCGCTCCACGCTGTGCGCGATGATCGGCGCGACGTCCGTGATGTAGCTGAACGCGCGCGTCTGGAGGCCGTCGCCGTAGACGGTCATCGGCTCGTTCTCCAGCACCTTGTTCATAAAGATGCCGATCACGTTGCGGTAGCGGTCGCCGAGGTTCTGCCGCTCGCCGTAGACGTTGTGCGGGCGGAAGATCACGAAGTCCATCCCGAACATCTCGTTCGCCTGCTGGATGTCCATCTCCGCCGCAAACTTGGCGACCCCGTACGGGTCCTCCGGCATCGGCGTCATGTCCTCGCGCATGGGGACCTGGTTGGAGCCGTAAACCGCCATGGACGAGGTGAACACGAAGCACTTGACGGTCCCGGCGTTGACGGCGCCGTTGACGAGCGTGGCCGTGCCGAGGAGGTTGTTCGTGTAGTTGAACCGGCGGATGAACGGGCTCAGGCCCTCGGCGGCGTAGGCCGCGAGGTGGTACACGTAGTCGAAGCGGTACGTCGCGAAGAGGCGCGAGACGAGGGCCGGGTCGGCGATGGAGCCGGCGTGGAAATCGACGCCCTCGGGGACGTTCTCCAGGTAGCCGCCGGAGAGGTCGTCCAGGCCGACGACGGTGTGGCCCATCGCGAGGAGTTCGTCGGCGACGTGGGAACCGATGAAACCGGCGACGCCGGTGACGAGAGAAACGGGTGCGGACATGGGAGGGTGTGGCTGACGGTGGCGCCCGGGTGCCGGGCTCGGATGCGGGAGGATCCGCGCCCTCGGGCTGCTTCCCTGCCGCCCTTCGACCAACGCCCCAGATCATTCGACGAATGCCCCGCCGTCGGCTGGCGGCCGCCGTGAGCGAGCGCAGACGAAGCGAGGGCACGGCGATACCGCCGCGCCCTCTGAGACGACTCGTGCTGAGAGTCTGCCCGCTAGTGCACCGAGGCGTAGACGTCCAGCATCCGCTCCGCCGAGCGATCCCAGGAGAACGCCTCGGCGCGCCGGAGCCCGCGGATCCGCAGGGCGTTCTGCAGCGGTGTGTTGCCGTGGAGACGCCCGAGCGCCGCCGCCAGCGCGTCGGGGTCGGCGGGGTCGATGAGCAGCGCGGCGTCTCCGGCGACCTCCGGCATGGAGGCGGCGTCCGAGGTGATGACGGGGGCGCCGCTCGCCATCGCTTCGAGGATGGGCAGCCCGAAGCTCTCGCGCAGCGAGGGGTAGAGGAACACCCCGCACATGGAGTAGAGCGCCGGGAGGTCCTCGTGCGGCACGTAGCCGGGGAGCACGAACCGGCTGCGGAGATCCTCCGCGCCCGCGTCGCGCAGGATGGCGTCCAGCCGCTCCGGCGCGAGGTCTGCCACGACGAGGTGGAGCGGGTCCGGCGCATTCTCGGCGTAGCGGAGGAAGCCCTCGATGGCCGTCGGGATGTTCTTTTTCGGGTCCGTGTTGCCGAGGAGCAGCGCGAAGCGGGCGGGCAGCCCGTGCCGCTGGCGGACCGCGTGGAGCCGCTCGGGGGAGGCGACCGGCGCGAAGCCCTCGCCCACGGCGTTCTCCACGACCCGGAGCCGCGGCTCCGCCTCGGGAAAGCACTCGGCGATGCGCCCGGCCTCGAAGTGGGAGACCGTCGTCACGCGCGCCGCATCTCGCACGACCGAGGGCACCACCCAGCGCCGGTACTGATTGCCGAGCCGCTGGTACGCGGAGCCGCCGCGGAGGAGCGGGCTGCCGCCTTCGAGGAAGATGATGTCGTGCAGCGTGAGCACGACCGGCACGGGCGACCGGAGCGGGGCGGTGTTCGCGGTGCAATGGAGGAGGTCCACGCCCGCCTCGGCGGCGGCGCGCGGCAGCGCGACCTGTTCCCACGTCGGGTAGGAGCGCGCGGGCACCTCGCGGATCTCCAGGTTGGGGCCGGGCTCCAGGCAGCGGTCCTCGCCGGGCCGCACGAAGACCACGAACTCGTGCTCGGGCGCGAGCGCCGGATGAGCTCCAGCGCGACGACGTCCATCCCGTGTTTGCGCGGCCGGAACAGCCGCTGGGCTTCGATGCCGATCCTCATGACTGCGCGGTGACGTGGGCCGCGACGTGCGGCGTGTGGAGGAAGCGGCGGTTGGCGCCGCGGCTCGTCGCGAGGGCGCGGAGCATGAGCGCGAGGGCGCGCGGCAGGTGCAGCAGGTCGCCCGCCAGCCCACGGCGCAGCGGCGCCGGGATCCCCAGCCCGATCGCGACCGCCAGCGCGGCGGAGAGTACGAGCCACGGCGTGACCGCGGCGCCGGTTACGAGCGCGAGGACACTCAGTGCGGGGATCGCGGCGAGGAGGACGGCGCGCGGCGGGAGCAGCATCTGCAGCGCTTTGTCGGCGTAGTCCACACGACCGGTCGCGAGCTGGCGGAGCGCGGGGACGGCGTGGGCGCGGGCGTAGTGGGCCTGGGCCGCCAGCCAGCGGCGGCGCTGGCGGACGAACACCTCCGCGGCGGCCACCTTCTCGTCGAAGATGACGGCCTCGGGGGCGTACGCGATGCGCGTCCCGCGGCGCGTCAGCTCCAGCTCCAGCTCTTTGTCGAAGCCGCCCACGGCCTCGGCCTGGGACATGAGTTCCGCGAACAACTCGGCGCGGAAGGCCATGCCGGAGCCGATGAGGGCGGCGCTGAGCCCGAGGGCGGCGTGCCCGCGGCGGAAGACGTGGTTGTTGACGGCCTCGGAGAGCGCGTCCAGCCGCGCGAGAGGCGTGTCCAGGTTTTTCGCGACGCGCCGGCCCTGGACCACGTCGGCGTGGGCGCGGGCGTCGTCCAGCCGCGCGAGGGCGTCCGGCGCCATCACGTTGTCGGCGTCCAGCACCACGACGGTCTCATAGCGCCCGGCGGGTAGCGTCTCCATCGCGGCGCGGAGGGCCTTCGCCTTCGTGGACTGCTCGAAGGCGACCGGGATCACGCGCGCGCCCAGCCGGAGGAGCTCCGTGACCGTGGCCCCGCGCAGCCCGTCCGCGATCACGACGACGTCGAACCGGTCGGCCGGGTAGTCCTGGCGCAGCGACTGGCGGACCGTCTCGGCGATGACGGCGTCCTCCCGGTAGGCTGGGATCAGGACGGCGGTGCGCGTCCGGGCACCGGTGGGATGGGCGGGGGCAGGCCGGAGCCGCCCCGCGACGGAGAAGAGGAGGAGGTACCCGACGGACAGCGCGAGGGGCACCCAGAGCAGGAGGAGGAGCGCGCTCATCGGGACACGGGAGCGAGGGGGCGGAGGGGGGCGGGGCGCGTGCGGGCGGCGTGCCGGTGGGGGACGGCGCGATGGGTGGGACGGAGGCGCTCGTCGGGCGCGAGGTCCTGGGCACGGGGGTGGGAGGCGTGCCATGCCAGCCCACGGCCAACGGCCCGGACGTGCGCCCACTGGCCTCGGATCGCGTGCCGAAGGGCGTGGCTCGGCGTCACCAGCCCGCCCACCCACGCGAGCGCGAAGGCGCGCCGCCAGCCGGCGGCGTTGCGGCGGAGGTAGAGCAGGCGGTTCCGCGTCTGGAACTCGGTTTTGAGCGGGCTCGCTTTGCCCACGGTGACGGACTCCTTGTGCCAGACCACGGACTCGGCGGCGTAGTGCGCCCGCCAGCCCGCGCGCCGGAGACGCGTCCCGAAGTCCAGCTCTTCGTAGTAGATGAAGTAGTCCCCACCCAGCAGGCCGACCTCTTCGAGCACGCGGCGGCGGATGAGCAGCGCGGCACCGTGGCCCATCTCCGTCTCGCCGGAGCGGTCGTGCTGGCCGCGGTCCACCTCGCCCGAGCCGACCCATCGGGCCTGGCCGTGGAGTGGGTCCACGGCCGTCCCACCGGCGTACTGGATGCGCTCGGGCTCGTGGTAGTAGCGGATCTTCGGGGAGGCCGCGCCGATGCCGGGGTCCGCCTCCATCGCGGCGACGAGCGGCTCCAGGAAGTCCGG
>DUBD01000261.1 GCA_012960515.1 Bacteroidota bacterium | reverse complement strand
CAATCGAGAAACTAAAAAATAATTCCTCTAAAGCGTCTTCAATTGTTGGAGAATAGGAATGCCGTGCGCCCCGCCTCGGAGTGGGCCTGCGCGGGGTGCGGCGGAGGGCGCCGGGGTGCCGGCGGCGCCACACCCGCCAGCCCCAGATCGCCAGCCCCACGATCAGCCAGAGCGGCCACAGCGCCACCATCCCCACGAGGAGACCGAGGAACACGTCCCAGCCATCGGCGAACGCATCTCCCAACCGGTCGAAGAAGCCAGGGCCCGAGGCGATCCCCGTGGGGGACTCTTCGAACAGCGTCAGCCGGACGGTGCTCATGGCAGCGCGGTCGCGGAGGTACCGGAGCCGGCCCTCGGCGCGCTCGATCTCCTCGCGCACCTGCGCCAGCTTCTCCTGCACAGCCACCACGTCTTCCACGTCCGCCGCGCGCTCGAGCAGAGCGACGTACTGGGCTTCCACTGCGCGGCGTGCCCGAAGCCGCGCCTCCACGTCCACGAACTCCTCAGTCACATCGGTGACGGAGATCGAGCGGTGCTCCACGTCGTCCGCCAGCGCAGTGAGGGCCGTCAGGAGCGAGTCGAACTGCACGGAGGCGACCCGGATGGTGTACGTGTTGGAGACGCGATAGCTGCTCCGGTTCTCCTCCTCGCCCGCCAGGTAGGCGTCGAACTGGCCGACAATGCGGGGGACGGCCGCCGCAGCCTCCGGGTGGTCGCCGACGCGGAAGGTGAGGTCGGCGGTCCGGAGGAGGATGGGCGCCCGGCGCGAGGTGTCCTGGACGGGTTGAAGCCGAGGAGCCACGTCCGCTGAGACGCTCCGTTCGGGCGCTTCATCCAGAGTGAGGGACTCGGCCGTGGGTTCGGGAGCGTAGCTGGCGTCGCCCTGACACGCGGCGAGTACGACCGCCAGCGCGGCGAGGAGTGGCAGGCGCATGGGCCGAGGGATAGGGGGGAGAGCGGGAACGGAGTGCACGGGCCGCGCCGTGCCTCGCGACCCTACCGGCGCCGGGCGAATGCCGAACACGAGCGAGCCGGCGCCGTCGTTCGGGGTCTAGCTTTGTCCCTTCTCGACTCCGCACCCCTCCCGATGCCTACCTGCCCGCGCTGCGCGCTCCTCGCCCTCCTCCTTGCCCTGGTGGCCTTCTCGGGCTGCGATACCAACAATCCCGGCTCTGGCCTCGAAGAGGTCGCCGGCACCTACGCCGCGACGACGCTGCTGTTCGACGTGGAAGCCGAAGAGGTCACGGACGCCGACGTTCTCGGGAAGCTCCGCAACCGTCGCGCGACGGTGGAGATCTTCGCGGACGGCCAGATGACCATCAGCTTCGAGCCGCTGGGCGGGCAGCGCCAGCTCGTGACGGGTAGCGCGCGGGCCTCCTCCCGTACGGTCACGATCTCCGCCCGCACGGACACCGACGAGGAACGGATGGCGCTCCTCCTCCTCCCGCCGGAGGTCTCGTTCTCTCGCGACGAGTTGGCGCCGAACGAGCTGATGGCCTCGCTCCTTCTCGTCAACGTAGACCTGGAGGCGTTCGACCCAGCGGCCTACACGGGGCTTCAGAGCGTCCGTGGCCGTCTGGAGGTGGAACTGGAGCGCGTGGACGACTGAGGGTGGGGCCTCGCCGCCAGCCACGCGCTGGCGGAGGGCCTGAACGCAACGACGCCCCAGCGGAATCGCCGGGGCGTCGGGTACAGGGGCGGGCTGCCGGTTACGCCTCCTCCGGGGAGTAGACGTCCTTGAGGATGCCCTGGAGCTTGGTACGGCCGCGGTTGATACGGCTCTTCACCGTGCCCATCGGGAGACCCGTGATCTCGGCGATCTCCTCGTAGGCCAGCTGCTGCACGTCGCGGAGGACGACCACCTCACGGAACTCCTCCGGGATCTGGAGAAGCGCGCCCTGGATGTGGCGGTCCTGGATGGTGCTCTCCGCGTGGGTGTCCGGCGAGAACGTCTCGTCCGGGATCTCGACCTCGTACTCCTCGTCGTCCCGGTTGGTGGACTGGAGGCTGTAGAGGCGGCGCCGCTTCCGCTTGCGGTACTCACTCCGTGCCAGGTTGCCCGCGATGGTGTAGAGCCACGTCGAGAACTTGGCGATTCGGCGGTAGCTGTGGCGGTTGCGGTAGACGCGGAGGAACGTCTCCTGCAAGAGGTCCTCGCCCTCCTTGGAATCGCTGAGGAACCGGTAGATGTAGTTCGTCAGCGGGTCGTGGTAGCGCTGGACGAGGATGTCGAACGCTTCGACCGTGCCCATCTGAAACTGGCTCATCAGGTCCTCGTCGGACATCTCCACGAGCACGTCATGGTTGCGCCGGCCCGGGGTCTGGGGGCGCGCGTCGGCCTTGGCGAACGTCTGTTTCTTGAGGGTGGGCATTCGAAGAGGGGAAGAGGTGGTCGTGTCGGCGGCGGGTCGCAACCCTGGCAGTGCCGACCCGTAGTCCAAAGGGCGTGCCCGCTTCTCCGGTGGGCAGAGGATCGGGGTTTGCCCTACACAAACGGCCCGTTTGGAGGGGCGGGTCGGCAGAACGGGCGGTGGAGGCAAACGATTGCATCCGGAGACCGCCGAAACGTCAGGTAGAAGAGAGAACGACGTCAGGACGTGGTGAGGCGCCGGACGAGAAGGGCGAAAACCGCCCGCGGATCGCGCTGGGAGCCACCTTTGAGCTCGGCATCGGCTGCAAGCAGAGCGCCGAAGGCGTGCGGAAGGCGAGAGGCCAGTCGGCGTTCTGCGGCCGCGTATTCCCCCACATAGTAGGGCGGAACGCCGACATGGCGCGCCATGTCCCGTTCTGCGAGCCCACGTTCCCGACAAGCTGTCACCTTCCAGACTTTCTGGAAGTACGCCGAGAGCAGCGCGATCATCCGGATGGCCTCGCCGTGACGGTTCGTCGCCTGCCCCATGAGCGAGAGCCCGATGCCGAGCGCGCGCTGCTGATCCCCCGCCGCGATCGCCTTTTGGAGCTCGAAGACGTTCTCCTCGCGCGAGTGCCCGGCGGCGCGGACTACGTCCTCACGCGTGACCTGCTGCCGGTTGCCGACGTACGTCACGAGCTTGTCCACCTCCCCCGCGACCGTCCGCAGATCCGGGCCCGAGAGGTCCGCGATCATCGCGGCCACGCCGCTCTCCGTCTTCGCGCCGAGCTGGCGGAAGCGGCCGTCGATCCACCCCGCCAGCGCGCCACCCTTGAGGATGTCGAACGAGGCGGCCACGGCGTGCTGGCGCAGCGCGCGGTACGGGTGCTGGTTGAGGTTCGGCTTGCCGTTGCAGCACAGCACGACGACGGCGTGCGGGTTCGGGCGCTCGGCGTAGGACTTGAACAGCGCGTTCCCGTCCAGCGAGTCGAAGCCGCGGACGATCACGACGCGGCGCTCCGCCATCATGGGAAGCTGCGCGCACTGCGCGAGGACGGCCTGCGCCTGCGCCTCCGGCCCGAACACGATGTCGAGGTTGAAGTCCCGCTCGTGCGCCGGCACGAGCCCGACTGCCAGCTTCTGGAGTTCGTCGATCAGGAAGCCCTCCTCGCCGTAGAAGAAGTACAGCGGCTTGACGTTGCCGTTCTGGAACGCCGTCGAGAGGTCCTGGAAGGAGGGGCCGGTCGTCTTCTTTTTCGCCACGCCGGAAGCTAGCGCCGCCGCGTGGAACGGGCTCGCCGGTCAGTCCGTCGCGAGGCGGATTCGCTCGAACTGGACCGGCGTGTCGGCCACGTTGTCCACGACGATCTGGAGGCGCACGTCGGAGCCGAAGTCCGCGTCCGTGAGGGAGGCCACGAGAGCGTCGCCGAGGTAGAGCTGGGCGTCCGGGCCGTTCACGGCGAGCCGCACCGCCAGCGCGTCCGCGCCGACGATCTCGGGCGCGATGTACTCGCCGCCGCTCTCGGAGCCGAGCGCGAGCCCGCTCTCGCCGTCGATGATGAGGTAGCTCGCGCCGGCCGGGTCCCCGGTCTCGGTCGCGACGGCGATCTGGAGGAAGGCGGGCGTGCCGCCCATCGCGAGGTCTACCTCCAGCGTGAACGCCTCGGGCATGGCTTCGCCCAGCACGATGTCGAAGGCCCCGGGCGCGCTCATCGCGAGGACACCGTCGTCGTTGACCGCGAGGTCTCCGCCCCAGACGTGGAGGTCGTCTGGCGTGGTCCCCGGGGCGCCCAGGATCTCATCGAGGTCGAAGACGTGGGTCGCGCCCGGCGTGAAGGCGCCCGCCCCGCTGGCGGCGGCGGTGGCCGTGGAGTCCGATCCCAGGAATCCGTTGATGGCGGCGCTACTCCGGCGCTGCACGTCCTTTTGCACGGCTTCCGTCCCGGCGCGGATCACCTCGCGGGCGGCATCGCGCGCGCGGGCCCAGATGGACTGCGCGTGGACAGGGGCGATGGGGACGAGGACGAGCGCGGCGAGGGCCAGGGAGCGAACCATGACGGCAGGGAGGGGGACTCCCTTACATGCGTCGTCTGGCGCCGGGGCGGATCGCGTCCGCGGTGCTAGCGCTGGCGCTGCGTGATGTCCGCGCCGTGGAGGCGGTAGGCCAGCGTCTTGAGTTCGTCCGCATCTCGGCGGACGATGGCGAGGACGAGGCCGTAGAGGTCCGTCGCCTCGCCTTCCAGTGTCAGGGGGCGTTCCCAGGCGTCGGCGGGGAGCGCGGCGACGCGGTCCGCGAGGGGCGCACGGCTGGCCTTCACGTCGTCCAAGAGGTCCGCCAGCGGGCGGCCGTTGGCGCCGTCGGCGTAGGTGGCGACCGCCGGGGGATCGAATGTGGGCGCCTCGTCTGCGCTCGCGACGGTGTCCAGCCAGCCGGGGTAGACCTCTCGGTCGAAGGCCGCGAGGGCCTGCAGCGTCTCCTTGATGGAGTGCTCGTCCTCCGTGGGCGTCTGGTCTACGGCCCACTGCGGGATGCTCTCGAGGAGCGGCCCGAGCGCCTCGGCCTCGTCGATGAGCCAGCGCATCTGTTCCACGAGTGCACGGCGGCGGGCCTCCAGGACGGAGGGCTCGCGCGAGGGCTCGCGGTATCGGTCGAGGTCGACGTCTGCCACTACGCCGCCGCGGCCGCCTCGTCCACGATCTCCGTGTTGGGCGGCTCGTGCTCGTCTGCGCGGGCGACGGCCTCCTCCAGGCCGGCGAGGTAGTCCAGCCGGTTGCGGAGGGTGTGGACGTTGTTCTCCTCCTGGTAGTCCCAGGCCTCGCCGAACTGGCGGTTGCGGCGGCGCTCCAGGAAGCTGAGGCGGTCCGTGAGCCGCTCCTTGGGGATAAGGAGCTTGTCCAGGCCGAAGTGGGCCTCGTCGCGGTGCTGGAAGGTCATGTCGTACTCCTTGGACATGACGATGGCCTCCTCGGGGCAGACCTCCTCGCAGAAGCCGCAGTAGATGCAGCGGAGCATGTTGATCTCGAACCACTCCGGCTCGCGCTCCTTGATGTCGTCCGTGACCTCGTGCGCCTGCATGGAGATAGCCAGCGGCGGGCACGAGCGGGCGCAGAGCCCACAGGCGACGCATCGCGGGCGGCCCTGCTCCTCCACCAGGACGGGGCGTCCGCGGTAGGAGTCCGGCGGGTACCACTGCTCCTCGGGGTACTCGAAGGCGTAGCTGTCCAGCTTCATCTTGCTGGCGGAGTAGCCGAGGCCCTTAAAGATCTCCGGGAGGTAGAGCCGCTCCCAGAAGTTGAGCTTGCGCTCCTCGGGGGTGGCGTTGTTGACGAACTGGCCGGGCATGACGGGCGCCTGGAGGGGGCGAGAATCGGTCGGGGTGGGGAAGCTACGCCCAGGAGGAGGGGCGGTTCGCGGGCGGGGCGCCGCTTCGCCGAGCTTTCCCGGCTGGCGGCGGCACGGGGCGTGGGCGTCCGACGTTGCTCACGGGGACCGCCAGCGGGGCGGTCCGAGCCCGTGCGTGGGCTCCATCGGCCCTCCGCGAACCCGGCGCGCCCGGCGCGGTACCTTCGCGCAAACGCCTCCACCCCTATGGCTACGCCCCCCAAGGCCCCCCGCCTCCCCGGACAGGTCGCGCTCAAGACCGCCGCCCCCGAGCCCTCGGGCGACGGATTCGACGGCGGTATGCTGGAACTGCCCGTTGTGCAGGCCGCGCCGCCGGCTCGCGCCCGTGGCAACCGCCCGGACTGGCTTCGCGTGAAGCTGCCCTACGGCGAGCGCTTCCGCAGCATTCAGAACACGCTGGAGGAGTACAACCTCCACACGGTCTGCTCGTCCGCGCGATGTCCCAACATGGGCGAGTGCTGGACCGCCGGGACGGCCACGTTCATGATTCTGGGCAACGTCTGCACGCGCTCGTGCAGCTTCTGCGCCGTCCACACCGGCCGCCCCGAGAACAAGGAACTGGACTACGACGAGCCCCGCCGCGTGGCGGAGGCGGCCCGGCTCATGGGCCTGCAGCACGTCGTGGTGACGAGCATCAACCGCGACGACCGCGAGGACGGCGGCGCGCCCATCTTCGCGGAGACCATCCGGCTCATCCACGAGCAGGGGCAGACCATCGAGGTGCTGATCCCGGACATGCGCGGGGTCCGCTCCGCGCTGGAGACCGTCTTCGAGGCGGGCCCCGAGGTGCTCAACCACAACGTGGAGACCGTCCCGCGGCTGTACCGCCGCGTGCGCCCGCAGGCCAACTACCAGCGCTCGCTGGACGTGCTGAAGATGGCGAAGGAGGAGTACGGCCTCCGCACGAAGAGCGGCATCATGGTCGGCCTGGGCGAGACGGAGGACGAGGTCATCGAGACGATGGCGGACTTCCACGCGCACGGCATCGACGTGATGACCATCGGGCAGTACCTCCAGCCGACGCGGATGCACCTGCCCGTGGAGCGCTACGTGCACCCGGACGAGTTCGCGCGGTACAAGGAGATCGGCGAGGGGCTGGGGCTCCCGCACGTGGAGAGCGGCCCGCTGGTGCGGTCCTCGTACCACGCCGAGCGTCACGTTTGATGGCGCGCTCCCGCCCCCGGCTCGCGCCCGTCGCGTCTGTGCTCGCCGCGCTGGCGGCGGTCGCCTGCGGGGCGGGGTGCTCCATCGGCGGCGCGGCGGGGACGACCATCGCGCCGCACGTGGTCTTCCTCGCGCCCGAGGGGTGCGGGGTGGCCGTCGCGAAGGTGCACCGGGGTGAGTACGCGCTGATCCGGCCCGTGGGGGATGACCCGGACCTGGGGCCGGGCACGAACTACGTGCCCCGCGTGGGCGACGTGCTGGAAGGGCCGGTCCGCGAGGGCGAGTCCATCTTCCGCTTCTTCCCGCCCGCCGCGACCAACAGCGAGTGGACGGCGGGCGAGGAACTCCCGCTCGACGTGATCGCGACGGGGCTGATGCTCTCGGACGCGCGCGCGGAGCTGGAGACGCGCTGCACGGTGGAAGGCGAGGACCTGCCCCGCCTTCCCGGCGCAGAGGCCGAGGGCTAGCGCCGCCGAGCGCGACCGCCAGCGGGACGGGGCCGCGCTACGCGTTCTCCGCCTCCTCGTCCCAGTTCTCGATCATCTCGATCACGGCGTCCGCGATCTGGTCCTGATCCACCGTGCCGCCGCGCTTGAAGATGTGCGCGCGGCCGCGGCCCAGGCTCACGCCGAGATCCGCGCCCGCAGCCTCGCCCGGCCCGTTGACCGCGCAGCCCATCAGCGCCACGTTGAGGTCCTTGTCGAACCCCTTCTTCGCGACGGCCTCCTCCACCTCGTCCACGACGGAGAAGAGGTCGCCCGCGAGGCGGCCGCACGTGGGACACGCGATCACGTTGACGCCGGGCCGCCCGAGGCGGAGGCTCTTGAGGATCTGGTGCCCCACCCGGACCTCGTTGACGGAGTCCGCCGCGAGGCTCACGCGGATCGTGTCGCCGATGCCGTCCGCCAGCAGGCTCCCGATGCCGATGGAGCTCTTGATGGGGCCGGTCTTGAGGCTCCCGCTCTCGGTCACGCCGAGGTGCAGCGGGTAGTCCGTCTGCTCCGCGAGGAGGCGGTAGCTCTGGATCATGAAGTACACGTCCGAGTGCTTGACGGAGATGACGATGTCCTCGAAGCCCTCGCGCTGGCAGACCTCCACGTGGCGCATCGCGCTCTCCACGAGCGCCTCGGGGCGGGGGTAGCCGTACTTGTCCAGGATGTCCTTCTCCAGCGAGCCGCCGTTGACGCCAATGCGGATGGGCACGCCCTTGTCCTTCGCGGCGCGAAGCACGGCCCGCTCCCACTCCGGCTTGCCGATGTTGCCGGGGTTGATGCGGACCTTCGCGACGCCCGCTTCCAGCGCCTTCAGCGCGTGGTTGAAGTGAATGTCCGCCACGATGGGCACGGGGCTCCCCTTCACCACGTCCGCGAGCGCGTCGGCGTCCTCGGGGCGGGGGACGGCCACGCGGACGATGTCGGCGCCGGCCTCGGCCAACTGGCGGATCTCCGCGAGGCACTCTTCCACCTTGTGCGTCTTCCCCGTCGTCATGGACTGGACGGTGATGGGCGCGCCGCCGCCGACCTGGAGCTCGTGCTCCACGCCGTCCACGGTGTGGCGGAGGATGACGGGGCGGGAGTGGCGGCGGGGCCGCTGCGGGGCCTGCGCGGCCTGGGTGGACTCTTCCTTCGTGCGTTCCATCGGGAGGGCGGTCGGATCGCGCCATGCTACGGCGGCTCCGTGCTGGTGTTCATGCGCCGAGGCTACGATTCCGCGAATCCTGCCCGGCTGGCGGTGCCTCTCGCCGAGGCCAGCCGCCAGCCGGGCTCAGCCTCCCGCGGTCTCGCGGCGGAGGCTGCTGAGGAGGGCCTGGTACTGCGGGTTCTGGGGCGCGAGCGCGACGAGTTGCTCTGCCAGCGCGAGGGCCTCCTGCGTGCGCCCCGCCATCAGGTAGGCGCCGCTGAGGTTGTAGAGCACCTGCGGCTGGCGGGGGCCGGCGGCGCGGGCTCGCTCCAGGTACCCCAGCGCGGCCTCGCGGTCGCCGGCTTGGAGCGCCAGCGCGCCGAGCGTGGCGAGCGCCTGGAGGTCCGCGGGGTCGTGCTCCAGCGCCTGCTCGTAGAGCCCGGCGATGTACGGAATGCGGGCGTTGTCCCCGCGGGCCTGCGCCCGCTTCAACTCCAGCGAGGCGAGTGAGGACCACGCCGCTGCCACGAACGGGTACCGCTGCACAATGGCGCGGCGCGTCACGAGAGCGTCGCGGACGCGGTCGTCGCGCTCGAGGACGGAGGCGAGGGAGTCCGCCAGCGGCAGCCACGAGGTCCCGGAGATGCTGGCGCGCGCGAAGTCCAGCACGTAGGGCGGCGTCCGCGAGGAATCCAGTCGGAGCGGCTGCGCTTCTTCCGGGCGGAACGGCCACGAGCGCGTGAGCTGCTCCACGCGGACGAGCCCCGCGAGGGAGTCCATCGGGGTGACGAGGCGGACGAGGGCGCCGGGCGGCGTGGACTGCGGCGAGGGGCCCACGAGCGCATCGCGCAGGATCGCCGCGAAGAAGGCGTCCGCGAGTACGCTGTAGCCGTCGAGCGTGGGGTGGAGGTGCTCCAGCATCATCCGCCGCCCGATCAGGCCGCCGGGCGAGGCATCGCGGAGGGCTTGCTCGCCGTTCACGAGGGTGGCGCCGTGGCGCTCGGCGGCCTCGCGGATGATGCGGTTGAACGCCGTGGGCGCGCGGAAGCGGAGGGCGTCGAGGTCGCGCGCGCGCTCGAGCGACTGGCGGGCGGCCTCGGCGTTGCCGAGGAGGAGGTGGGCGCGGCCGAGCGCGAAGTACGGGTCCGCCGCGAGGGAGTCCAGCGCGATGGCCTGCTCCAGAAGCGGCACCGCCGCCCGCGCGTTGCCCGCCTGCAGCGAGTCGATGCCGGCCTGGGCGGCGGCCTGCCAGTCCGCGCCGCCCGTGGCCTCGGTGATGAAGGGCGCTGGTCGCGGATGTTGGAGGCGAGCGTGGAGACGTAGACCGGGACGCCGGCCTCGGCGTAGCGCGCGAGCAGCCGGTCCAGGTTGGACTCGAACTGGCGGAGCCCGGCCTGGTAGATCTCGCCGCCGAGCGGCACGCTCTGCTCGCCGATCATCCGCGCCATGAGCGTGTTGGAGGGCCGCTCGCCCGCCTCGCGCTCCGCGAATAGCCCCGCCACGCCGCCGATGAGCGAGCGCACGAGTTGGACCGTCCGCCAGTCGCGCAGCGCGAGGTAGGCCCGCACGACGGCCGGGTTGCGCCCGAACGACTCCGTGCTCGCCGCGCCGAGCGCGCCGTAGAACTCGTTGTGCCCCGCGTAGATGACGACGGCATCCGGCTGGATCTCCAGGATCTCGTCCGCGAAGTCCAGCAGGGTGTACGAGTTGACGGCGGCCATCGCGGTGTTGATGACCTCCACCTCCTGGCCGGGATACGCCAGCTCCAGCCGCGTGCCGAGCACCTGCGGGAAGCTCGCGCCGCGATAGAACGGGTAGCCCGCCGTGCTGGAGCCGCCCTGCGCCACGATCCGGATTACGTCCTCGCCTTTCTCGCGCGGGAAGAAGTCCGCGCTGGGCGTGGGGACGGCGGCCTGGTTCGTGAAGTACCGCTTGGCGACCTCGCGGCTGGGCATGAGCAGGTCCGGCTGCCCCTCCACGTCCACGAACAGCGGGTAGCTGGCGCCGTAGCCCACGAGCCGGAGCCCACCCTCCAGCAGGAGGAAGAAGAGCACCGGCAGCAGAAGCATCGCGACGGTGAAGGCGCGCTTGCGGCCGGGCGAGAGCTCGCTGGGCTGGCGGTCGTCGTCGGCGGGGCGAGGCTCGGCGGAGCCGTCCGCCAGCGGGGCGGGGCGGTCGTCGTCGGTGGGCATCGGGGCGGCGGCGGATCGGGCGGAGACTACGCCCGCACAGGCCGCAGCGCCGTTCCGTGCAACCGCTCGCGCTCTCGCGGTGTCTGCTTTGCTCTGAGGCCCTCCCTTCCAAAGCCCTGCCCATGCCTGCCCTCCTCGTGTGCCTTCCCGAGCGCCAGCTCGCTGACCTCGACCGCGTCCGCCAGATCGCCGATGGGTACGACGTGGTCCGCGCCGAGGGCGAGGCGGAGATCCGTCCTCACCTGGACGAAGCGGAGATCGTGCTCGGGTACCTCCCGCCAGGCCTCGTCTCGGAGGCCCCGAAGCTGCAGTGGATCCAGTCGTGGAGCGCGGGACTGGACTGGCTAGTGGAACACGAGGACTTCGACCCGCAGGCGCATCCGGACCTCGCGGTGACGAGTGCCTCGGGCATCCACGCGGTGCCCATCGGCGAGCACGTGTTCGCCGTTTTGCTCGCGCTCTCCCGCCAGATCCCCCGCGCGCTCCGGGACCAGCGGGACCGCCGGTGGGGCTCGGACGAGGACTATGAAGCCGCGTTCGAGTGGCTGGACAAGCGGCTCGTGATGATCGGCGCAGGGTCCATCGGGGAGCGGGTGATCCGGCTGGCCGGGGCGTTCGGGATGCAGTCGGTCGCCGTGCGCGCCAGCGGCGAAGAGACGCCCGGCGCGCTCCGCACGGTCACGCCGGACCACATGGCCGGCGAACTGGCGGAGGCCGACGCCGTGGTCGTCGCACTGCCGCTGACGGACGCGACCTACCGGATGCTCGACGCCCAGGCGTTCGGGGCGATGAAGCCGGGCGCGGTGTTCGTCAACGTCGGGCGGGGCGAGACCGTCGATCAGTACGACCTGGTGGAGGCGCTCCGGTCCGGGCAGGTCGGCGCGGCGGCGCTCG
>DUBD01000260.1 GCA_012960515.1 Bacteroidota bacterium | reverse complement strand
AACTATCATTTGGCCACGAAAAAGTGGACGCAGTCCGGAAATCGTCTGCAAGCCATGAAAGCTCTGCTCAAGTCTGGAGACACGGAGAAAATCATCTTTTTCGCCAACGTTTCGCGACAGAGGGAGATTTACATTTTGGCCGGAAACTATTTGCAAACTTTGGATTGGCGAAACAATTCGGACATTATGAAGAACATCATCACGTTCTATAACAAGAGCAAGGCGTTTGACCTTTTGGCCATGTTCTACCATGCCTGCGCTGACGTGGAGGTGGACGGGCAGCCCGTCACGCCCGCCGGCCTGGTCTACGTCCTCCTCAACAAGCCGAAGGACGCCATCACGACCGCCAGCGACGAGAAGGGCCGCCGCACCGTCCTCGATCTCGTGGACGTGCAGGGAGCCGAGGGCGAAGCGCTCTTCCCCGTCGGCCGACTGGACCGCGACACGACCGGCGCGCTGCTCCTCACCACGGACGGTGACCTCGCGCACCGGCTCATGCACCCGCGCTACGGCGCGAGCAAACTCTACGTCATCCAGACGGCGAAGGCCGTCACCCCCGAGCAGATCGACGCTTTGCGCGAGGGGGTGGACCTGGACGATGGACCTGCGACTGCCGACCAGGTCGGCTACGTCGATACGAAAGACAAGACCCGGATCGCGATGGCGCTCCACGAGGGTCGCAACCGCCAGGTCCGCCGCATGTTGGAGGCGCTCGGCCACGAGGTCGTCGCGCTGGACCGCGTGGGCTACGCCGGGCTGGACCTCACGAACCTCCGCCGCGGCCGATGGCGGCGCCTCGAACCACACGAGGTCAACGCCCTCCGCCGCTCCGTCAAGCTCAAACCGATCGTGTTCTAACGACGGGGCTCGGGGCCGGTGAGCGGTGCCCGAGACCCCGCCAGCCTCCCGTCTCATGAACAAAATCGCCTTCGAGGGCCTCACCTACGACGACGTCCTCCTCGTCCCGGCCCGGTCCTCCGTGATGCCGCGGGATGCCGCCACGCGCTCACGCCTGACCCGCACCATCGACGTCAACATCCCGCTCGTGTCCGCGGCGATGGACACCGTCACCGAGGCCAACATGGCCATCGCGATGGCCCGGCAGGGCGGCGTCGGCGTGCTGCACAAGAACGTGATCCCGGAGCAGCAGGCCGCCTTCGTCCGGCGCGTCAAGCGGAGCGAGAGCGGGATGATTCAGGACCCCATCGTGCTCCGCCCCGAGCACACCGTCAGCGACGCCCGCCAGCGGATGGCGCACTACCACATCGGCGGGATCCCTGTCGTGGACGACGCCGGCCACCTCGTCGGCATCGTGACCAACCGCGACCTCCGCTTCGAGCACGACGCCGCCGCCCGGCTGGCGGACGTGATGACCGAGCCCCCGCTCGTGACCGCGCCTGTCGGGACCACGTTGGAACAGGCCGAGGCCATCCTGCAAGAGCACAAGATCGAGAAGCTCCCTGTGACGGACGCGGACGGCTTTCTCCGCGGGCTCATCACGTTCAAGGACATCCAGAAAAAGAAGAAGCACCCGCACGCCTGCAAGGATGAACTGGGGCGGCTCCGGGTCGGCGCAGCGGTCGGCGTGGGGGGGGACAGCACGGAGCGCATCGCGGCGCTCGTCGCGGAAGGTGTGGACTTCATCGTGATCGACACGGCCCATGGTCACAGCGAAGGCGTGCTGAAGGCCGTTGAGCGCGCGAAGTCCGACCACGAGGGCCTGGAGGTCATCGCTGGCAACGTCGCCACGCCGGAGGCCACCGAGGCGCTCATCCTCGCAGGGGCGGACGCCGTCAAGGTGGGCATCGGCCCGGGCTCCATCTGCACGACGCGCGTCGTCGCGGGCGTCGGCGTCCCGCAGCTCACCGCCGTGCTCCGCTGTGCCGAGGCCGCGCGCCGGTTCGACGTGCCGATCATCGCGGACGGCGGCATCAAGCAAACGGGCGACATCCCCAAGGCGCTGGCGGCGGGCGCGAGCACGGTGATGATCG
>DUBD01000259.1 GCA_012960515.1 Bacteroidota bacterium | reverse complement strand
GCGCGTACTCCGTGCCGTCCGGCGCGACGTACCCCCAGACGTCGGCCCAACTACTGCGTTCCTCCCAGCGCCCGACGAGCGATGCGTTCAGTGCGACGAGCGGTTGCAGCCGCGCGCTGGCGGACTCGGAGAGCAGCGCGCCGTCGGCGTCCTCCAGCCTCGCACCGAAGGTGTACATCGCGGAGGAGTCCAGGCCGTACGCCGTCGCCTCGGCGATGAACGCGGAGGGCTCCGTGGGGATGGTGGGGGCTACACGCTGAGGCTGGGATCCATCGCGTGCGTAGGTGAACACGATGGAGGCATCGGAAGGAATCCCGGCACGCGGGGTGAACTGCGCGGAGAGCTCGGACTCGCCATTGGCGGGGACCTCGACGGAAAGGAACCGGAGCGGAGAGAAATCGACCGTGAGTGTGCCCGCGGCCTCGTAGAGCGACCGGTCGTCTGGGATGCGCGCGGCGAGCGCGTATAGGAGATCGAGGCCGAATCCCGAGGGCGTGTCCGCGTAGGTGGAGCCGTCGCCGTCGTAGCTGCTCGCCATGATGTAGAGGTACTCGCGGCATCCGGTGCCGTCGCGCCCCGGTCCCCAGACGCCGTTCGCGCTCCCGCAATCCGGGGCCGACTCCACGAAGGTCACGTTCAACCGGCGCGGGGCGGAGGGGTCGGACACGTCGTAGGCGGCCCCGCGGAAGTGGCCCGTCCCGGCGTTCGCGTAGCCCTGATCGCGCCGCCAGACGCGGGCGACGGTGCTGAGCCCGGCGTCGAACACGATCTCTACGGGCACGTCGGCCTCCACCGCCACGGTAGACCCGGCGAACCAGTTGCGCCCGTAGTAGAGGCCGCCGCCGAACGCCATCCCGGAGAATGCGACGCCCTCCAGCCATTGCACGCCTCCGGACCACTCCGCGCGCAGGTCCGGCGTATCGAGGGCGCCGGCCTTCGCCATCGTGCGGACGGGCTCAATGCCGACGGTCGTGGGGGGCACGTCCGAGGCGAAGCCTTGGGCGGAGAGGGGGGAAGCCGCGGCGGCGAGGGCCGCCAGCAGGAAGGCGCGGAGCATGACGCGGGGGGGAGACCCCGGAGTGTACGCCAGCCGCTGGCGGAGCCGATGAGCGGACTCAGCCCTCCAGGTCCACCTTGAGCGAAACGTCCAGCGCGCGGACGCTGTGCGTGAGCGCGCCGCTGGAGATGAAGTCCACGCCAGTCTCCGCGATCGCGCGGACCGTGTCCAGCGTCACATTCCCCGAGGCCTCCGTCTGCACCCGCCCGCCCACGGCTTCGACGGCCTCGCGGAGGCGGGACACGTCCAGGCCCGCCTCCGTGCGGACGGCCATGTTGTCCAGGAGGAGCCGGTGGAGCCGGGCGCCGTCCGCGCGGGCCGCCAGCGCCTCGTGGACTTCCGCGAGGGTTCTCGTCTCGCATTCCACCTGGATCGTGAGGCCGTTCGCCTCCAGGTAACGGGTCGCCGCGAGCAGCGCCTCGCGAACGCCGCCCGCCGCCGCGATGTGGTTGTCCTTGATCAGGACCATGTCCCACAAGCCCGTGCGGTGGTTCGCCGCGCCGCCCAGCGCGACGGCCCACTTGTCCAGCTGGCGGAGCCCGGGAGCGGTCTTCCGGGTGTCGAGGACGGTCGCGGGGCGCGCGGCCTCCGCCATCCGGTGCGCGGCCGTCGCGATGCCGCCCATCCGTTGCACGAGGTTCAGCGCCAGCCGCTCGGCGACGAGGATGGAACGGGCGCGGCCCCGGACCTGCCCGGGGCGGTCTCCGGGTTCCACGCGGTCGCCGTCCGCCGCCGCCCACTGGACCCGCAGCTCGGGATCGACCGCTGCGAAGACGCGCTCCGCCACCGCGAGACCCGCGATGACTCCGGATTCTTTGACCTTGAAGCGGGCCGTCGCCTGGGTTCCCGCCGGAATGGTGGCCTGCGTCGTCACGTCGCCCTCGCCCACGTCTTCCGCCAGCGCGTGGGGGATCAGCCAGTCCAGGGCAGCGGCGACGTCGTCGGGGAGCGGGAGCATGCGGGGAAGGGTTAGAGTCCGCGGAGCAGGCGCGAGGCGAGCGCGTGGGGGTAGCCGGCCTCGCGGATCTTGGTCGCCGTCCGAGCTACGTCGTAGTGGAGCCGCACGAGCTCGTACTCGAACGTCTCGGTGTCGAACCATCCGAACGCCAGCCGGGGGTCCCGGTCGCGAGGCTGCCCCACGCTGCCCACGTCGATGAGATAGCGGTGGCCGGGGCGGACGCGGAGCACGCCCACCTTGTTCGCGACGATCGCAGGGCGGTGGCTGTGGCCCACAAAGCACACGTCGGTCTCGAACGCGCCGAACTGCGCTTGAAGCTCCGAGAACGTGGACAGCCGCGGCCAGTGCCCCGGCTCGCGCGGCGCGGCGTGGGCGATGGTGACGCCGTGCCCCTCCACGCGGAGCGGTAGCGAGCGTAGCCACTCGAGCTGTTCCTCGCTCAGCGCGGCCTGGTGCGCTCGGATGACGAGCTGCGCGTCCTTGGGGAGGTAGTGGATGTCCCGGTCGAAGCCGGCGGCCTCATCGTGGTTGCCGAGCACGAACGCGCTGCAGCGCTCGCGGAGGATCTCCAGGCAGGGCACCGGATCCGGACCGTACCCCACGATGTCCCCGAGGCACACGATGGCGTTTGCCCCCCGCCGGTCGATCTCGTCGAGGGCGGCCGTGAGGGCTTCGAGGTTGGCGTGAACGTCGGAAAGGACGGCGAGGCGCACGTGCGGTAGGGGAGGGCCGGGAGGCGCGGCGAAGCTACCCGCGGCTCCCGTGCGTAAGCGGACCGCGCGGCGGGCCGTCCGGTATCTTCACGCCCACCCTTCGCCTATGCAGTTCCGCCCTACCTCGCTCCTCGTCACCGGCGGCGCCGGGTTCATCGGCTCCAACTTCGTGCGCCACGCGCTGGCGGTGGAGCCGGAGGTCCGGGTCGTCACGTTGGACGCGCTCACGTACGCCGGCAGCCGCCTGAACCTTCGGGATGTGCTCGGCGATCCGCGTCACACCTTCGTGGAAGCGGACATCGCGGATTCTGAGGCGGTCCGCGCGGTGATGGAGCGACACGAGATCGACGGCATCGTGCACTTCGCGGCGGAGAGCCACGTGGACCGGTCCATCTCAGGACCGGCGGCGTTCGTCCGCACCAACGTGGTCGGGACGTTCGCGTTGTTGGACGTGGCCCGGACGTTCTGGGCCGGTCGCGAGGACGTCCGCTTCCATCACGTCTCGACGGACGAGGTCTACGGCGACCTCGGCCCGGAGGACCCCGCCTTCTCCGAAACGACGCCCTACGACCCGTCCTCTCCTTACTCCGCGTCGAAGGCCGCGAGTGACCACTTCGTGCGGGCCTACGCGCGGACGTACGGCCTGCCCGTGACGATCACGAACTGCTCGAACAACTACGGCCCATACCACTTCCCGGAAAAGCTCATCCCGCTGACGATCCTCCGGGCGCTCGCCGGCCAGCCGATCCCGATCTACGGTGACGGGCAGCAGGTCCGCGACTGGCTCTACGTCCGCGATCACTGCCGCGCGATCTGGGACGTGCTGACGCGCGCCGCCAGCGGGGCGACGTATAACGTGGGCGGCGGCAACCAGCCCACCAACCTGGAGGTGGTCCACCAGATCTGCGCCCATCTCGATGCGCAGCGTCCGGCTGGCGCTCCGCACGGGCGGCACGTCACCTTCGTGCCGGACCGGCCGGGGCACGACCGGCGGTACGCGATGGACACGACCGCCATCGAGCGCGACCTCGGCTGGCGGCCGGAGGAGACGCTGGAGACGGGGCTCGCGAAAACGGTGGAGTGGATGCTGAGCCACACGGACTGGCTCTCCGCCATCGCGGAGGAGAAGGGCCTCGCGGAGTGGATGCGCGAGCAGTACGACACCCTGAACGCCGCCCCTGAACCGGAATGAAAGGCATCATCCTCGCCGGAGGCCACGGCACCCGTCTGCGCCCGCTGACGCACGTCCAGAGCAAACAGCTGCTCCCGGTATACGACAAGCCGATGATCTACTACCCGCTCAGCACGCTCATGCTGGCGGGCATCCGCGAGGTCCTCGTCATCTCCACGCCGGACGCGCTGCCCAGCTTCCGCCAGTTGCTCGGGGACGGCGAGCGGTGGGGCATGCGCTTCGAGTTCGCGGAGCAGGACGAGCCGCGCGGGCTGGCGGACGCCTTCCGCATCGGCCGCGAGTTCGTGGGGGGAGAGCCAGTCTGCCTCATTCTCGGGGACAACCTCTTTTATGGCAGCGGGTTGTCGGGCGCGCTGCAACGGGCGGCCGAGATCCAAACCGGCGCGTGCGTGTTCGCTTACCCCGTGCGCGACCCCGAGCGGTACGGGGTGGTGGAGCTGGGAGCGGACGGCCGGGCGGTCTCACTCGAAGAGAAGCCGTCGGCGCCGCGCTCCAACCTCGCCGTCGCCGGACTGTATTTCTACGGGCCCGAAGTCGTGGACATCGCGCACGCCCTCACGCCCTCGGCGCGAGGCGAACTGGAGATCACCGATGTCAACCGCGTCTATCTAGAGCGCCAGCAGCTGGCGGTGGAGGTGCTCGGCCGCGGTGTCGCTTGGCTGGACGCCGGGACGCACGAGAGCCTGCTGGAGGCCTCGCAGTTCGTCCACGCCGTCCAGGCTCGGCAGGGGCTGCTCATCGCGAGCCCGGAGGAGGTCGCCTTCCGAATGGGCTTCATCGATGCACGCCAGCTGGCGGCGCTCGCGGACGCGCTCCCCGGCACGACGTACGGCCGCGTGCTCGCGGAACTGGCCGCACGGGCAGCGGCGTGAGGCCTGAATCGGCGTAACGCCTTGGAAACGGGGCGGGACGCTACGGGGCGTTTGCGCGAGAACGTTCCGTGATGGGAGCGCTTGGGGGAGAGCGCTTCGGGCCCCCATCCTATATTCGCGGTGGTTAACCCTTGCCGGACCTGCCGCGCGCCCATGGCCTCTCCGTACCAGACCCCTCCGCGTCCGCCTGTCGAGCGGCCTGATTCGCCGATCCTCGTCGAGGAGCCCGTCTACGTCCGGGACTCCCGCGCAGGCGACATCGACCTCCGCGAGATCATCGATCTCGCGATCCGAGGGAAGTGGATCGTGCTCGGCACGCTCGTCGCCCTCCTCATCCCGACGACGCTGTTCACGATGTGGCAGCCGAACGTCTACACGGCGACGGCCACCATCCTCGTCGAGGACAACAACGACGCGCAGGCGGTGCTGCCGGGCACTTCGTCTAGCAACCCGCTCATCGAAGCGGAGCCCAACCTCCAGAACGAGATCCTCGTGTTGGAAGAGGACATCGGGCTTGCCGAGATCGCCGCACGCGAGGTGATGCAGTACGAGCGCGATCCGGAGACGCAGCGCCCGCTCACGATTCTGCGGAATGCGGCTCAGAGTGGGCCCGTTACTCTCCGGAGCGTCGGCATGTTGCTGCAGGGGCGGTACATCCGCTCGCAAACGGCCGGGCAGGACACGGACGCCATCCGTGTCACCGCCACCAGCACGAACCCGGGCGAGGCCGCGCTGCTCGCCAACGTCTACGCCGAGGCGTTCGTGAACGTGGCCCAGGCGTCGAGCCGGGGGGGCGTCTCTGCCGTCCGCGAGTTCCTCGAAGAGCAGGTCGCAGACAAGGATGAGCGCCTCCGCTCTGCCGACGCGGCGGTGGAGTCGTACATGAACCGCACGGGTGCCATCGCCCTTCAGGAGGAAACGACGGACCTCGTGACCAACCTCGGCGCCCTCGATGGCCAGATTGACGCCGTGGATGTCGAGATCGAGACCAAGCAGGCCGAGATCGCCGCGATCCGGGAGCAGATCACCGAGGCCGAGAGCCGCCAGCGGGATCGCGTCGTCACGACGTCTCCGGATCAGCTCGCCGCCGCCCGCACCGAGCTGGCGCAGGTGGAGGCGCAGATCGCGCAGTTCGAACTCCGCAACCCGGACTTCGAAGGGCCGCTCCCGGAGGACATTGCGATCCTCCAGCGCCGCCGCCAGCAGCTCAACAACCAGATCCGTGAGGCGGGCCGCGCCGCCGTGGACTCGGACGCCATCCGCCCCGCGGAGATCGCGGCGGAGCAGCTCGAGGCGCTTCGCGCGCAGCTGCAGGCCGCCGAGATCCGGCTCCAGAGCCTCCGGGCCCAGCGCCGCTCGCTGGCGCAGAACATCAACCAGCGCGAGGGCGAGCTCGCCGCCGTTCCGGGCCAGTCCATCACGCTCGCGCAGCTGCAGCGTGAGCGGACCGCCGCTGAGCAGACGTACGCCTCTCTGGAGGCCAAGCTGCAGGAGGCGCGCGTGGCGGAGCAGAGCGAACTGGGCTATGCGCGGATCATCCGACCGGCCTTCGTTCCGCCGGAGCCGGCCGGCCCCAACCGCCCCCGGAACATCATCCTCGCCATCTTCCTCGGGCTCACGTTCGGCATCGTGTTCGCGGTTGCCCGCGTGCGCCTGGACCACCGTCTCTTCCGGCCGGACGATATCCAGAACCTCGGGTACGCCCTCGTCGGTACGATCCCGGACACGGACGCCCTCATCAAGAAGGACTTCGGCGGGAAGGACTTCATCACCGTGGACGGGAAGGAGGTGGACGCCCACCTCATCACACTCCTCAACCCCATGGCGACCGCCAGCGAGACGTACCGTGCGCTCCGCACGAGCGTGCAGTTCTCCCGCCCGGACGCCATGATCGAGTCGATCCTCGTGACGAGCCCGAACCCTGGCGAAGGCAAGTCGGTCACGGCCTCGAACCTGGCCGTCGTCATCGCGCAGAGCGGACGCCGGGTGCTCCTTGTGGACGCCGACCTCCGTCGTCCGACGGTGCACCGGAAGTTCGGCCTCTCCCGCGAACCCGGGCTCGTGCAACGGCTCTTCGACGATCGCCCGATTACGCTGGCGGACTTCGAGCAGCCCGCGGACGACCTCTACGTGCTCCCGGCAGGCTCCCTCGCGCCGAACCCGTCGGAGTTGCTCGGCTCCAAGCGGATGCGCGACTTGATGGACGAGTTCAAGCAGCTCTTCGACGTCGTCATCTTCGACGCTCCGCCGGTGCTGGCGGCGACGGACGCCGTGCTCCTCTCCACGCAGATGGACGCGACGATGGTGGTGGTCCGCTCGGGCCGCACACGAGACTATGAGTTGGAGTCCGCCAAGGAAGCGCTGAACAACGTGGGCGCCAAGGTGATCGGCACCGTGCTCAACGGCTTCCACATCTCGAAGGCCTACGGCTACCGCTACAAGTACGCGTATCGCTACGGACGCGATTACGCCTACGGCTACGGCCAGAAGAAGAGCTGATCCCCGTTCTCCGTCTCGCGCCTCTTCCCACTCGCGGGGAGAGGCGCGCCCTTTCTCCTCTCCGCATGCGCTACGCCCTTCTCCTCTTCGCCGCCGTTACACTCGCGCCGCTCGCCAGCGCGCAGGAACCCGTGACCCCCGGGTACGTCGGCGCGGTGCCCACGAACTCGCTGAACCACTTCTACTACGCGCAGCCGGGCGAGCTGACCAAGCGGGTGTCTGTGTGGGGGACGGTGCGAGCGCCGGGGACGTACTTCGTGCGGACCAACGTCGACCTCGTGGAGCTGCTCTCGCTGGCGGGCGGTCCCTCCCTCGCCGTTCGATCCGAGGACGTGGACCGGACGACCACAATCCGGGTGTACCGCATGGAGGGGGACCTGCGTATCCTCGCGTACGAAGAGACTCTCGTCGATATGATCGCGGAGCCCGGCGCGTACCCCGAGATCCAGAGCAGCGACGTGGTGGAGGTGGAGACCGTGGACGACCGGAAGTGGACGTTCCGGGACACGGTGACGGTCGTGGGGGCCGTCTCCACAACGATCCTGGCGATCGAGCGGCTCATCAGCCTCTCGGAATCGTTCAGCAACTAGGCATTCGTTGCCCGTTCGCTCGGGGGGCTCAGTCGAGCGTGTAACCACCCGAGTGAACGGGGGTTACGCTCGGATCGGTAGCTTGAGGGAACACCCCTCGTGACATGACCCGACCCGTTCTCGTCACCGGCGCCGCCGGCTTCATCGGACTCCACGTGACCCGGCATCTCCTTGACCGGGGGGAGCGGGTGATCGGGGTCGATAACCTTAACGACTACTACGACGTCCGCCTCAAGCACGCCCGGCTGGCGGAGGTCGCCGGGCGCGAGGGCTTCGAGTTCGTGGAACTCGACGTGTCCGATCGGGAGGGCGTCGCCCACCTGTTCGAGCGGTACCGGTTCGACCGGGTGGTGCACCTCGCGGCGCAAGCCGGCGTGCGCTACTCCCTGGAGAACCCCCAGGCCTACATCGACGCCAACCTCGTTGGCTTCGCGAACATCTTGGAAGGCTGCCGCCAGTCGGACACGGGGCACCTCGTCTACGCGTCGTCGTCCTCTGTGTACGGCGCCAACCGGACGGCGCCGTTCCGCGAAGAGCATGGCGTGGACCATCCCGTCTCACTGTACGCCGCGACCAAGAAGGCCAACGAGGCGATGGCGCACGCCTACTCGCACCTCTACGGCCTGCCGGTGACCGGCCTCCGGTTCTTCACGGTGTACGGCCCGTGGGGGCGGCCGGACATGGCCTACTTCCTCTTCGCGGAGGCGATCGATGAAGGGCGCCCGATCAAGCTCTTCAACGAAGGCAAGATGCGGCGCGACTTCACCTTCGTGGAGGACATCGCCGAAGGTGTCGTTCGAACGCTCGACCGCCCCGCAACGCCAGATGCCGACTGGGACCCGAAGGCGCCCACGCCGCACAACAGCGCGGCGCCCTATCGGGTCTACAACATCGGGAACGACCGCCCGACCGAACTGACGACGTTCGTCGAGACGCTGGAGCGGCTGTTCGAGACGGAGGCCGACAAAACCCTCCTGCCGATGCAGCCCGGCGACGTGCTCGAAACGCACGCCAGCGTAGACCGGCTGAAGGACGCGGTTGGCTTCCGGCCGCAGACGTCTCTCGACGACGGCCTCCGCCAGTTCGTGGACTGGTACCGCTCGGTGTGGCTGCCCATCAAGCGGGGGGGGGCGGACCCCGTCGCGTCCGGTGACGGCCGGACCGGGTCCGCCGAAGCGATCACCGCGCCGGACCGGACTGCGTGAGTGCGGACCGACTCCAACGCCGCGCGCTGGCGGGCGCGCTCTGGATGTCGGCCGACCGAGTCCTCTTTTTCGCCGTCGCGGCGGTCGTGACCGTCGTGCTGGCGCGGCTGCTTCCGCCATCGGCGTTCGGCGTCGTCGGGGCGGCGCTGGTCGTGGTAGAGATCGCGGCGCAGGTCGTCAACGCAGCTACGGCGCCCGCCCTCGTGCAGCGCGCCGAACTGGGCCGCCAGCACCTGGCGGCAGCGTTCTGGATCTCCGTCGGCGTGAGCATCGCCCTGTTCGGGCTCGTCTGGGTGGTGACGCCCTCGATGGCGGAGTTCTTCGACATTCCGGCGTTGCTGACTGTGCTGCCTTGCCTCGCGCTCGTGTTCGTCGCGGACGGGGTGAGCGCTGTGTCCCGAGCGCTCCAGCAGCGGGCGCTGGCGTTCCGTGAAGCCGTGATCATTCGCGCGGCGGCGGACGTGGTCGGTCTCGGAGTGGTGAGCGTCGCGATGGCGTTCGCGGGGTACGGCGTCTGGGCGCTCGTAGGCGGGAGAGTCGCGCAGAGCGCCTTGCGGGCTTCCGGGTATCTGGCGCGGTTTCCGCACGCGATCTGCGGGGGGACGTGGGCGGCGGCCGGGGACATCGGGCGGTTCGGTGCCGGGATCATGGCGCAGGGGTTGCTCAACAGCCTCGCGCGACAGGGCGATTCCCTTGTCGTGGGGCGCCTGTTCGGGACGCGAATCCTGGGACTCTATGATCGCGCGTACAACGTCATGACGATGCCCGCTTCGTTTCTCGCGAGCACGTTCAGCGGCGTGCTGTTTCCGGTCCTCTCGCGCACGCAGGACGATCCGGTGATGCTGGAGAAGGCGTTGTATCGCACCACGGCGCTTTGCGGGATCGTGCTGTTGCCGGTCTCGGCACTGACGTTCGTGCTGGCAGCAGAGGTCGTGCTGGTCGTCCTCGGTCCGGAATGGGTCGATGCCATCCCGATCCTGCGGGTGCTCGCGTTCGGGATCTACCTGCGCGTGGCGTACAAAGTGGGAGGGACGTTGCTCCGATCGCGCGGCCGGGTGTTCGTGGCGGCCGTACTCCAGGGCATCTACGCTGCGGCTGTGCTGCTGGGCGCTTGGTTCGGCGCAGCGTGGGGAACGGTTGGGGTCGCAGTGGCTGTGGTGGGCGCGGCCGGTCTGTACTACGCCCTCGTTTCGGTGACGGCGGCCCGGGACATCGGGGTCCGCTCGCTCCCGATGTTTGCTACGCTGCTGCCGGGTCTGGGGCTGGCCATCGGCTGCGGCGGGCTGGCGCACCTCGCCGTCGTGCCGGTCCGGGCCACTGGGCTCCCACCGCTGGCGAGCCTCCTCGTGGGCAGCGCGACCGCCAGCGCGGCGTGGATCGGGGTGCTGGCCCTCGCGCCCCGGCTCGTCGGCGAGTCTGGCGAGTGGCTCCGCAGCGCGGCCGTAGAGGCTTTCGGCCGAGTGGTGGACCGTCCGGGTGCGCGAGAGGCCCCATCTCCTCCTGACACCGGCACCTAGCTCGCCCGCGTACCTTCCACTGCGCTTCGGCGCCCGCCCTCATGCCTCCTCCTCCGCCTTCCGCATCCGGTGACCCGACGGATCCGCAGGCGCCGCGCTCGCCCGCTGGCGGGAGTGGTGTGCCCGTGGACGGTTCCGGGGTGCCTTCTCCTGGCCCTGGCGCGAGTGCGAGCGTTGAAGAAGAGCTGGAACTGTCCCAGGTGAAGGGCCGCGCGGTACGCGCGACTGGCGCGCTCATGAGCCGCCAGATCGTCGTGCGCGGCATCAACTTCCTGGGGTTTGTGGTCCTGGCCCGCGTGCTGGACCCCGCCACGTTCGGACTGTTCGCCGTTGTCCGGTTCGTGGTGTACTTCCTCCAACGGTTCAGCGACTTCGGGCTCTCCGCGACGCTGCTCCGGAAGAAGGACTCGGTGACGGAGGCGGAACTGCGGACGGTGTTCACCATCCAGCAAAGCATCGTCCTGGTCTCGTGCCTGATCCTCTGGTTCGGGACGGACCTGATCGTAGGGGTCTACCCCAAGCTGACCACGGACCACGTCTGGCTTATCCGGGTGCTGACATTCAGCCTCGTGCTGGCCTCGCTCAAGACGATGCCGACGGTGCTGATCCAGCGCGCGCTCCGCCACGACAAGCTGGCGGTGATCGACGTCGTGGAAGTGGTGGCGTACTACGGCGTCACCGTGGGGTTGGCGCTCATGGGGTTGGAGGTATGGGCGCTGATCTGGGGAACGCTGGCGCGAGGCGTCATCGGGACCGTCTGGGTGATGGCCATCGCGTGGTGGCGCCCCCGGTTCGGGTTCGACCGCGAGGCCGCGCGAGAGGTGCTGTCGTTCGGCGTGCCGGTCCAACTCGCCTCGCTGGCGGGGCTCGCGAGCGAGTCCGTCGTGCCGCTCCTCGTGTTCTCGATGTTCGGCGGCGCCGCCGTGGGCTTCGCGAACTGGGCACGGACGATGCTCGCCAGCGCGGTCGGGCAGCCGCTCATCCTGATGGGGAAGGTTCAGATGCGCGTCTTCGGGCGGATTCAGGACCAGCGCAAGAAGCTGACGCGTGCCGTGGAGCGCAACATCTCCCTCGGCGCCCTGCTCAGGGGCGACGCGAAGGCACGGCTGGTCCTCATCGAGGGCCTGGATCCCCACTGGACCACCCTCGTC
>DUBD01000258.1 GCA_012960515.1 Bacteroidota bacterium | reverse complement strand
AGCGGGCTCGTGGGCTGGAGGACCTCGACCTCCGGCATCGAGTTGCCGATGGTGACCGGGATCGTCGTCTGCGAAGTGAGCCCCGACGAGTTCGTGACCGTGAGCGTCGCGCCGTACGTGCCGGGCTGATCGTACCGGTGCGTGACGCGCGTCCCCGTCGCGCCGGTGTTGTCACCGAAGGACCACTCGTAGGTGAGCGTGCCGCCCGCCGGGTCGAACGTGCCCTCGCTCGTGAACTCCACGCTCGCGGGCACCACGCCGTACCGGAGGCTCGCCTGCGCCCGCGCGACGGGCGGGTTCACGCCCGACCCGCTGTGCTGCAACCGCACGATCCGCTGCTGCGCGATATCGACCGCCAGCAGCAAGCCGGAGACCGGGTCCTGCGTCAGGTCCACGAGCCCATACGTTTCCGACAACACCTCCTCCACCGCGACGATCCCGTCCTCGTTCACCTCCGCGGCGAGCACCCAGCCGGTGGAGTAGTCCGCGAAGAACAGCCGGCGCTGGAAGCGCTCCGGGTACGCGTCTCCGTCCCAGAACGCTCCGCCCGTGATGGAGAACGCCACGCGCCCGCCCGGCGAGGACTGGTCCGGGAGGTAGTGGTGGAAGTACGCGAGGGGCCCCGTCACGACCCCGGCCCGCGGCTGCTCGCAGGCTAGAGCGGCGTTCGGCGGCGTCGCGCTGGCGTACGCAGGCAGCGGGCGCGGGCCCTCGCGGCACGGCCAGCCGAAGTTCTCACCACCGCGGGCGCGGTTGATCTCCTCGAACGAGCCCCAGCCCACATCGCCGATGAACAGCTCGCCGGGGGCGGTCGGCAGGTTCGGGTCGCGGAGGCCGACGGTGAAGCGGAACGGGTTGCGCAACCCGAGCGCCCAGACCTTCGACTCCGGGTCCGTCGGGTCGCCGGTGTAGAAGGGGTTGTCCGCCAGCCCCTCGCCCGTCTCGGGGTCCAGCCGCAGGATCTTGCCCGCAAGGCTGGCGGTCCACTGCGCGCGAAAGGCGCCCTGGTCCTGCTCCTCCGGCACGAGGTTCTCCCCGAAGCACTCCGGGTAGAGCCCGCCCGGGTCCACCTCCGCCCACGAGGCCCCATCACCCGCGCCCACGAACAGACTTCCATCGTGCCCGAAGGCGACGGTGCCGATCGTGTGGGAGTTGAAGCAGGACGGGATGCCGTCCTCATAGCTCTCCCCGAAGAGGATCTGCCGAGACGAGAGGTCCGCGACATCGGGGTTGCTCTCGCTCAGGCGGTAGCGCTCCAGGCGGCCGTAGCCTCGCGAGCGGGAGTCTGGGCGCGGCTGGGGCGAGTCGTCCACGGAATAGAGGACGTAGACCCAGGGCGTCTCCGGGAAGTCCGGGTGCAGTTCGATGCCGAGGAGTCCGCGATCCCCATCGGGGTAGACATCCGGGAGGTCGAGGAACGGCGTGCTCGGCACGGTCCCGTCCGCGTGGACCACCTTGACCCGTCCGTTCTTCTCCGCGACGAACAGCCGCCCGTCCGGCGAGGCCGCAACTCCGACCGGGAAGCCCAACGCCCCGTCCGACGTGACCGGCTCGAGGTAAAACTCTGTGCCCCCTCCGCTCGCCTTCGCGCTCGTGGGGAGAGGCGCGCTCAAACGGAGCTGCGCGGCCGCAGGAAGTGCCAGCGACAAGAGGAGGAAGAACAGCGGGACGCGCGCGACGGGCATGAGCGACGGGGGGCGGAGGGACGGCCGAACATAGCCCGCCCATACGCGGCTTTCGGTGCCTTTTCCGTGACCCATCGCGTGTCACGGCCGCCAGCACGGACCGCCAGCGGGACGGGCCTACTCGTTCGCCAGCCGGTCGTGGTGGGCCTCCCAGAGCGTCTGCGGATCCTTCGCGCGGAGCTCCACCCACCCGCACTCCCCGCACACGCTGGCGGTCGTCTTGACCGTGACCGAGCGCTTGAGCAGCTTCGCGTCCGGGCGGCGCTGGAGAACGAGCGAGATCTCGTCGTAGCCCGAGAACTGGGCCGACACGTC
>DUBD01000257.1 GCA_012960515.1 Bacteroidota bacterium | reverse complement strand
CGCGGCGCCCTCGCGTTCGCCGGGTCGTGGGCCGCGTTCGAGGCCGCCGTCGGCGCGGTGGCCGCGGGCCAGTGCCGGGACCACGTCGCGCACTCGCCGTGCGTGAGCGTGGCCAAGCTGGTCGAGCACACCGGGTGGCGGCCGCGCTACACGGCGGTGGGCGCCGTGGTGGAGAGCGTGCGGTGGATGCTCGCCCGGGGCGTGCTCGGGACCATCGGCGCGAGGTACCTCGTGGGGTTCTCGTGGGAGGTCGCCGTCGTCATCGGCTCGCTGCTCACCGTAACCGGCCCGACCGTCGTTCTCCCCCTCATCCGGCACGTGCGGCCCGCCGGGCGCGTCGGCACCATCGCGAAGTGGGAGGGCATCACCATCGATCCCATCGGCGCGATCCTCGCCGTGCTCGTACTGGAGTCCGTCGTGCTGATCGAAGAGTCCGGCGGAGGCGAGATCGGCAACGTGGTGGGGCACCTGCTGGAGGGCATCGCCTTCGAGATCATCGTGGGGCTGGGCGTGGCCGTGCTGGCGGCGGCGCTGCTGATCTTCCTGCTCCGGCGGCGGCTCGTGCCGGACTGGCTGCAGAACCCCATCGCGCTGATGGTGGTGGTGGCGGCCTTCGCGCTGGCGAACACGCTGCAGGAAGAGGCCGGGCTTCTGGAGGCGACCCTCCTGGGCATCTTTATGGCGAACCAGCCCTACGTCTCGGTCCGCCGCATCGTGGAGTTCAAGGAGGATCTCCGCGTGCTGCTCATCTCGCTGCTGTTCATCATGCTCAGCGCGAGGCTGGAGTTGAGCGCGCTGGACGTGATGCTGGCGCCCGGCCCGCTGCTGTTCCTCGGCGGCCTGATCCTCATCGTCCGTCCGCTGGCGACGTGGCTCTCCAGCCTCGGGACGACGCTGGACGGCAAGGAGATCGTGTTTCTCTCGTGGCTGGCGCCGCGCGGGATCGTGGCGGCAGCTGTGGCGAGCCTCTTCTCGTTCCGCCTCGCGGAGTTCTATCCGGGGCAGGCGGAGGCCATCGTGCCGGTCGTGTTCCTCGTGATCGTGGGGACGGTGGCCGTCTACGGGCTCACCATCTCGCCGCTGGCGCGGTGGCTCGGCCTCGCGGCACCGGACCCGCAGGGCGTTCTGTTCGTGGGCGCGCACGGGTGGGCGCAGCGGATGGCCGAGAAGCTGAAGGACCTCGGCTTCCCCGTCTTGCTGATCGACGCGAACGCGGGCAACATCCGGCGCGCCCGCCAGCGGGGGCTGGACGCGCAGCGCGCCAACGTCCTCGCGGAGGGCATCAAGGACGACCTGGACCTCTCGGGCGTGGGGCGGATGCTCGCGATGACGCCCAACGACGAGGTCAACGCGCTCGCGGCGCTCCACTTCGGCGAGGTGTTCGAGGGCGACGAGGTCTACCAGCTTCCCATGCGTGCCGAGGCGAGCGGGAGGCTGGAGGGCGAGATCCCGCGCCACCTCCGCGGCCGGCCGCTGTTCGACGGCGAGGCGACCTACGACGACATCGAGGACGCCGTGGAAGCCGGCGCCGAGGTCCACGCGATCCCCATCCACGAGGACCGCACCATCGCCGACCTGGAGTTGGACTTCGACGGCTTCCTGCCGCTGTTCGTGGCGCGAGGGCACGAGCTCCGCGTCGTGGCCGACGAGCACCGGCCTGCACTGCTGGCGGGCGACGTGGTCCTCGCGCTCACCCGGACGCCCCCGGCTGAGCCTGCCCCCTCCGCCGGCACTGAATCTCTCGCTTCCGGCGACGGAGCCACGGAGCCCGTCCGCGCCTGACCCGCTGGCGCTCACTCTGAACGGGGCCGCCAGCGGGCGGCGCTACCCGGCGGCCTCACGCTTGCGCCGCATCCGGCGGCCGTAGCTCGGCGGGAAGAGGAACAGCCCGTAGGGCTCCTGGCCCTCCTTCGTCAGCGACTGGTGGTGCCGGCCGTGCGCCCGCTTGACGGCCTGCGCCGTCGGGTTCTTGGTCTGGAACGGCCAGAAGCGACGGTGCGCGTACAGGTCGTGGAGGACGAAGTAGAGCAGGCCGTACACCGCGATCCCCGTCCCCCACGCGAACGCGGCGCTGCCGATCGGCTCGGCTCGGCCGCTCCACATGAGCCACATCGAGAGGGCCGCGAAGCCGAGCGAGAACAGGTCGTTGGCCTCGAAGAGCCCGTGTCCGTGGCCGTGCTCGGGGTCGTGGTGCGTCCGGTGGATCCGCCAGAGCGCCCCGTGAAAGACCCAGCGGTGGAGGACGTACGCCGCGATTTCAGTCACGGCGAACGAGGCGAGGACGAGAAGCGCGAAGCGGAGCACGGGACCGGCAGAGGGTTCGCGCAGTAGAAGACGGCGCCCCCTCTTCTGTTCCACATGCTAGACACCGCCCTCTCCGATCTCGTCCTCCTCGCCGAAGGGCTCCTCGCGCTCGCGCTCGGCGGCGTCGTGGGTTGGGAGCGGGAGCGGGAGGGGAAGGACGCCGGCCTGCGCACGATGATGCTCGTGTCGTTCGCGTCGTTCCTCTTTCTCAAGGTCAGCCTGCTGGCGGGCGCCGTGGACCCGACCGTGGACGACGCGACCCAGACCGACCCCGTCCGCGCCATCCAGGCCATCGCGACAGGGCTGGGGTTCGTGGGCGGCGGGCTCGTCTTCCGCGACCGCGGCGACAAGCGGATCCGCGGCGTCACGACGGCCGCCGCTATCCTGGCCGTCTCGCCGGTGGGGATCGCCGTGGCGCTCGGCCACTACGTCCTCGCCGCGGGGACCGCACTCATCCTCTACTTCGTCCTCGGCCGCCTGGAGCGCGTCGAGAAGCACCTCGCCTGATGCCCGACCTGTCCTCCGACGCCCTCCTCGCGGACTGCGACGTGGAGACGCTCTCGGGCTCCACCAAGGGCGGGCAGCGCGCGAACAAGGTAGAGACCGGGGTCCGGCTCACGCACCGCCCGAGCGGCATCGTGGTCACGTCCCGGCGGAGCCGGAGCCAGTTCCGCAACAAGGCCATCGCGGTGCAGCAGCTGCGCGAGGCGCTGGAAGAGCGCGCGAAGCCTGTCAAGGTCCGGAAGAAGACGAAGCCGACGAAAGCCTCCAAACGGCGCCGTTTGGAGGCGAAACGGAAGCGCGCCGAGAAGAAGACGAACCGGAGCTGGCGCCCCGGAGACTAGCCGCCAACGGCGCGCGCGCGCGCCGGGGAGGCGGTGTTGCATCTTGAGGCCCCACCGTCTCTGTCTACCGTGACCCGCTCCCTCCTCCTCGTGGTCCTCGCCGCGCTGGCGACCGCCGCCAGCGCGCAGGACCAGACCGTCCTCTACCCCGGCCTGTCCGGCGCCGAACTCCGCGCCGCCATCCGCGCCGACTACCGCCCGTCCTCGCTCTCCGGCGACAACGACGACCTCTACGCCCGTATCGACTCCGTCACCGTGGACGGGCAGCTCGGCGTGATCGGCGTGTACACGGGGCTGTTCGTGCCGTTCGACGGCGTCCCGAACAGCGACCCCTCGCAGGACGTCTACAACAACGGGTCTGGCATCAACCAGGAGCACACCTTCCCCCGCTCCCAGCTGGCGGGCGGCAGCAGCCACCGCTCCGAGGACGACCTCCACAACCTCTTCCCGACGCGCGTCAGCGTGAACTCGGACCGCGGCAACCTCCCGTTCGCGGAGATCCCGGACAACCTCACCACGCGCTGGTACCGCGGCGAGACGGCCACCTCCGCCGATCCGCCGGAGAACGAGCGCGACGAGTGGAGCGAGCTCCGCTCCGGGCAGTCCTTCGAGCCGCGCGAGGCCCACAAGGGCAACGTGGCGCGCGCCATGTTCTACATGGCCACCGTCTGGAACGACGTGGCCAGCCAGTCCTGGTTTGCCGCCCAGCAGGACGATCTCTTCGACTGGCACAACGCGGACCGCGTGGATCAGGCCGAGGTCGTCCGCTCCGAGCTCGTGGCGCGGTACCAGACCGGCTGCGGTTCCGGTTCGTGCGTCAACCCGTTCGTCGTGGACTCCACGCTGATCCGCCGGGCCTACTTCCCCGGCCTCATCGTCGGGACGGAGACCGCGCCTGCTGGGCTGGCGCTGGAGGTGGACGGGCCGAACCCGTTTCGCGGGGGGACCCGCGTCCGTGTCCGGGCGACGGGCGCTGTTCAGCTGAGCGTGGTGGACGTCCTCGGCCGCGAGATCGTGCGGCTCCATGAGGGGGCGCTCCCGGGCGGGACGGTGACCGTCTCGGTCGGCGGCGCTCGTCTCGCGCCCGGCGTCTACTCGCTCCGTCTCGTCTCGGGCGAGGGCACGATCACGCGGCGGCTGACGCGTCTGCGCTAACCGGGCCTGCTCCGGCCGCTCGCCCGCGGTCGGGGCGCGAGATCCACGCGGTCTCGCGCGGTTCGGGAGCCTCCGCCAGCGGCAGGCGGAGGGTCATCGTAGTCCCCTCGCCGACCACACTGCTGGCGGCGAGGGTGCCGCCCATGGCGGTGATGAGGCGGTGGGAGACCGCGAGGCCGAGGCCGGAGCCCTCGTAGAGCCGGCGCGTGCCGGTGGATTCCTGCTGGAACGGCTCGAACAGCCGTTCCATGAACTCCGGCGCGATGCCGGGGCCGGTATCGCTCACGCGGATCTCGGCCCAGCCGTCCCGGGCCTCCGACGTTACCGCGATGCCGCCCGCCTCGGTGAACTTGAGCGCGTTGCCGATGAGGTGCTCCAGCGCGCACGTCAGCGCATCCGGGTCGCCGGTAACCGCGAGGGGCGTTTCCGGCAGGGAGGTGGTGAAGGCCAGGCCCTGGGTGCACGCCTGCTCTCGCGCGGTCCGGGTGGCGTTGGCCAGCAGCGGTGTGACGTTGAACGGGCCGGCGGAAGGGGAGGAGACCCCGGCTTCCAGTTGCGCGAGGTCGAGGAGGGCGTTGAGGGTTTCCAGGAGCCGGTGCCCACCGGTTTCGATCGGCGTGATGAGGTCGATCAGGTGGTCCGGCGCGTCCATCCGGAGCAGCTGCGCGTAGCCGATCACGGCCGTAAGCGGCGTCCGGATCTCGTGGTTCATGTTCTCCAGGATCGCGGATTTCAGCGCCGCCACGCTCTCGGCTTCTTCCTTCGCGCGCTCCAGTTCCCGCTCGCGCTCCACCTGGTCGGTCACGTCTGCCAGCACCCCGACGACGCCTCGAGGCGGGCCGCCAGCCGTGCGGATGGTGCGCACCGTCGCGCGAGCGTCGATGGGAGCGGCGGCGAACGGGTGGAGCCGGAGCGTCCGCTCTGCGGTGGGGGCGCCGGTGGAGAGGAGGTCCGCTTCCAGCGCCGTCAGCGCCAGCACCTCCTCTTCCGGGAGGACGGTAGCGAGGGGCGGGGGAGACGCCGGCGAGGCGGGCAGCCCGACCAAGCTGTACATCCCCTCGGACCACTGCCGCTGCCCGGTGGCGATGTCGTAGCTCCACGAGCCGAGCTGGCCGAGTGCTTCCGCCGTGCGGAGCAGGTGGTCGCGGGCGTCCAGCACCTCGCGGTCCCTCAGACGCGCGAGCGTGCCGCTCAGGAGGATGGCGCCCGTCACCGCGACGGTGAAGACGAAGAATCCCGGGGAGACGGCCGGGGCGTCCACAGAGAACGCTGAGACCACGGCGACGCCCGCGCCCAACAGGATGGAGGCGGCCGTCGAGGAGAAGCGGTCGAAGGTGAGCCCCAGAACGGAGCCGACGGTGGCGTACGTGAACAGGTAGCCCAGCGCGATTTCGGGCGCGAGACCGTTGGCGTACAACAGGATGCCGAGCCAGACAACCATCCCGGAAAGCAGGATGTGGAGGACCTGGGGGGCGCTCGCACGGACCCACGCAATGCGGTACGTCGCTGTGAGGAGGGCGAGGCAGAGCGCGGTCCAGACGATGCGGACCCCCCACGGGTCAATCACGTCCGCCGAGGCCATCCGGAAGGCCATCCCGAAGGCGGGGAGCAGGCCCCCGCACACCACGAGCGTCAACCGGAGGGTCCGGAGGAGGAGGGCGTCCTGGTGGAGGGCACCAGCGAACGGATTGAGGGAAGGGGGGAGGCGCAGCCGCACACTGGTGCTGACGGTTCGGCGGGGGTATCGGCCGAGTCGGGGGGCGCTTTAGCCACTGAAGTTGCGCCGTACACATGGGCCGGAGCGTTCGGCGCTCGCTCCGGCGCGCTGGCGGCGATGGCGAGCGATCCCACGAGGTGGTCGCGGAGGAGGCGCCCGTCGCTCGGCGGGTGGTCCGCCGGGACAGGGGCGGCCTCGAAGACGGCGGGGTCGGAGGGGAGCCAGATCGTGAAGGTGGAGCCCTCGCCGGGCGCGCTTTCCACCTCCAGCGTCCCGCCCATCGCGGTCACCAGGCGGTGCGTGATGGCGAGGCCCAGCCCGGTCCCTTCGTGGCTCCGCGTGAGCCCCGTGGACTCCTGCAGGAACGACTCGAAGAGGTGCGGGAGGAACTCCGGCGCAATCCCCCGGCCGGTATCGCGCACGCTCACCTGCACGCCGCCCCGGGAGGGCTCGACGCAGAGAACGATGCTGCCCGAAGGGGTGAACTTGATCGCGTTGGAGAGGAGGTTTCGGAGCGCGCGCTCCACGGCGGAGGCGTCCGCCAGCGCGTAGGTGGGCTCGGGGGGCACGGCGACGTGGAAGCGAAGGCCGGCGGCCTCCGCCTGGTCCCGGAACCGGCCGGCGACGGCCAGCGCCTCCGCCGCCACGTTGACCGCCGCGCGTTGGAGCGGCGCCGCTCCGGCTTCGATCTGCGCGAGGTCCATAACGGCGTTCAGCGTCTCCATCAGGCGTTTCGCGCCGGACTCGATGGTGTCCACGATCTCGGCGGTGTCGCCCGTCGCGTCCAGGCGGAGGAGCTGGGTGTAACCGAGGATGTGGGTGAGCGGCGTGCGGAGCTCGTGGCTCATATTGGCGAGGATCGCGCTCTTGAGGGCGTTGGCGTCCTCGGCCGCTCGGCGCGCGTCGTCCAGGCCCGTCTCGTACTCCACCTGCCGGGACCGGTCCCGCACCACCCCCACGATCCGCCACGGCTCCCCGGTGCCGGTCCGGTCCAGTCGGAACGTGGCCTCCACCGGGAGCAGCTCTCCATCGCGCCGGCGGATGGAGAGGCGGACGTCCACGGCGTCCTGCTCCCCGCTGGCCAGCTGGCGGACGAGCTCGGAGAGGCCGGGGCGGTAGTCCGGCGCCACGAAGGCTTCGATGGGCGGGGGCGTGCCTCGCCTCTGGGCCGCGCCCACGAGGCGGTAGAGCCCGCTCGACCAGTACTGCTCGCGCGTTCCGAGGTCCAGCGTCCAGCTTCCCATCGCGCCCAGGCGCTCGGCGTCTCGCAGCATCCGCTCGCCGGCGTGTCGCTCAGAGTGGACGCGGATCCGCGCGTAGCTGGCGAGGAACAGCGCGACCGACGTGGCGACGACGCACAGCAGGAAGACTGCGGGCGAGGTCTCGGGGCGGACCGCCGTGAGGGCCGCGCCCGCCGCAACCGCGATGGCGCTCGCGAGATACGCGGTAACCGGGGCGGTCCGGTTGTAGGCGAAGCCGAGGAGCACGCCCGCGCCGCACATCGTGAACGTGTAGCCCAGCGCGAGGGCCGGGTGCAGGGCGTTGATGATGAGCAGGCCACCCAGCCAGACCAGGAGCACGCTGAGATAGGCCGCCAGCAGCACGCGGGCGTGGCGCCGGACCCACGGGCTGGTGAATGTCCCCGCGAACATCGCGAGGGCGGTCCCGGTCAGGAGCACGCGGATCCAGACGGGATCGAACAGGCCCGGCACGCTCAGCCGGTAGACCACACCGAACGACCCGACGAGAACGGCGCAGAGCACGAGCGCCAGCCGCAGCGTGCGGAGGACGACGGCGCGAGGCGGGATGCGACCGGCGAAGGGGTCGAGCGCGCGGAAGAACGAAAGAGCCACAGAAGGGAGGGGCGAGGTGCCGCTCTATCCAACCGAGACTAGGGCGTTCCGTGTCCTCGAATGCGCTTATACGTATCGAAACGGAATGCCGGGCGGCCGTCCGCCGCAGGAAAACGTTCCCGGGAGGCCAGCTCGTACGGGCCTCCCTGCGGGGTTAGGAGGTGGCGGTAGGGGGGGAAGAACGTGTCGCCGGAGAACTCCCCCTCCACGAACGTCAGCTCCAGTCGGTCCGCCAGACCCTCGTCCAAGACCGAGCGGTAGACCCCGGCCCCTCCGCCGATGAACACCCGCTCGGCATCCGCGAAGGCGTCCAGCGCCTCCGTCAGGCCGCTGTAGACGTGGATGCCCGGATGGTCCACGCGGGTGGGGTGGCGCGTGAGGACCACGTTCTCACGGTTGGGCAGCGGGCCCCCATTCTGGTGCAGCAGGCTCTCGAACGTCTTGCGCCCCATCACAAGCGGGTGCCCCGTCGTGAGGGTCTTGAAGCGCTTGAAGTCCGTGGGCAGGTGCCAGGGCAGCTCCAGCCCGTCACCGATGAGGCGGTCCGACGGGGTGCCGGGCGCCTCGGCGACGGCGGCGATGACGACGACTTCGGGCCGCTGGCGGCCGCCGCCAGCGGGAGCGGGGGAGGGCGTGCTCATACCGCCACCTCGAAACGGATGGCCGGATCCGGGTCGTAGCCGTGGAGAGCCACGTCCTCGAAGCGGATCTCGTCCGGCGCGCGTGCGCTGCCGTCGTCGTTCGGCGCGATGGTGAGCGTCGGTGCGGGGCGGGGCGTGCGGGTGAGCTGCTCGCGGAGGCCGTCCACGTGGTTGACGTAGATGTGGGCGTCCACGAGGGCATGGGCGAAGCGGCCGGGGCGCAGCCCCACGTGCTCCGCGATGGCCTGCACGAGGAAGCTGTAGCAGGCGAGGTTGAACGGCACGCCGAGCGCGAGGTCCGCGCTGCGTTGCGAGAGGTGACCGTTGAGGAAGTCCGGGCCGCCGTCCGTCGCGGGCGTCACGTTGAGGACGAACGCGAAGTGGCAGGGGGGCAGGAGGCTGGCCGCGGCGTTGGCCGGGTGCCACGCGCTCACCACGAGGCGGCGGCTGTACGGATTCCGCTTCAGCTCCCGGATCACGTACCCGATCTGGTCGAACGAGAGCGAGCCGTCGGCCTCGCGGCGGACGTTCGGGTGGTCCGCGTCCACCCACGTCTCGGCGCCGAGCGCGACGCCCGCCTCGGGCACCGGGAAACGGCGCCAGAAGCGGCCGTAGGCGGTCTCGAGGTTGCCGTCCTCATCCGCCCACGCGTCCCAGATGCCGGTGTGCTGGCGGAGCTCGCGGATGTGGTCCTCGCCGGAGAGGTACCAGAGCACCTCGCGCAGCATGGAGGTGAAATAGACCGTCTTGGTCGTGAGCAGCGGGTAGCCCTCCGCGAGGTCCACGGCGTAGTGCTCGCCGAAGCTCGCGATGGTGTCCGTGCCGGTCCGGTTGGCCTTGCGGACGCCCCGCTCCAGCACGCGCCGGACGAGCCCGAGGTAGGCCTCCTCCGCGCTCGTCGTGGGGGGCTGGCGGACTGGATCGGCGACGGCGAGCATGGGCGGCGAGGCGGTGGGGGCCGAAAGCTACCGGCCGGCTGAGCCCCCCGCCAGCCGGGGGACCCCGGGTCACGCACGGATCTCATGGAGCCGTGCCCGGCCTCGCGCATATCCTCCCGCCGCACCCGACCGACCCCGACCCATGGATCCCGGACTCCACGTCAAGCAGGCCATCAACCACCTCAACAAGATCATCCAGTACGTCCCCTTCGTCGTGGAGGAGGGCGAGAGCGGGCCGGTCGCGACGGTCGCGCTGACGCCGGAGGACTGGGGCGTGGTGGCGGACGCGCTCTTCTACATGGACCAGCCCAAGGAGGTCTTCCCCGCTGAGATCACGGCCTACCGCATGGACGACGCGACGGGCACGATGGTGCTGGACCTGCAGGACGGCACGACGGTCACCGTCGAAGCCGGCTAGCGGCTGGCGGCAGATCCCGGCGAGGCGAACCGCCAGCAGGACGGGACGAGGACGCACGGCGGGCGTAGCATCCAGCAGCGGGCGGGCACCTCCCGCCCCCGCTTCGCGTTCTTCGCGGCCCGATGCCTTCACCCTCGCCTGACCTCCCGTGATTCTGTCGCCCTTCCGGCTCTGCCTCGTCGCTCTCGTCGCCCTCGCGGGCTGCGCCGCCGGCCCCGCCGTTTCTCCGGAGACCCCCGCGGCTCCGTCTGATCCCACCGCGCTGGACTACGACGCGCTCGAGTCGTTGGACTACGAGCGCTACGTGCGGCCGCTCCTGATGGCGCGCGACGTGCTGGCGACGCCCGGCGCCAGCGGCTCGGCGTCTTACGACCTTCAGAGCGTGGTGATGGCGGGCCCGAGCGGGTTCATCGTGCCGTTCGATTCCGAGGGCAGCCTGATGCTCCGGTTCGTCCGCGACCTCCCGGAGACTGCGGACATCCCGTTCCCGAACCTCCGCGATCTCCAGCCGGACGAGGTGCGCTACCTCGCGCGGTGGATCGAGGCGGGGGCTCCGGGCTCTGACGGCCACCTCCCGTTCATGGAGTCGCGGCACCTCCTCTTCGCCGGGGAGCAGGGCCAGAACAGCCTCGCGATCCTGGATGCCGAGACGCTCCGCCTCATCCGCCGCGTCTACTTCGACGACCACGGCCTGCCGAGCACGCCCTACGGCCCGCACCACTTCGTCTTCGAGCCGGACGGGAGTGCGGCGTACGTCTCGCTCGTCTCCGCTGGCGTCGTCGCGAAGGGGACGCTGGACCTGACGGTGGACCCCTCGGATCCCGCGTTCCTGCTCGGCCAGACCGACGGCACGTTCGCCACGCCGGGGATGATGTCGCTGGACCCCTCCAGCGACCGAATCTACGTGGGCCGCTCCACGCTCTCGGACCCGCTCGCGAACGGGTTCGGCGTGCTCAACCGCGAGACGATGGAGATGGAGACCGTGGCGACGCCGTTCGCCGTGCCCCACGCGCTGGCGGCGACGCCGGACGGCCGGTACGTGATCACCGCCGAGCTGTCGGGGCAGGTGGACGCGAGCCGCGCGCTCGTCTACGACACGCGGACGGAGGACATCGAGATCATCACGCTGCCCTCGGAGGAGCGCCCGCGGGAGCTCATCCACTTCAGCATCCTCGGCGCGCACCACATGGGCGGCCACGGCGCGCACGCAGGCCAGACCCAGCCCGAGGAGGGCCCCCACGTTGGCGAACGTCAGGCGACGCTGGATCCCGCGTCCGGGCAGGAGGGTGAGCGGGAAGCCGGCGGCCGGAACAAGCGTCCGCTCGATCCCGCGACGGCTGCCGACGAGACGCACGGAGTCCACCCCCTCGACCGCACCGTGGTCGACGAGGGACCGTGCGATGGCCAGGCCCGGGAGGACGTGCCCCGCCGTGCCACCTCCGGCGATCACCACCTCGCGCCGGCGCCCGGAGGTCACGGCGTCTGGCGGGCGATGTTGAGCAGGATTCCGAAAGCGGTCATCGTGGCGATCAACGCCGATCCGCCGAAGGAGACGAACGGCAGCGGCACGCCGGTGATCGGAAGCCTGCCCAGGACGGCACCGATGTTGACGAATGCCTGGATCAGGATCCAGGTGGTGATCCCCGCTGCAAGGAGTTGGCCGAAGGGATCCGGGGCGTGCAGGGCCGTGGACAGGCCAACCAGGCCGATCACGAGGAAGCCCACGATGACGAGTCCGGCACCGACGAGGCCGAACTCCTCGGCGATGATGGCGTAGATGAAGTCGGTGTGGGCAAATGGCAGAAATCCCCACTTGGCGCGACTCGCACCCAGCCCGATTCCGAACAGGCCGCCGTTGGAGATGGCCACGCCGGACTGGATGGCCTGCCATCCAGTGTCGAGCGGATCCGTCCAGGGGTCGAGCATGCCGAACAGTCGCTTCCTGCGATAGCCGGCGCTCATGGCCAGGCCGAAT
>DUBD01000256.1 GCA_012960515.1 Bacteroidota bacterium | reverse complement strand
AGCCCTCGCGGAGCGGTTCGGCTCGATCCGCGTGGAGCCACTCCTTCTCGATGAGCAGCAGGGCGCCCTCGGAGATCGCCATGCCGTGCAGGCTCGCGTGGAGCGCCAGCGGGGGACGATCCCCGAACAGGAACTCCGTCGCGGCGCGGTTCTCCGGACGCATCGCGGGGTAGCCGAACTCGAGGTCCCGGCCGGGCGGCTCCCGACGGCGGTGGCGAAGGAAGTGGGCCAGGAGGTCGGCGGGGCGGTCGGACAGGGCTTCCCAGCGAGTGATCCACGCCTGATTCCTCGCCTCAGCGTCGGGGTTGACGTGCGGGATGATGCGGAACGTGAACCGCTCGAAGAGCGCCGCCAGCCCGCCGCCCTCGGCTCCCCAGTCCCTCGCGCCGAGCCCGTCGATGACGATGTGCCGCAACGTCTCCGGTCCAACGGGTTCGTCCGCATGCGCTCCGGCCACGAGCGTCACGACCTGCGGGCCGTAGCCGAGCGTGACACCCGCGATGGGTCTCCCCTCTTCGCTCTCACCGATGACCTCGAACGTCGCGAGGTCCGGGTTCGCCTCGCACGACTGGCGGAGGTCGTCGAAGACCTCGGCGGAGGTACGGAAGCGGACCGTCCCGATGTCCAGATCGGCGAGCGTCATGAGGCGGGGGTCTGCGCGAAGGCCTCCGCGATGGCGTCGGTCCACGTAAGGGCAGCCGCCACGTCGTCTGGCGTCGGCGTGCCGTCGATCTCGTGCATCGCGCGGGCCTCCGTCGCGCCGTACTCCTGGAGCCGCTCGCCGAGCCAGATCGCGGCGGTCTGGTAGTACGGGTGGTAGTCCCGGTCGCCCAGCCCGATGATCCCGAACGAAACCCGCGAGAGGTCCGGCGCGACGCCCGGCAGCGCCTCCTCGAAGTCCTTCCCGTTGTCCGGGAACGTGCCATCTGACCACGTGCACATGACCACGATGAGCTGGCGGTAGTCCGCGAGCATCTCGGGATAGGCCTCGGCCATATCCACGAGGTGGGCGTCGAAGCCGAGGTCCGCCAGCCGGTCGGCCACGGCGTCGGCCACGGTCTCGCTGTTGCCGGTCTGCGTGCCGACCAGGATGAGGACGTCGGGATGTGCGGCGTGTAGGTCCACGGGAGAACGGGAAATGGAAGAGGCCGGCCCCTCGGGGCCGACCTCCTCACGCACGGGGCGCGGTTGGGTTCGCGGCGGAACCTAGTCGTCCGTGTCGAGCGCGTCCACGATTCGCGAGAGAACGTCCACGAGGTGGAGCGCCGTCAGGCGGTCGTTGGCGTAGCGCGGGATGGTCTGCTGGATCGTCTCACCGACGACCTGCAGTTCGCCCCGTGCGAGCGCCCGCACGTCCGACGCAGCGGCCGGGAGCGTCCGGTACATATTCCGCTGCGGGTCCCGCGCCACGTTGGACGGCTCCGCGGTCAGAAGCTCCGCCAGCGCGTCGATGTGGGCGCGCTGGAGGGCGCGGCGCGACGGGTCGATGGAGGCGCCGCTGCCGAGTTCGCTCCAGACGCCCTGGCGGAGGTCCGTGAACAGCTCCATCGGGCTGTAGGTATCGCCCTGGCGCCACGCCTGCTCCTCCAGCCGCGCGAGGCGCTGCATGTCGAGGAGGCGCGAAACGATGCCGCTCTGGAGGCGGAGGATGCGGTCCGCGGTCCCGGCCGGCTCGATGCGGTCGAGGATCTCGGGCTCCAGCAGCCAGTCCGGGCGGCTCAGGCCGTTCTCGACGAGCCACGCGACGGCCGCGCGCTGGCGCTCCGCGGGAACGGGCGAGTAGACGATGCCCTCGTCGCCGGCGAACTTCGTGTCCGCGTAGACGCCGCCCACGTTGCGGGCGACGTGGTTGAGGTACCGGTTCCACTGCCCGACGACCTGACCGTACAGCTCCGATAGGTCGGAGTAGTCCTCGCCTTCTTCCACGGCCCAGTCCATCAGCGCGGGCGTGATCCGCTTGAGGTTCTCCAGACCGTAGGTGGACGCGAGCACGGCGTCATCGCCGAGGTCATCGGAC
>DUBD01000255.1 GCA_012960515.1 Bacteroidota bacterium | reverse complement strand
CGGTCGACGATGGCGCGGTCGAGGTTGCGGTGCGTGACTTCGGGCCTGGACACGGCATCTTGACCGTCTGCACGTTCAGGGTGGCGATACTCGCCCGCTCGCAAAACAAGCCCCGCCCTCGTGGACTTCCCGACCGCCCTCATCGCGGCGTTCCTCCCGCTGTTCGTCGCTATCAACATCCCCGGCATCCTCCCGATTTACATCGGGATGACGGAGACGTTTACGCCCATCCAGCGCCGCCAGCTGCTCATCCGCGCGCTCGCCGCCGCGGCCGTGCTCGCCGTGCTCATGCTCTTCGCCGGAGAGGTCATCTTCTCGACCCTCGGCATCACGCTCAACGACCTCCGCGTGGGCGGCGGCCTCATCCTGCTGGTAATCGCCGTGACGGACCTCGCCTTCGGCGATCTCAAGAAGCGCCGCGGCGGCCGCAACGGCGACGCGCTCGAGGACCTGGAGCCGGAGGACGAGGACCTGCCCATCGTGCCGCTCGGCATCCCGCTCATCGTCGGGCCGGGCGCGATCACGACCATCCTGCTGGCGGAGGGGGAGTACGGCTGGGGGCCGACCCTGCTCTCCATCCTGATCAACCTCACGCTCGTGTTCGTGGCGTTCACCTTCGGCCCGACGATCCTCCGCTACCTCGGCAAGGACACGTCCAAGGCCGTTGCGAAGGTGGCGAGCCTGTTCCTCGCGGCGATCTCCGTCGCGATGATCCACGCGGGCATCGACGGGATGATCGGCGCGTAACAACGTCGCGCCCCGGAGATCCTGAGACCTCCGGGGCGCACGTCGGCTCGCCGGGCCAGACCGCCAGCGCGTGGCGCTAGGCGGGGACGCTCGTGGGGTCCGAGGCCCGCTGGAAGCGGAGGGAGAGCCGGCCCTCGGGCGGCTGGCGGATCGCGTCGGGGACGTCCGTGCCGGGCATCCCGTGGACGATGGTCGTGGCGCCGTCCACGAGCCAGAGCGCGCCGGTGACGTAGCTGGCCTGGTCCGAGGCGAGGAACGCGTAGACGTTCGCGATCTCCTCCGTGGTGCCGCGGCGGCCGAACGCGGTGGACATCACGACGGTCTCCTCGGCGTCGGCGTCCATCGGGCCGGTCTCCTTGTGCGTCCAACTCGTGTCGATGGGGCCGGGGCAGACGCAGTTGGCGCGGACGCCGTAGGCGCCCTGCTCGCCCGCCACGCCCTTCATCAGCGCGTGGATGTACGCCTTGGTGGGGCCGTACGGCGCGAACTGCGGCGAGCCGTTCCACCCGGCCTCGGAGCCAGCGGAGACGATGTTGCCGCGCGTCTTCTGGAGCTCCGGCAGCGCCGCCCGCGTCATGTGGAACGCGGTGTAGATGTTGTTGTGGATGAGCGACTCGAAGTCCTCGATGGGGTACTCCTGGAGCTCCGCCAGCTTGGGCAGCACGCCCGCGTTGTTGATGAGCACGTCGAGTTTGCCGAAGGCGTCCACGGCGGCCTGGACGCACGCTTCCGCGTTCTCCTTCGTGCCGACGTCCGTCGCGAACGTGGCGACCTGGGTCTCGGGATACTGCTCGCGGATGTCGCTGGCGACCTGATCGAGCGGGTCGTCCGGGAGACCGGCGAGGAGGACGCCGGCGGCGCCCTCGTAGGCGAACTTGTGCGCGATGGCTTCGCCGATGCCCTCGGCGGCGCCGGTGACGATGGCGGTCTTGCCTTCGAGAAGGCCGGGGCGGGTAGACATGAGAACGGGGGAAGTGAGAGAGAGGACCCGTTCAACGAGCCCCGCCGCCCGCGCCGTTCCGTCTCCATTCCATGAACAGGGAAGCCCCCATGACCGTCCGCGTGCTCGCCTTCGCCTCGCTCCGCGACGCCCTCGGCACCGCCGCGCTGGCGGTCTCGCTCGCGGCGCCCGCCAGCGCGGCGGACGTTCTGGACGCGCTGGAGGCGGAGCACCCCCGCCTCGCGCCGTTCCGGCGCTCGCTCCGGGTCGCGGTGAACGGCCGGTACGTGCCGGCGGAGACGATGCTGGCAGAGGGCGACGAGGTCGCGCTCATCACGCCCACGAGCGGAGGGTAAGACTGCCTACCACCTCTCTCGTCTGTCATCGCGAGGAGCGAAGTGACGCGGCGATCTCGCCGCTCAGTGCTCATCGCCGAGATTGCTTCGCTGACGCTCGCAATGACAGGCAGTTTGATAGAGCGGGTAAGCCCCGGCGCTGCAATACCTTGCGGCGTGATCGTTCCCCGTACGCCCTCCGACCCCGCCGCCGTCGCCGCGCACTACGACCGGCTGGACGCCTTCTACCGCGAGCTCTGGGGCGAACACGTCCACCACGGGCTCTGGACGACGGGCCGCGAGACGCCGGAAGCCGCGGCCGAGGCGCTGGCGGCGCGCGTCGTCGAGGCGGTGGGAGAGGCGCGCGAGGTAGTGGACGTGGGGTGCGGGTACGGCGCTACGTCACGGCGCATCGCGGAAGCCACGGGCGCGGCGGTCACGGCGCTCACGCTCTCCGAGGCGCAAGCCGCCTACGCCCGTCGCCAGCCGGTGGCGCGTGGGAGCGTCCGCGTGCTCGTGCAGGACTGGCTCCAGAACGACCTCCCCAAGGCCTCCGCGGACGCCGTCGTCGCTGTGGAGAGCACCACGCACATGCCGGAGCGCGAGCGGGTCTTTCGCGAGATGGCGCGTGTCCTCCGGCCCGGCGGGCGGCTCGTGCTCTGCGTATGGGCAACGTCGGAGCAGCCCCGCGCGTGGGAAATCCGGCACCTTCTGGAACCGATCTGCCGCGAGGGTCGGCTGGCGGGCATGGGCTCGTTGCAAGAGAACCGGGCGTGGCTCGCGTCCGCCGGACTGGCGGCGGAGACGGACGAGGACTGGAGCCGCGAGGTGGCGCGGACGTGGACCGTCGTGGCGCGGCGGGTCGTGGCGCGCCTCGCGACGGACCGGGCCACCCGGCAGTTCGTGCGCGATGCGTCGGAGGCCGACCGCGTGTTCGCGCTCACGGTGGCCCGCCTCCGCCTCGCGTTCGCGACGGGCGCGATGCGCTACGGCTTTCTCGTCGCGCGGAAACCCTGACCGAGCCGGGGACCGCCGCCTCGGGCCGAAGGCGTGATCCCTGGGCTCGCCTGGCACGACCGCCAGCCCGGCGCGGAGCCGTCTTGTGGAAGCGCTTACTTTCCGGCGGACGCCCTCCGTTGCCATGCTCCGTTTCCTCGCGCTTCTTCCCCTCCTCGCGGCCTGCGCCGCCCCCATCGCGCAGACGCCCGCCGCGCCGAGCGCCTCGGACCTCGAACGCGCGCAGGGCTACGCGCTGACCGACGACGGCGCCACGTTCCTCTTCGACGCCTCGCTCTACGGCCTCGCGCCGGAGCGGGTCGTGGTGACGGGCGCGTTCCGCGGCTGGAGCGCCGACATGGACGACGCTGCCTGGGCGCTGGCGCCCTCGGGCGACGGCCTCTGGACGCTCCACGTGGACGATCCGGCGGGTGTCGGCCTCGGCCCGAGCGTCCCCTTCAAGTTCCGCGTCGATGCCGGGCGGTGGCTGGACCCGCACCCCGGCGCGCCCAACGTGGAGGGCGGCAACCTCGTCTTCCTGCAGGGCGTGACGCCGACGCGGCTCGTGGCCGAGCTTCGCGGCCCGCAGAGCGTCTGGGTGGAGCTCAGCGGCGACGGTCTGGCGCGTCCCACCAGCGAGGCCGCCTACCGGATCGTCCGCTGGGACGGCGCCGAGTACCGCGTCGCGGATGCCATCCCGCACGAAGCCCACAGCGCGCTGCTCGTGCCCGCCGGCCCGCTCGACACGAAGCAGGTGCACTACGTGGAAGTGGACCTGCCCGGCGAGGAACGCCCCGTCCGCGCGATGGCCCGCTTCGACGGCCTCTGGCGCGATCTCGCCGACGCCGGTCCGCTCGGTGCCACGTTGGAGCCGCGCCCGCTCCACCTCACCACCACCGGCCCCGATGGCGAAGAGGTCCGCGCCTACCTCGAACCCGGTGATGACACCGTCTTCCGCCTCTTCGCCCCGCGCGCCGACTCCGTCCACGTGCACCTCTACAGCACGCGCACCGGCCCCGAGACCGCCCGCCACGCGCTGGCGCCGGCCGCCAGCGGGACGTGGGAGGTCCGCATCGGCGAGGACCTGCACGGCACGTGGTACGACTACTCCGTCTACGGCCCGGACGGCCCCGGCTCGCACTTCACCAACCAGACCGGCTCCCGCGTCTCCGACCCCTACGCCCTCGTCAGCGACGACTCCTGGGGCCGCTCGCGCGTCTGGCGCGACGACTTCGAGGCGCCCGCGCCGGTTCGCGGTGGCCGCCCCGCGATGGAAGACGTGATCGCCTACGAGGTGCACCTGCAGGACTTTACGGATCGCCTCCCGCTGGCGGAGGGCGTTGGCGCGATTGAGGCGTTCGCGACGCCGGGGCTCACCAACGACCGCGGCGAGCCCATCGGGCTGGACTACCTGGAGCGGCTCGGGATCAACACGGTCCACCTCATGCCCGTCCAGGAATACCTCCACTACCCCGATGACGCATGGCAGGCGGCCTTCGCGGACGACCCGTTCATGCAGGAGCAGGGCATCGCGATGGAGAACTACCAGTGGGGCTACCGCACCACGCACGCCTTCGCCGTGGAGTCGCGCTTCCGCTCCGCTGGCGACGAGCCCGGGCGCGAGCGCGAGCGTTTCCGTGACCTCGTAGACGCGCTCCACCAGCGCGGCATGGCCGTCCTCATCGACGTGGTGTTCAACCACACCGGCGAGGACATGGAGGGCCAGCTCCAGACGCTCACGTTCAACGGCATCGACAAGCACTACTACTACCGCCTGGACGAGCGCGGCAACCACATCGGCGCCTTCGGCAACGAGGTCAAAAGCGAGAACCGCCCGATGACGCAGCGCTGGCTGCTGGACCAACTCCGCCACTGGGTGGACACGTTCGGCGTGGACGGCTTCCGCATCGACCTCGCGGGGCAGACGGACGAGCAGACGCTCCGCTGGATCCAGGCCGAACTGGGCGAGGACGTGCTCATCTACGGCGAGCCGTGGATCGGTTCCAACGACCCGGACTACGAGGCCAACCCCGACTGGGACTGGTACAAGGCGGACAGCCCCATCACCTTTTTTCAGGACGACGCCCGCAACGCATTCAAGGGCTCGCCCGGCGAGGACCCGACGCCGGCGCCCGCCAGCCGGGGCTTCGCGGGAGGCGACCCCGAGGCGCGCGAGGACGCCATGCGCGGCATCGCGAACGACTACCCGGAGGAGCCGACGCCCAACGCCGGCATCAACTACCTGGACATCCACGACAACTGGGCGCTGGCGGACCGCTTCGCCAGCTGCCAGACGGGAGACTGCGCGTGGGACGGTCGCGAGGGCGTGCGCGAGGCCGAGATGCGGATCGCGGCGGCGCTGCTCCTGACGAGCCTCGGACCGGTCGTGCTGCACGGCGGGACGGAGATCGCGAAGTCCAAGGGCCTCGCGCCGCTCCCGGCGGAGATCGACGGCGAATGGGAGCGGACCGAGATGGGCGTCTCGCCGATCTACCTCAAGGGCCGCGGCGACACCTACAACCTCCGCGCGGCCAACCAGTACGACTGGTCGCACGTGGGCTGGGCGGACGGCCCGGTGGACTACGCCGCCATGCACGACTGGTGGCAGGGGCTCATCGCGCTGCGCCGGAGCGAGGCGGGCGAGGTGTTTCGCGTCGGCACGGAGGTGCCGGAGGGGCACGTCCAGTTCTTCGCGCCGGAGGACGCGCCGCAGGCGCTGGGCTGGCTCGTGGGGGATCGCGTGCTCACGCTCGTCAACACCGGCGATGCGCCCGTTCGGATGCAGCTCGACTACCGGGTGCCAGACGGCGACTGGCGGAAGGTGGCCGCCTCCGATAACGCCGGGGGGACGGTCAACCTCGAAGGCCAGGTGCCGGAGTCCGTTGCCATCATCGGTGGGGCGCTCAACGCGAGCCGTCTGGAGCCGAAAAGCGTCCAGATCTGGGTGCGCGACTGACCCCGCGTCCGGCTGGCGGCCGGTGTCGGCGGGCGCGAGGCCTCGCGGACCACGGCCGCCGGCTAGTTGGGGCGCGCGACCATCGCCTCGCGGACCTCGACGGAGGCGCATTTCGGCGCGAGGCCATGGATCTCGTCGCCCGTCGTGTGGATGTCCACGCCCACCATCACCTCGCCGACGGGGCAGCGGCGCATGGGCTTCCACTCGTTGCAGTTGGTCCGCTCGAACTCGCTCTGGAGCGCGGGATCGCGCCGGGCCTCGCCCTCGCCGTCCTGGTTGACCGTGGAGCCGAAGAGGCGGACGCCCTTGATCCGGTCGCCGCGGCGGTTGAGGCAGGCGCGGAGGCCGTGCGCCGCGAGGAACGTGTTCGGGGCGCCGTCCACCTCGTGCGGATCTCCGGTCGGCACGCCGTTGGAGTCCAGCCAGATCATCGACTCCGTGTAGCCGATGGCGGCCCAGCCGTTGCTGCTCGTAGCGTCGCCGCAGGTACGGAAACGGGTCTTGAACAGGCCCTGCGTGAGGTCCGACCGGGTGTTCTGGCGCCACCAGAACAGCTCCAGGTCGCAGGGTACGTCGCCCTTCTCGTCCAGGTGGAGGCCCCAGAGGATGGCGTCGTTGCCCGGCATCCGGGTGGTGACGGTGTTGCTCGCGAGGCCGGAGACCGAGAGCGTGTGCGGCGTCCCCGTCCCCACGACGAGCACACGCGGCGCGGGCACGAAGGCGGAGAGCAGGAGGACGAGGGTAGCGGAGAGAAGGAAGCGCATGGCAGGGGAGGGGAGTCCACCCGTCGTGCGGCGAACCGACCCGTGCCGGATCACGCCCGGCTGGCGGCCGCTCCCGCCGGGGCCGACCGCCAGCGCGGCGGGCTCAGGTCTCGATCACGATGTCCACGTCGAGCGGCCAGTCCATCGAGACCTCGATCTTGATGCCGTCGCCCTGGGCACCGCCCCGAAGTCGCCGCGGACGTCCGGCGGCATCCCGATCACGAGGCCGTCTTTGCCGTCCGGGTCCATGCGGAGGTGGAACGCATCTACCTGGGAGAGCGGAGGCAGCGTCCCCTCGCCGCGGAGCGCGCCGTCGCCGTTCGAGCGTAGCGCGATGGTGCTGATCTCGTCGCCGAGGGCGCCGCCGAGGTAGAGTTGGCGGAGGTCGAGGCGCCCACCCTCAAGCGCGCGCACCGTGACCTGGGCCGGGACGGCGCGGCCGCCGCGAGCGGTTTCGGCGTACGAGATCTGGATGACGAGGTCCTGGATCTCGAAGTTGCCCATCCGGTTCGGGGGCGGCACCTCGATCGTTCCGGTCCGCCCGGTCTGAGCGAGGGCGGCCGTAGAGGTGAGGACGAGGAGGGCGAGGGAGTGGAGGAGGAGTCTCATAGCGGGTACAGGAGGGGGCACCCCCCCATACGTTGCCGGTGACCACACGGGACCACGCCCGGCTGGCGGACCCTCTCGCCGAGGCCCACCGCCAGCGCGGCGGGAACGAGACGCACCGCTTCGGCCTTCCGCGTCCCCTCCCTCGTCTCTGCATGCGCGTCTCCTACCACCCCGGCTACGTCGTCCCGCTCCCCGAGAAGCATGCCTTCCCGATGGGCAAGTTCGCAGCGCTCCACGAGATCCTCCTCGCCGAGGGCGTTATCGCGCCTGGCGACATTATGACCCCACGCGAGGCCGAGCGCTCCGACCTCCTCCTCGCCCACACCCCGCGCTACCTCGACGCCCTCGCCACAGGCACGCTCACGCGGCAGGAGGAGCGCCGGATGGGGCTGCCGCAGAGCCCCGCGCTCTGGCGCCGGAGCCGGCTGGCCGTCCAGGGCACCATGAACGCCTGCCTCGCCGCCGTGCACGACGGGCTGGCGGGCAACCTCGCCGGCGGCACGCACCACGCGCACCCGGACAGCGGCCGCGGCTTCTGCGTGCTCAACGACGTGGCCGTCGCGCTGCGGGCGCTGCGCCGCTCCGGTTGGATCCGCCGCGCCCTCGTGGTGGACCTCGATGTCCACCAGGGCGACGGCACGGCGTTCATCTTCGGCGGGGAGCGGGCGTGGCCGGCGGGCGGCGTCTACACCTTCTCCATGCACGGCGCGAAGAACTACCCCTTCCACAAGCCGCCCTCCACGCGAGACGTGGCGCTCCCAGACGGCACGGACGACGCCGCCTACCTCGCGACGCTCGCCCACCACCTCCCCGAGGTCATCGCCGAGGCCGACCCGGACCTCGTGGTCTACCTCGCGGGCGTGGACGTGATCGCGGGCGACCGCTTCGGGCGGATCTCGCTCACGCGCGAGGGGCTGGCGGCGCGAGACCGGGCCGTCGCCGAGACCGTCCGCCAGTCCGGCGTGCCGCTCTGCCTGCTCCTCTCCGGCGGCTACGCCACTCGCGGCGAGCGCGCCGACCGCCGCACCTCGGCGTACGACACCGCGGATCTCCACGCGACCGTCTTCCGCGAGGCGGCCGCCGTCTACGGCCTCCGCCAGTCCGCCGCCTGACGCGCCCGCCGGCGCACCGGACCGAAACGTCCGCGCGAGGCCACGGGCACGGAACCCGGCACCCGGGGCCGGGTAGCCCCGGCAACTTTCACCCGCGACTGAAACCTCGTGCCCTCCTGGATCCGCACCCTCGCGAAGCGCAAGGACGCCCGCCTCAACACGTCCCGCCAGCCGGTCCCGGCCGGGCCGGACGCGCCCCACGCCGTCGTCATCGGCGCCGGCTTCGGTGGGCTGGCGGCCGCGGTGCGGCTGCTCGTCCGCGGCTACCGCGTGACGGTCGTGGACCGGCTGGACCAGCCCGGCGGCCGCGCGCGCGTCACCCGCGTGGAGGGCGATGGCGGGGACTACGTCTTCGACATGGGCCCCACGCTCATCACCGCGCCGTTCCTCTTCGACGAGCTGTGGGAGATCGCGGGCGAGCGCCGCGAGGATCACGTCGAGGTCGTCCCCACGACGCCGTTCTACCGCATCCGCTTCGAGGACGGCTCCGTCTTCAACTACACCGGCGACCAGGCCGCGATGGAGGCGGAGATCGCGAAGTTCAACCCGGACGACGTGGAGGGCTACCGGCGCTTCCTCAAGAAGAGCGAGGCCATCTTCGAGACCGGCTTCCTGGAACTGGGCCACGTCCCCTTCGGCAAGGTGACGGACATGGCCAAGATCATCCCGAGCATGGTGCTCCTGGAGAGCCACCGGACGGTCTACGGCCTCGTCAGCAAGTACATCAAGGACAAGCGGCTGCGGCAGGTCTTCAGCTTTCACCCGCTGCTCGTGGGCGGCAACCCGTTCTCCACCACGTCCATCTACGCGCTCATCGCGTACCTGGAGCGGCACTGGGGCGTGTGGTACGCCATGGGCGGGACCGGCGCGATGGTGCAGGGCATCGCCGCGCTGGCGGAGCGGCTGGGCGGGACGTTTCGCTACGGCGAGACCGTGGAGGAGATCACCGCCGAGGCCTCCCGCCCGTCGGGTGAAAAGCCCCGCGCGACGGGCGTCCGCCTCGAATCCGGCGAGCACATCCCCGCCGACATCGTGGTCAGCAACGCCGACGCGGCGTGGACCTACAAGCACCTCGTCCGCCCCGAGCACCGGACCACGTGGACGGACGCGAAGGTGGACAAGACCAAGCTCTCCATGAGCCTGTTCGTCTGGTACTTCGGCACGGACCGGACCTACGAGGACGTCGCGCACCACACGATCCTGCTCGGGCCGCGCTACAAAGCCCTGCTGGACGACATCTTCGACAACCACACGCTGGCGGACGATTTCTCGCTCTACCTCCACCGCCCGACGGCCACGGACCCCGGCATGGCGCCTCCGGGCCACGAGACGTTCTACGTGCTCTCGCCCGTCCCGCACCTGGAGAGCGGCACGGACTGGTCGCGCGAGGCGGAGCGCTACCGCCAGTCCATCGAGCGCTTCCTGGAGAAGACGGTCCTGCCGGACCTCTCCCAGCACGTCACGGCGTCCCTCGCGCTGACCCCGCGCGAGTTCGAGGAGGACTACCTCTCGCTCAAGGGCGCGGCCTTCTCCATCCAGCCGCAGCTCCTCCAGAGCGCCTACTTCCGCCCGCACAACGTCTCCGAAGACGTGGACGGCCTCTTCCTCGTCGGCGCGGGGACGCACCCGGGCGCGGGGATGCCGGGCGTGCTCTCGTCCGCCCGCGTGCTGGACACCGTCGTGCCCGACCCCGCCGACCTCGTCCGCCAGCGCGGCGGGGCCGTCCCGGCGTGAGCGGCCGCCGGATCACACCCCGCGGCCTCGCGATGGCACTCGCCTTTGGCGCGGCCGCGGTCGTGTCCTTTCTGCTCCTGTTCCTCCGCGGGTGGACGCTTCCGCTCGGCCTCGTGCTGTTCGGCCGGCTGGCGTTCGTCGGCGTGGAGGCCCGGCTCCTCGGCGCGCCCGGCGGCTGGCGGACGCTCCCGCTGATGTACCAGCTCGGGCTCGGGATGCACGTGCTCCTCGCGACGGGGCTCACGCTCTACGGGCTGGGCCAGCTGGCGGGCCTCGTCTAACGGCTGCGCGGGGACCCCCGGCGGCGGTCCGCCGTCCCATCGCGCCTTCCCCTTCTGCTATGCGCGCCCTTCTCTTCGCCCTGTTCGTGTCACTCGCGGCCTGTTCCACGGAAGAGGCCCCTCGCGAGGCCCCACCGCGTGTCGGTGATGTGGCCGGTCCAGAGGCCGAGCCCAGCGTGGTCTCGGGTCCCAACGAAGCGCTCCGCATAGAGCCCGACGAGGTGGGCGTGGTGACCGTCAGCGATGCCGCCGGCGCGTACGACGTGAACCTCGACCGCGGCATCGTCCTGGAAAGCATCGACGAGGCGCCGATGGACTCCGCGGCCGTTTCCGCCTGGCTCGCGCGGTTCGATCCGCTCGACGGCTCCGAGACCTACGACGACGTGGACGCGGAGACGGTGGAGCAGGACTACACCTCGCTCCTCACCTTCCTCTTCACCGACGGCTCCGCGCGAGACGTCTGGATCCTCCGCCGCGACGACGGCCTCGCGGTGCTCACGCGCTCCGGCGGCCGCGTCTTCCGCCTCCCTGCCGAGCGCTACCGCGACCTCGTGCCGGACGTCTCCAGCCTCCGCGCCCCGTAGGTCCGTGTTCAATCGGTCCGGTCTGCGGCGTCCCCACCCGCCGGCTGGCGCCGCCAGCCGGGCGGGGCTTCTGACGCACGGACTCGGCTGACTCACTGACTCGCCCGCCATGCTCGCCCGCAGCAGCCGACGCTACCTCACCCGCCATCCGTGGCTGACCGCGCTCTCCCTCGTGGGCGTGGCGCTCGGCGTGGCCGTGGTGGTGGCGGTGGACCTCGCGAACGCGAGCGCGACTCGCGCCTTCCGCCTCTCCTCCGAGACGCTGACGGGCCGCGCGACGCACGCGGTCGTGGGCGGGCCGGGCGGCGTGCCCGGCGACCTCTACGCCCGGCTGGCGGTGGACCTCGGCGTGACCGCCGCGCCCGTCGTGGAGGGCTACGCGCGGGCGGAGGCGGACAGCTCGCGCGTGCTCCAGATCCTCGGCATCGACGCGTTCGCGGAGTCGGACTTCCGGCCGTTCGTCGCGCCGCAGGGCGATAGCGGGGTGGACCTCCCGGCGCTGCTCACGACGCCGGGCGGCGCGCTCATCTCCGCAGGGACGGCAGCCGATCTCGGCGTCGCGGCCGGCGACACGCTCGGGCTCCGCGTGGACGGCCGGCCGGAGCGGGCCGTGGTCCTCGGCGTGCTCGTGCCCGCCGCCGCGCAGGCCAGGTGAGCTTCGGTCCACGCCCGCCTGGCACCTGGCATTGCCGTACTGGTCCGAGAGCAGAGGCAACACGAGCTTGAGCCCACGGTCGGAGCCTTGCGCTGTCCGCGATGACGTCCAGGCCGGTACATGGACCGAATGGCGATGCAGCGCCCCGGTCTACTCGCATCGTTTGCACCGAACCGGTTGCGCCTGGTGAACC
>DUBD01000254.1:10148-11912 GCA_012960515.1 Bacteroidota bacterium | reverse complement strand
GCCGCAGTCGGTCGTGAAGGTCCATGCGCCTGGAGGATCCCGCAACCTCCCGTAAACCCAGTGACACGTTAGGTCTGTCATAGCCGCTCAGATCGAACGCCAGCCCCGCACAGCGCGATGCCCCGCCCAGACCTCCGCTCTCTCGGCGGCCTTGCCCTCGCCTTCGTCCTGCTCTGGATGATCGCGACCGCGCTCTTGTGGGCCTTCGGTATCGGGCAGGCGCCCGGCCTCCTCCTCGGCGCTGGCGTCGCCGCGCTCGCTGCCTTCCTCATCGCCCGCCCCCGCGACTGATGGACCTCGCCGCTCCCCTCCCCCGCCCCCGGCGTGAGCCGCGCGTCCGCGCCAACTCCCGGACCGGCATCTACCACCTCCACTTCTACGACGGCCAGCGCCAGCCCTCCGAGAAGGCCGTCTCGCTCAGCACCCGGGACCGCCGGCGGGCAGAGCGCGCCGCCCGCCCCTACATCGACGCGTGGATGGCCCGCCGCTGGGACCCCTGGACGGACGGCGCCTTCGTCCGGGGACAGGACCTCCTCAAAGCCATCGAGGAGTACCACGCCTACAAGCGCGACCGCGGAGACTGGACCGCAAAAACCGGGAAGGACCGTCGCAAGCGCCTGGAGCGCTTCGCCGCCACCCTCCCCAAAGACGTGACCGTCGCGATGGTCCGTCCGGAGCACGTCGAGTCGTTCCTGGACCGCCCCCCGATGGGCCACGACGAAAACGCCCGCAACGTCCTCAACCCGGAGAAGCTCAGCCCCAACGCCCGGCGCGCCTACCACTCCCACCTCAAGACGTTCTTCGCCTGGGCCGTCGATCGCGGCTACGCCGATCGCTCCCCCGTTGGCGACGTGGACCGCCCGAAGCCGCCGCGCCGAAAAGAGCCCGTCCACCTCACCCCGGACCAGCTCTCCCGCCTCATCGAGGCCGTCCGCGCGGACTACGACGCCAAGCAGCTCACCAACAAGCTCCGCGGCCCCCACGCCCGCCAGCTCGTCTACCTCATCGACGTGTTCGAGCTGGCGGCCTACACCGGCCTCCGCCCCGGCGAGCTCCGCCGGCTCCGCTGGCGAGACGTGGACTTAGAGCGCGGCGTGCTCCACGTCCGAGACACCCCGCTCGGGAAGGTGAAGCGGGACTCCCACCGCTCCGTCCCCATCCTCTCACCCGCGCGGACCGTCCTGGAGCGCCTCGCCGCCGCCCGCCCCACCGAGGACGACGACCACACGGTGCTCACCTCCCCCAAGCCGGACACGAACGGCCAGCCCAAGCCGATCTCCCTGCAGACCGTCTCCCGCCACTTCCGCGAGTACGCGCGCTCCATCGGCCTGGACGGCGTGAGCCTCTACGCCCTCCGCCGCACCACCGCCACCTGGCTCGCCTCCAGCGGCGCCCCCATCCAGGTCGCCCAGCGCGTGCTCGGCCACTCCAGCATCCGCACCACCGCAGACTTCTACGCCTCCGTCTGGGGAGACACCGTCCGCGACCAGGCCGAGGCCGCAATGGCCAAAGCCCTCAGCGCCTGACGCCTCTGCCCCTGCGCCTCGATGCCGGCATCGAAATGGCATCGAAAGCCGCGACTAAGACCGACCGAGAACGACACGCCCGAAGTCAAGCACCGGCCCAAACACTCCAATACGGCCGGTTTCCGGCAGACATCCTCCCATCAAAACGGGCCATTCGACTCTTACACCGAGACGAAGACCTGCTACATCGACTTCTCCGGCGGCCTCCAGCGCGCCCAGATCGACAACTACGACGATT
>DUBD01000254.1:7721-10138 GCA_012960515.1 Bacteroidota bacterium | reverse complement strand
GCCCCAATTGCCGCAGGTGATTCGCGAATCGACCGAGCGTTTTCTGCGCCCGCACCTCCCGGATTTCAAGAAGCGCGGGGTGAGCGTCTCGATGCTCGACGGACGCCTGGGGGGCTGCCTGCGCGGACGTCGCCGCCGAGGGGTGCCAGGTCTGCGCCGAGATCCCCTTGAGCGGCGTGGCCGAGGTGACCGTCGGCTACAGGCACAGCTGCGCGCGAACCCACGGTGGGGCGGTGTGGTGTTGGGGGACGCCTCTCGGCCTGAAGACGTGGTCCGCGTCCGCTCAGCGCCCCGCCTCCGTGAACCGGAATCCGGAGAGCAGGCTCGCGTAGGCCGTCAGCGCGGCGTCGTCTGCGCCGGCTCGGTCCGGGCCGCCCACGCCCAGCGAGAAGCACCGCGCGTCGTCGCACCCTCGTACGATGTATCCAACCTCGCGCGTGTCTCCTCGGTCGCGGACGAACGCGAACGCCGAAGCCGCCGAACCGGCCAGGCCTGCCGACAGCGGGAGCGTAGAAAGAGCGACCTCGGTGAACTCCCACTGCGGCAGCGAGCGGCGCAGCGCGGCCCCCTCCACGTAGGCCTCCTTCTGCGCAGAGGTGAGCCCGGTGTCCGTATCGAGCGAGACGATCCGCCCGCCTTCCCGGAGTTCCTGGAACAGGTGGACGCGCTTGCCTGGCGCCACCTCTGCCTCGGTCCCGTACGCGAACGTCCGCGGCAGTTCGATGGTGAACGGGTCAGATGCCGATGCGAAGACCCGGAGTTCGCCCGTCTGCGCGGACGCCGCACCGGACATAAGGAGAGCGAACAGGAAGAGAACGCGGCGCATGGGTGAGAAATAAAGGGGCATGGGGGTTCGGGAAGCGCACCTGTAGGTTGCGCCACCACATTCAGTTCGGGCGATCGGAACCTCTATTCGCGCCGTGTTACGGAGCAGAAGTAGAGGCACGGTCGCGAGGGTGGACGACCTCGTACCGAAGCTGCGCGAACGCGTCGCCTTGTGCGCTCACGTCGAGGAGACGGAGCGGAGGGGTCGTGATCGCCCGTGGCAGAAGCGGCGCACCACCCCCCAGCGTCACGGGCGCGACGGTGACGATCAGTTCGTCCAAAAGCCCCTGGTCGTAGAACTGCCCCGCCAGCTCGCCGCCACCGACGATCCAGATGTTCTTGCCTGCGGCTGCCGTCACCATCCGCGGACGAACCGGAGGTCGGCGCCGGGGATCGACGGGAGGTCGCGAGTCGTGAACACCCACGTCGGCTGCTCATACGGCCACCCCGCAGCGCTCTCGTTTTCCGAGCGCGCCAGATCCGCGAGGATCCATTCGTACGTCGTCGAGCCCATCGCGAGCGCACCGACCTCCCGGATGAAGTCCGGGTAATCATCCGTCATCCCGAACTGGAGCAGCCAGTCGAGCGAGTTCTGGGAGTCCGCGATGTAGCCGTCGAGGCTGCTGGCCGTGTAATACTGCGTCTTCATGAACCTGTGAGAAGGGGCTGCCAGCATCCGCGCTGGCGTTGCCAGTTGTGTGTCACAGACCCGCAGCCGGTCTCGCAATGTCAGCGCCGAGGGGCGAACGGCAGGGTACGGATCCCGTCTCCGCTGGCGCCGGCCGCCAGCGGCACGATAGCGGGTTGAGCCGCGGCGGGATCCCTGCGTCCCGGATACCCTCTAAACCATTCCGCCACAAGTGCGTACCACTCCGTGCATTCCCTTCCTCTGTATGTCCGTCCGCTCCGTCCCCCAAACACTTCTCTTCCACCTCGCCCGCATCCCCGGCGCCGTGCACCGCGACCAGCTGGCGGAGGCCGCCGGCACCTCCAAGGATTACGCAGGCCGCGTGCTCAGCCGGATGGTCCGCTCGGGGCGTGTGACGCGAGTGGGCCGCGGACGGTACCAGTTGACCCGGAACGTGGAGTCCTGAGGCCCGCGGAGGGGCTCCGCCAGCGGGCGGCCTGATTCGCAGAACCACGACGCGCCCTTCACCATGGAGGGGACGGAAGCGTTTACATTTCCGGCACGTCCCACCACGCCCCACCTCCGTGACCGAGACCGCCCCCGCCCTGGACGACGCCCCCGCCCGACTCGCGCGCCACCTCCTCGAAGCGGACCGCCTGTCGCTGAGCCGCGCCGCCGAGCTCGCCGGCACCGATGTCCGAGGGCTCCTGGACGCGATGGGGTACGACCTCGTGCCGGTCGTTGTCGAGGCGAGTGAACCCGCCGAAGTCGCCGCGTAGGGCGCTAGTGCCCGCGAGCGAGGGTCCCCACTCGGGCGATCCCGAGCGACGAGTGCACCTCTCCCGTCACGCGGAAGACGTAGATCCCGGAGGTGTGCCCCTCTGGCGTCCACGAGAGCGCGGTTTCGCCGGCCGGCGCCAGGCCGTCGAAGAGGGGGGCAGTCATGGCGAGATCCTATGCACGG
>DUBD01000254.1:0-7711 GCA_012960515.1 Bacteroidota bacterium | reverse complement strand
CAGCTGGCGGCCGCGAGCGTCGTAGACCGCCACCCGTACCTCGCGAGGGTGCGCGAGCCGCAGCGCCACGCGCGCGGAGGATCGGAACGGGTTCGGCCCCGCGAGTTCTAGCCCTTCCGGCTCATCTGTGGCGGGTGCCTCCCCGCTCGTCGCGGGGGCCACGGTCACCGAGCCCTGCATCGACCCCGAGTGCGCGTCGCACTGGTAGGTGTTCGTGCCGACCTGCGCGAAGGTGAACGCGTACTCCCATGCGCCCCCGGTCACCGCGCCGCTCGAAAACGCCTCCGGCCCCGTCAGGGCGTTCACGTTGTGCGCGCCGGACTCGTTGATCCACTGGACGGTGTCGCCCGCTTCGACCACGAGGGTGGCGGGATCGAACTCGAAGTTCCGGACGGTGACCGTGTGCGTCGTCTGCGCGCCGAGGGGCGCCGCTAGCGCGAAGAGGAAAGCCAGAGGAACAAAGCGCATCGCGCAAACAGCCGCGGGGACCTGAAGACCGACTAGAGGGTACGACGGAAAGCGTTTCCCTCGTGCTCCTCCCGCGAATGCCCCTATTCGGCTCCTCGTCCCTGCCCGATGCCTTCCCTGAAGTCCGCGCGACCGACCTCGACGGCAAGGACCTCACCCTCCCGTCTGACCTCCCGGCGGAGCTCTGCCTCGTCATCGTGCTCTTCCGCGATGAACTCGACCCGCTGGCGGATCAGTGGGCGAGGCTCGGACACGCGGTGGAGGAGAACGCCGAAGGCCGGTTCGCGGTCGTCGAGACGCCCGTTGTGGGACGCGGGATGAAGCTGTTCGGCGGCCTCGCAACGGCCGGCATCCGCGGTCAGGTGGAGGGCGAGCAGGAGCACGCCCGGACGCTCCCGATCTACGTGGACAAGAAAGCGTTCCGCAAATCCCTCCACCTCTCGAAGGAAGGCGAGGTCTACCCCTTCCTCGTGCATCGCGAGACCGGCCGGGTCCTCTGGGGCGGCGAGGGCGAGATCGACATGGACGAGGTGGAGGGCTTGGAAGCCGCCGTGTCCGAAGCGCTCGCGTCTCCCCCGCCCCCCCTCCCGGAGGAACCAGCGGACGCCGCGGAGCCCGCCCCATCCGACTCGGACGAGTAGCGGCTCAGTACGCCCCGGAGCCCTGCAACACCACGCGGACCGTCCGCACGAGGATCACCGCGTCCAGCCACGGCGACCAGTTTCGGACGTAGTACGGGTCCCAGCGCTCCATCCCGGCGTTGCCGCTGTCGCTCCTGCCCGAGACCTGCCACAGACCGGTGATGCCCGGCCGGACGCGCTCGCGCAGCTGGCGGACGCGCGGCACGAGCTCTTCGTGGTGGTAGCGCGGCAAGGGCCGCGGCCCCACGAGGCTCATATCGCCCACCAGCACGTTGATCAACTGCGGCAACTCGTCCAGGCTCGTGCGGCGAAGCAACCTCCCGACGCGCGTGATGCGCGGGTCGTGTTCCAGCTTGAAGAACGTCTCCCACTCCTCGCGGAGCGCGGGGTCCGCGTCGAGGGCGCGCTGGAGAGCGGCATCGGCGTCTGGGACCATCGTGCGGAGCTTCCAGGCCGTGAACGTCTCGCCGTCCTGCCCGATCCGGACCTGCCCGTAGAACGGGTGCGCCCGATCCTCCAGCCAGATCGCGGCCGCCAGCAGCGCGACGACGGGCACCCAGAATGGCGCCAGCGCGACGACCACCGCGAGGTCCACCAGCCGTTTCAAAATCCGAGGCGCGGGGCGCGTCAGCGTGGCCGCGATCTCGAACGCGAGGATGCCGCCGATGTCACGCGGGCGGACGCCCAGCGTGGGGCCGTCCACTAGCTCCGGCACCACCACCACCGTGGGGTACAGGGAGAGGGTGCCCTCCAGAAGCTCGGATTGGTGATCGCGCTCGTTCTCCGGCAGCGCGAGGAATGCCACAGCCGCCTCCGGCGCCACTTCGTTCAGCTCCCCGACGATCGGGATCGTGTCGAGGAAGCCGCCCCACCGCTCCGGGTCGTCGTCGAACACCGCCACGGGGCGGTAGCCGATCCCCCGCTCCTCCTGCAGCTGGCGGACGACGCGAGCGCCCGCTTCGCCGGCTCCGTACACCACCGCCGGCACGCCCCAGCCGTCGCGATGGATCAGGACGCCCTTGGCCTTCCCTCGTGCCAGCGGTACGGCGATCAGGCTCAGCCCGCCCGCCAGCCCGAGCGTGAGACGGCTCACGACGAACCGGCTCCCGGGATCGTGGCCGTACAGCCAGAGGCCGAGCGCCGCCAGCCCGAACGCGCCGATCAGCACGAGCGTCTGGCGCCGGAACTCCTCGACGGCTCCGAGCCCCCAGCCCGGTAGCATTCGCCAGAGCGCCATCCCCGCGAGGTAGAGAGGCACCACCACCCAGCCCACGCCCACCACGAGCTTGAGCTCGCCCGCCCAGAGAAGGCGGACCCCACCCGCGACCAGCAGACAGGTGGCCAGCGCGAGGCCTTCCGCGAGGCCAAGCGTGACGGCGTTGAGAATGGCCCGCCGCGTGTGCACGGGCGCGTGCTGCTTCGCGAGCGCAAGCTGGCTGCGGAACGAGCGGGAGGTATCGAGGACGAGCGTTTCCATAGACCTGCGGGGAGCCACCCACTCCGCAAGCACCTTGCCGTCTCCGCCCCTCCACGTACGGACGCCCTCGCTGCAACCCTAGGGCGACACCACGCGGCCCCGTCAATATTCCGAGCCATCCAGAACGGGTTGTTCGGGACGCCCCGCACCTGGACCTTGGGGCGTCACGATCCCCCCGCCCCGTGCATCTCCCCCTCAACGACCTGCGCGACGCCCACGCGTCGGTCTCCGCCTCCCTCGACGCGCTCCCCCCTGACGCCCGCGACTGGCGCCCTGCCCCCGAGGCGTGGAGCGCCACCGACGTGCTGGAGCACCTCCTCAAAACGGAAGCCGGCATGCTCCAATTCCTCCGCCGCCAGCTGGCGGCCGGCGAGGACCGGCGCGACCTCGGGCCCCGCCGCCCCGGTGCGATGGACACGCTCCGCGCCACGATGGGACCGGACCAGCGGCTGCGGGTCCCTCCCGCCTCCAACCGGTACGTCGCCCCCTCGGGCACCGCGGATCTCGGAGAGCTCCGTGACCGCTGGGACGCTCTCCCCGATGCGTGGGCAGAGCAACTGGCCGCCGTCCCCCCGGTCCTCACCGAGGTGGGCCTCGTCCCACACCCGTTGGTGGGCCCACTCACTGCGAGCGAAGCCACCCAGTTCGTCGCGATCCACGCGCGGCACCACGTCCACCAGCTCCGTCGCCTCCGCGACGCGCTCGGCGCCTCGTCCTCGTAATGCCTCTCTCCTTCTCCATGCGTGGTCTCGCCCCTCTCGCGCTCCTGCTCCTCGCGCCTCTCGCCCTCGCGCAGCCGTCCGCGGACGTGCCCGTGCAGCGTGTCATTTTGTTCACCTCCGGCGTCGGCTACTTCGAGCACGAGGGCACCATCCGCGGCGACGCCGACCTCACGCTCCGGTTCGAGCAACGCGCGCTGGACGACGTGATCAAGTCGCTCGTGGTGGAAGACACGCGAGGGCGCGTGAGCGAGGTGGTCTACCCGTCGCAGGCCCCGCTGGAACGGCGGCTCCAGGCGTTCGCGGTGGACTTCTCGAACGTCGGCGGGATTGGCTCGCTGTTCTCGCAGATGCGCGGTGCCGTGCTGGAGATCGAGACCGCCGCGGGCACGTTCCGCGGACCCCTCACGAGCGTAGATGGCCCAACCGGAGGCGAGAACGATCCGGGCACGCGCCTCACCGTCCTCACCGCCACCGGCCTCCGCACCATCGCGCTGCAAGACGCCCGCCGTGTAGGGATCACCGACCCCGACCTTCGCGCGGAGGTGGAAGGCGCGCTCGCCGCGCTGGCGGAAGGCACCAGCGGGGAGCGGAAGCCCGTCACGGTCCGCTTCCGCGGCGGCAGCTCGCGCTCCGTCCGGCTCGGGTACGTGGTAGAGTCGCCCGTCTGGAAGACGACGTACCGCCTCGTGCTGCCCGCGCGAGGCGAGACCGAGGGCTACCTCCAGGGCTGGGCGGTCGTGGAGAACCCGACGGAGAGCGACTGGGAAGAGGTGTCGCTGGAGCTCGTGAGCGGCCGTCCCATCTCGTTCGAGATGGACCTGTACTCGCCGCGGTACCTCCAGCGCCCGGTCGTGCAGCTCCCGGACGAAGCGGCGGGCGTCGTGCCGCGGACCTACGCGGCGGGCTCGGGCGGCGGGAGGCTCAGCGCCCGGCCCTCCGGCGCTCCGGGCACGATCCGCGGACAGGTGCGCGACGGCTCCACGGGTGAGCCGCTCATCGGCGCGAACGTGCGGTTGGAGGGCACACCGCTCGGTGCCGCGACGGATCGCCAGGGCCGCTTCCAGATCGACGGCGCACCGCGCGAGGGCACCCGAACGCTCACCGTGAGCTATGTCGGGTACGAGTCCACGAGCCGCCGGCTGGACCTCGCTTCTGGGTGGACTGTGGACGCGAGCCTCCAGCCGTCCCGCAACCTCAGCGAAGTCGCCGTCTCCGCCGAGCGTCCCATAATCCAGAACGACGCCATCGGCGCTCCGCGGGCGGTGGCGGGAGAAGCGAGAGCCAACCTCCCGTTGCGCGGGGTCGCGGCCGCAGAACCTGCCCCGCCGCCTCCGCCCATGGCGATCACCGCGGGCGTGGAGTCCAGCGCCGAGGCCGGGCAGCTCGGCGAGCTCTTCGTCTACACCCTCGGCGACGTGTCCATCCCGCGGCGCGGCTCCGCGATGCTGCCCGTCGTGACGGACCCCGTCCGGGCGGAGCGGCTGAGCGTGTTCACGCCGGGCGCCAGCGGGCGGCACCCGCTCCGAGGCGCCCGCCTTCGCAACACGACGGAGAAGCACCTCCGCGGCGGACCCATCACCGTCTTCGACGACGGCTACGCCGGCGACGCCCTCCTCCCGGACCTCCCGCCCGGCGACGACCGCCTCGTGACGTACGCCGTGGACCAGGACGTGCTCGTGGACCCCGTGGACGACGAGACGCGCTCGGGCACGGTGGAATCCGCCAGCCTCGCGGACGGCGTGCTCGTGCTGCAGCGCGAGCGCATCCGGTCGTCGTCGTACCGTGTGGAGAACCGGGGCGAGCGCGAGCGGACGGTGCTGATCGAGCACCCGCGGCTCTCCGGCGGCCGCCTTACCGGCGGTCTGGACGCCGACGAAACGGCGCCCGGGCTGTACCGCCTCCGGCTGGCGGTCGCGCCCGGCGAGACGGACACGCTCCGCGTGCGCGAGGCCGCGCCGCTCTCCGAGACCTACCGGATCGGGCAGCTGTCCGGGCCGCGGATCCTCGCGCTCGTGCGCTCCAACGCCGGGCTCTCCTCCGACGTCCGCCGCGCGCTCGAACGCGCCGCCGACCTCGCCGAAGCCGTCGCCGAGGCGGAGCGCCAGCTGGACGTGCTCCGCTCGGAGCGGCAGACCATCGCGCGGGACCAGGACCGCATCCGCGAGAACCTGCAAGCGGTGGACAACGGCACGGACTACGCCCGCCGGCTCCTCCGCAAGCTCAACGAGCAGGAGGACCAGCTGGAATCGCTCGACCGGCGGATCGCGTCGGCGCAGGAGGAGGTGGAGCGGCGCCGCGAGGCGTTCGAGCGGGGCGTCCGCGAGCTTCGCGCGGAGTAGCACAGGCCGCCGGCGCCCTCGTCACGGGGGCGCCCGGCGCGTCTCTACTTCGGCGCCTCCTGCTCCACCACGACGAGCATTGAGGTCCGCCCGCCGCCGTCGGCCGGGTGGAACGCCTCCGTGCGCGTGACCCGCCAGCCGCTGGCCAGGAGGTCGTTGAGTTCGTCCAGATCGGGCTCGCCGCGCTTCTCCAGCGTCACCACGAGGGCCTGCTGGATGGACGGCGTGCCCTCGGCCGTGATGGGGGACGAGCGACGCGCGGACCGGATCGGCGCGATGGTCTCACGCACCGGGGCGGCGGCCGCGGGCTTGGAGGCGCGAGCCTCCGGCACCGGGACCGACTCCTTCGGCGCCGGCGCCCGGCTGGCGGGCTCTGGCGGCGGGAGGGGAGCGAACATCACGTCCGAGAGCTGGGCTTCCGCCAGCATCGGATCGGACGCCTGGTCCACGTCCTCGAACAGCGCGGCAAAGGGATTGCTGCTCATGAGACCGGGCTAGGCGGCCTGCGGGGCCGGCTCGTTCTGCTTCGCGCGGGCCTTCTCGAGCGCCTTGGTGAGCGTCCCGATCCGTTCGACGACCTCCTCCGCTAGCGCGGCGTACTCCAGCGCCCCCGGGGTGTTGGCGTCGATCTCAAAAACCGTCTTCCCCTGCAGCGGCGCCGTCTCCAGCTTCGCGTCCGGGTGGATGACCGTCTGAAAGACGCGGGCGCCGTAGCGCTGGCGGATGACCTCGGCGGCCAGCCGCACCTCGCGCTTCTCGACGTCGGCGCGTGTGATGGCGATCCCGAGCACGGGCGCCATCCGGCCCACGCCGCTGTGGATGTGCCGCAGCATCTCGCCGAACGAGATGAGCCCCTCGATGGAGAGGTAGCTCGGCACGACCGGGATGATGAGGGCGTCGCCCGCCATCACCGCGTTGATCGTCAGCAGCGACGCCGAGGGCGGGCAGTCCAGCAGGATCAGGTCGTACTCCTCGCGGGCGGCCGCCAGCGCGGTGCGCAGGCGCGTGACACGGTCCGGGAGGCGGCCGAGGCGCAGGTCCGCGCTCGCGAGGTCCATCGACCCCGGCACGAGGTCCATGTTGGGGACGCGCGTCTGCTTAATGGCGTCGGCCACGTCCACTTCGCCGAAGAGGACCTGCGCCGAGGACACCTTGAGGTCCGCGCGTTTGAGGCCGAGAGCAAGGGACGCGCTCGCCTGCCCGTCGAGGTCGACGATGAGCGTCCGGCGCCCCGAGCGCGCGAACGCGGCCGCGAGGTTCACGCACGTCGTGGTCTTGCCCACGCCGCCTTTGTTCGTGATGACCGGGAGGATCTGGATCATGGGGGGCGATCTCGTAACGCGGGCGGGGACCGCGGTACGCCGAAGGGGGCTGGAGGGGCGATTTCGAACGTCCCGCCCTGTAGGGCAAACGCCGCGCCACTTGGCCTCTCGCACGGGGCGAGGCGCCCACTTTCTCTCCACCGCCGCCCGCTGGCGGCCTGAGCGGGCCAGGGCTCCGGCTGCACACGGCCTTCGTTGCCCCCGGCGGCTCCCGGCGCTAGCTTGCGCGCCATGACGACGTCTGCCCTCCGCGCCTGGACCTGGTGGCACCCTGCACGAGCAGTGGGCGCTCCGGCCCGGCACGCGTAGACGCGCGGCCCCTCACAGACCGAGAGCCCACTGCATCCGCAGCGGGCTTTTTTTATTTCCGTGACTTCCGACGCCTTCCGCGACCTCGTCGCCGAGCACCTCCCCAGCGCCGCCGCCAGCGGCCGGCGGCTCGCCGTGCCCATCTGGCGCCGCCGCTCGGCGGACCTCCTCACGCCCGTCGGCGCGTTCCTCGCGTTGCGCGAGGCGGGCACGTTCGGCTTCCTGCTGGAGAGCGTGGAGGGCGGCGAGCGCCTCGCCCGGTACTCCTTCCTCGGGAAGAACCCGTACCTCGTCGTCGAGAACCGCGGCGCCCGCGCGATGCTCCACCGCCCCGCGGGCGGCTACACGGGAGACGGCGCGCCACACGGCGTGGAGCCCGTCCAGGCCTCCGCGTTCGACGCCCTCGGCGACGTGCTGGACGGCGTGCATCAGG
>DUBD01000253.1 GCA_012960515.1 Bacteroidota bacterium | reverse complement strand
CACCGAGGGCCGAGAGGACATCCTGGCCAGGTTGATCCGCGAGAGCGCCAAATTGGGCATTGAGCTCGGCGACGAAGAGCTCGGCGATCAGCTTCTGACCCTGGTGGCCGCTGGACACGAGACCACCGCCACGGCCCTGACCTGGACGTTTCAGTTCTTGCTCTCGCACCCCGGGGCCTCGTGGTCGATCAGCGTGTGGGTGTCCACGTGCTGGTCGCCGTGCAGGATGTACAGGCCGCCGACGGTGTGGGTGCCGCCCGGGCCATCGAGGACGGCCGCGGTGTTGTTGCGGACGGTCCCGCTGGCGAACGTGAACGTGTGCGTGCGGACCTGGGAGTCACGGTCCTGGTACACGTTCACTGTCGTGACCTGGTGGGCGTTGTCTCCCTCGTCCTGGATGCGGACGTGGCGGACTTCGGCGCCCGGCCCGGCGGCGATCTCCGTGAGGTGGTTGCCGAACTGGCGGCGCTCGCCGTCGCGCGAGACGTAGCTCTCGATCACGCGGACGCGCGCGTTGTCCTCGGCCACGATGAGGTGGCGCGTCTGGACGAAGGCCGGCGCGTCGTTCTCCACGAGGTGGATGACGTGCAGCGGCGTCTCGACCTCGGCGTTCTTCGGGACGTGGACGAAGTAGCCGTCCAGGTCGAACGCGGAGTTCAGGGCGGCGAAGGCGTCCTGGTCCACCTCGGTGAACCGACCGAAGTACTCGGAGATCACGGCGCCCCCTTCCTCCGTGGCTTCACGGAGGCTGGAGACGGTCGTGCCCTCCGGCATCGCGGAGAGGTCCGAGAGCGCGGGCACGACGGTGCCGTTGACGAGCACCAGCCGGGCGGCGTCTACGCCGGGGACGGCGAACGCCGTGAGGTCGTCGGCGGAGAGAGACGAGGTGCCGTCGCCCTGGACGAAGGCGTACTCGTCCTTGAGGGCGGGGCGGAGGTCGGTGTACTTCCAGGCCTCCAGCTTCCGCGTGGGCAGCCCGAGACGCTCGAAGTGGTCGCGGGCCTCGCGACGCTTCTCGGCGAAGGGGCGGGGAGCGCCGTCGCCGGAGAAGGCGCGGTCGAACTCCTGAGCGGCCTGGCCGAAGAGGTCGGGGCGGGATTGGACGTCAAGCATGAAACGTATGTCGGAATGCGGGGGAGCAGGCGGGCATCGCGCGGGTTAGACCGCAGCGGCGGCCGTCTCCTCCTTGATCCAGTCGTAGCCCTTCTCTTCGAGCTCGAGCGCGAGCTCCTTGCCGCCGGAGCGGACGATGCGCCCGTCCACGAGCACGTGCACGTAGTCCGGAACGATGTGCTCCAGGAGGCGCTGGTAGTGGGTGATGACGATGAACGCGCGGTCCTGGGAACGGAGCTTGTTCACGCCGTCCGCCACGATGCGGAGCGCGTCGATGTCGAGGCCGGAGTCGGTCTCGTCGAGGATGGCGAGCTGCGGGTCCAGCATGGCCATCTGGAAGATCTCGGCGCGCTTCTTCTCGCCACCGGAGAAGCCCTCATTGACCGCGCGCTGCATGAGCTTGTGGTCGAGGTTGACGAAGTCCGCCTTCTCGCGCATGAGCTTGAGGAAGTCGCCGACGGGCATCTCGCCCTCGCCCTTGTGCTCGCGGATGGAGTTCACCGCCGTGCGGAGGAACTGCATCGTGCTGACGCCGGGGAGCTCCACGGGGTACTGGAAGGCGAGGAAGAGGCCCTCGCGGGTGCGCTCCTCGGGGTCCATCTCGAGGAGGTCCTCGCCCTTGAAGGTGACGGAGCCCTCAGTGACCTCGTAGTCGTCGCGGCCGGCGAGCACGTTGCCGAACGTGGACTTGCCGGAGCCGTTGGGGCCCATGATGGCGTGGACCTCGCCGGGGTTGACGTCGAGGGAGAGGCCGTGGAGGATTTCAGCGTCCTCCACCTGCGCGTGGAGGTTCTTGACGGAAAGGAGAGACATGTTCGTCGTCGTCTGGAGTCGGGGCCGCCCGGCGGGCCGCCCGTTCAAAAGCGGGGGAGGGGCTGGCGGTCGGGCTCGGCGAGAGCCTCCGCCAG
>DUBD01000252.1 GCA_012960515.1 Bacteroidota bacterium | reverse complement strand
CGCGAGAACGCCGACGGCGAGGAGCGCCAGCGGCCCGAGCGTCGTGGCGGCGAAGGCGAGGTGGCGGAAGGGCTCCAGCGCCGCCCCGCCCTCTACACGCTGCACGCCCACGGCCGCGGCCATCGCGATCCCGACGAGCACGGCGGCGCCCGCGACGAGCGTCGCCACGCGAGCCGCGAACCGGGCGCCGTCGGGCGCCGCCGTCGCGTCCAGGAGGGCGTCCATCCCGGTCGTCCGGTCACGCCACGCCAGCTCAGCGCCGACGTAGACCATGGCGATCGCGCCGACGTCGAGGAGCACGCCGCGGAGCTGGCCCAGGAGGAGCCCCGTCGTGGGCCAGACGCGGGTCCCATACTCGGCCCAGTCGGTCACGGAGAGCACCTCCCACGAGACGTAGGCCCAGCCAGCCGTGAGCACCCACAGCGGCCGGCTCGTCGCCAGGAACCGGAGGCCCTGCCGGAGCGTCGCGATGAAGGCCGTCCCCCACCCGCCCGTCGGCAGGACGGGTGCGTACGGCGCGGTCGGTGCCGGGGCGTCGGTCCGCACGCGGGGGCGGAGCCTCCGGGAGGCGACCTCCGGCTGCCAGCGAGCGTGGACCCACGCGAGTCCCGCCCCGGCGACGGCCAACCACAGCAGCCGGTTCAGGAGGAGCGGCCCCGTCAGGGAGACCGCCTCGGCGCTCTTCACGTCGGGCGTCCAGGCCCGCGTCTGCGCGTGGAGCGCCATCACGCCGAACGGGTCGAGGAGCGCCGCCCGCGCCAGCGCCGCCCCCGCCGCCGGCTCCGTCCCCGCCATCATCGGCGAGCCCATCAGGAACGAGACGCCGAAGTAGCCGACGTACAGCCCGATCGCCGTCACCCACGTCGCCAGCGACGACCGCGTGAGCGCTGCGACGCCGTAGAGCGCCGCGCCCGCGACGAGCAGGTTGGGGAGCGCGAGCACGCCGAACGCCCAGAGGTACCCGCCTGCCCGGAACGGCCCGACCTCGTCGCCGCCCACCGCCAGCGGGACGGCGGCGAGGACCGCGTAGCCCAGCGCGAGGATGGCGCCGGCCACGGCCATCGCGCCGGCGAACCGCCCCAACAGGAGGTCCGTCCGCGTGAGGGGGGCCGCGTGAACGAGCGGGGCCATCCCGGTGTCGGCGTCGCGGAGCGCTGCGCTCGCGACGACGACCGTCGCCACGAGCACGGCCGGGAGCGAGAGCAGCCCGGCCATCGAGGCCACGTTCCAGGGCCCGTTCCGGACGACGCCGTCCGGCCCATGGCCGGTCACGGCGAGGAGCGCGCACGCCCCCGCGAAGCCGAGCGCGGCCAGGACGAAAAGGAGCCGGCGCGTCTGGAGGCGCCACTCAAAAAGGGCGAGGGCACGCATCACGAGTGGGCGCTGAGGGTGGCGAAGTAGACGTCCTCGAGGTCAGGGGCCACGGGCGCGAAGGCCGGCCCGGGCGAGGCGTCCGCGAGGACGTGGAGCCGCGTCTGCCCTGCCGCCAGTTGGGACGAGAGGACCAGCACCTCGGCCCGGATCGCCTCCGCCTCGGCACGGTCGACCGTCGCGCGCCACACCCGCCCGTCGAGCGCGGCGACGAGGTCGGCCGGGCGGCCCTCAGCGCGGACCCGGCCGCCGGCCAGGACGGCCACGCGGGGGCACAACTGGCGGACGTCCTCGACGATGTGCGTCGAGAGGAGCACTACGACGTCGTCGCCGACGCCGGCCAGGAGCGCGTAGAACCGGTCCCTCTCTCCGGGGTCGAGCCCGGCCGTTGGCTCGTCGACGACGAGGAGGCGGGGGCTCCCGAGCAGGGCCTGCGCGACGCCGAACCGCTGTCGCATCCCGCCGGAGAAACCGGAGACGGCCGCGTGCCGGTGCGCCCAGAGGTTGGTCTGGGCGAGGAGCCCCTCGACCTGCTGAACCGCCCCTGGCGGAAGCGCGGTGGCGAACTGCATGCTTCGCTGAGGCGTCCAGAGGTCTCGGAACACCGCCAGCTTCTTGGGATGCCGTTCGGCTGCAGCCGGCGGCTCATCCGGCTGCT
>DUBD01000251.1 GCA_012960515.1 Bacteroidota bacterium | reverse complement strand
GGGAGACGCCTGCCGGGCCGGGACGGATGGGGAAGCGCGAGCTGGCGGAGCGCGTCCGGCAGGCGCAGGACGTGAGCGGGATCCGGCCGGATGCGGTGGCGGGCGTGGCGCGCGAGGTGGCGGGCCGCGAGCGCGCGGCGCAGGCCGAGCGGGAGTTTGTGCGGGAGGCCGAGCCGGAGCGGGCGCCGATGCCCTACGAGCGGCGGGTGGGCGCGGACGTTTCCGTGGAAACGAAACGGGCGGAGGTGGGGCGCCTTCGCGCGATCGCGGAAAGCGAGCGGGCGGCACCGTTTGCGCGAGCCGCCGCGGCGGCATCGGCCGAGGCGCTGGAGGCGGAGGTGTACGTGGACGAGGCGTCAGCGGGCGAGCGCGCGAGGAATGCGGCACGGGAGGCCGCGCGCGCGGCGGCGCAGTTCGTGCCGGACGCGTTGCGGGGCTACGTGGGCGCCGACGAGATCGGGCTGACGAAGGCGGTCCCGGGTCTGAACGTGACGGCGCTGCTGGGGGACGCCGTTCCGGCCTTCCGCCAGTGGGGGATGGACGCGGCCGCGGATGCGGAGGCGTTCCTGAACGAGACGGTTCCGACGGATGCCGGGCTCGCGACGACTCCGGAGGCGGTGGTCTCGCGCGCGCTGGGCTCGACGGCGCCCTACTTCCTGGCCGGAGCCGCTGGCGGAGCGGCGGGGCTGGGTGCGCAGGGCGCGCGCGTTGCCGCGGCGGGCGCGGGCGCGCTCTCGAACGCGGGCCGCGGGTACCACGACGCACTGGAGGCCGGGGCCGGGCCGACGACGGCGACCGTGGCCTATCTGCTGCACGCGGGCGTTGGGGCGAGCGAGGCGGTGCCGGTGGGTCAGGCGTTCGCGCGGCTGGAGCGGGCGAGCGGGGGCCGGCTCTCGATGGTGGTCCGCGGCGCGCTGGCGGAGGGCGCGGAAGAGGCGACGCAGGAGCTGTTCCAGACGCTGGCGGACGATACCGTGGCCCGAGCGCTCTATGACCCGGACCGGCGGATCGGGGCGGACATCGAGGAGGCGATGCAGGGGGGCGCGAGTGCGGGCGCGATCCTCGGCGCGATCGTGGCCGCGTTCGGGCCTCGCGACCGGGGTGGTGCGGGGGCTCCGCCGGCGGACGAGGTGCAGGTAGAGGAGGAGCGGCCCCCTGCTCTGGTCACGGACCGCGATGGTGAGCGGCTGGCGCGGGCAGAGGCGGAGGGCGACGAAGCGTTTCTTCGGCGGTGGGAGGACCCGCCGCCGCGACGGATCCGGTTGGAGGTCCCGCCACCCGGCGAGGGCCGCCCGCGACAGACAGATGGCGCGGAAGCCTCCGACCCTGCCGACCCGAGCCGTAAGCCGACCGATGCCCCCGTTCCACCGCAGCCCGACGGGAGCCCCCGTCCCGAGCGACCCGTGGCACCGGGTGCTGGACGCGCTGGAACAGACGAAGCGCCCGGCCAAGATCCCATCGGGGCTGGAGACGCCGTGGCGAGTGGGGGCGACGCCCAGACTCCCGACGCTGCCGCAGCGGCTCTCGGCGATCCGGGTGTTGGTGGAGACTCCCAAGCCGCACCTGAACTAGGCGCAAGCCCCGAGCCCGAGGCTGCGCGGGTGCGGCGGATGCCGCTGCGGGAGATCGACGCGGATCCGGATCGCTTCCAGCCCCGGGACGCGGCGTTCAGCGAGGAGAGCGTGGAGCGGATCGTCTCGCGATTCGACGAGCGCGAGCTGGACCCGCTGCGGGTGTGGACGGACCCGGAGGACGGGAGGACGTACGTGCTGGCGGGGCACTCGCGGCGGGAGGCGATCCGCCGGCTCCAGGACCGGGGCGACCTGCCGCTGGACTACGAGGTGCCGATCGACCCGTACGAGGGGACGGAGGCGGAGGCGCGCGACTTCGCGGGGCGGGAGAACAACAGCCGGACGGCGCAGACGCCGAACGAGGACGCGGCGGCGCTCCGGGTGGCGACGGAGGGGATGAGCCGGTCCGCTGCGCAGGAGAAGGCCCGCCAGCGCTACGGGCGCAACGGCGCGCTGGTGTACGCGCTCTCGCGGCTGAGCCCGACCGGGAAGGCGGTGCAGGACCTCCGGGCATTTGGGAAGAGCCGGACGAAGGAGGCGCGCGACGTGCTGACGATGGCGCAGTGGCTGGGGCTGGCGCGCGACCGCCACGAGGCGCTGACGGACCCGCACGAGCGGGAGCTGTACGACTGGCTCCGGAAGGAGTGGGGCGGGCGGCGCCAGCCGCGCACGCAGACGGACTGGGTGCAGTTCGTGGACGACGTGGTGGGGCGTCGGTCGTTTCTGGGGACGTTCGACGCGACGGCGCCGCTCAACCTGGCGGAGCTGCCGGCGAGGGCGGACCTCGAGATCGACGCGGCGATCGCGGAGGCGGACGCCGTGCTACGGGAGGCGCAGCGCGACCGGGCGCGGGCGGAGAAGGACTTCGTGGAGCGTGGGGCGGACGGGGATGCGCTCCGCCGCGCGCTGGCGCCGCTGGACGACGCGGTGCGCGTGGCCCAGCGCGAGGCGTTGCGGGTGCGCGAGGAAGCGGGCCGGGCGCGGGGCGAGGTGCAGAAGCAGCGGGGGCTGTTTGGAGAACCTGGCGAGGGCCGTACCCTGGGGCCGGGCACCCCGCTTGATTCCAACACCGCGCCGGGTGGCGCACCTCTCGATGACGCAGCTACCGGAACACCTGAGGCGGGACCTGGCACACGAGCAGAAGGCGAGCCTGACCCCGTGGGGGCAGTGGGCGTTCGAGCTTCCGGACGACCTCCTGGAGGAAGTGATGGAGCGCCAGGCGTCAGCGCTCCAGGAGGCGATGTGGCGGGAGTGGTCGATGGCGGGCGTGCGGCCGAACAAGGTGGTGCTGGCTTATCAGACGGTGCTCCCGCTGCTCCAGGAGCGGGAGGCGATCGCGGCGTTCAAGGGGACGCGTCCGGGACTGGAGGGCGTTCTACCGGAGGTGCAGAGCCGGTCGGAAGCGGCAGCCCTCGCGCGGAAGGAGCTCGACCTGACGGCCGAGGAGGCGCGAGCGCTCTCCTCGATCCTTCCGCAGGCCCCCTCGACGCCGATGAGCGAGCGAGCGGCATCGACCTGGACGGCGCTCCACGCCGAGACGGGCTAAACGAGCCTCCTCCTGCGCTTCAACGGCCGGGCCTCGACGAGAGGCGCCGCCAGCAAGCCGAGGCGGACCGAGACAGCGCGCGGAACGGGGTGCACCTCGGAGACGCGGCGGACGTCCGGCGCTCGCTTCCCGTGCTGTTGGCGGAGCAGCAGGAGGACGTGGTGAAGGCGGAGCGCCGCTTTTTCGGCGCGCCGACGGCGGCAGAGCGGGAGGCCGGTGCGGCGATCCAGGATCCGAGGCGCGGCGTGCTGTTCACGAACGGGACCGGCACGGGGAAGACGTACACAGGGCTCGGGATCGTGAAGCGGCACGTGCTTGCGGGGAAGCGAGACGTGCTCATCGTGGTGCCGACCGACCAGAAAGCGAAAGACTGGATCGAGGACGCGCGCAACCTATCGTTGCAGGTGGAGCAGCTGGCAACGACGGCCACTGCGGGCGAGGGTGTGGTCGTCACGACGTACGCGAACCTCGCGCGGAACCAAGCGCTTCTCGACGAGCGTGACTTCGACCTGGTGGTCTACGACGAGAGCCACCGCCTTCTGCAGAACGCGCAGGGTGACCGGACGGCGGCGATGGACGCGCACCTGGCCGTCACCAACCACCCGGACGCGGTGCTGAGGAAGCTGGTGCACCGGGATCCGGACCTCCGCCGTGCGAAGCGCGCGGCGGACGAGGCTCGCGAGGCCTGGATCGAAGCGGGCGTGGACGAGGACCTGAAGGCGGCGTGGGCCGCGGCGCACGACGAGTACATGCGGCTCTGGTACGCGCGCGAGAAAGACGCGGCGTTGGTGGCGGAGGCGGCGGAGCTGGTGAAGCGGACGCGGACGGTGTTCCTGTCGGCCACCCCGTTCGCGTACCACAAGACGATGCAGTACGCCGACGGGTACCTCTTCGAGAGCCCGACGGACGAGGAGCGGCGAGGGGAGTACAACCAGGCGCAGGGGTTCGACCTCTTCCTCCAGCAGCAGCTCGGCTACCACATGAAGACGGGCCGCCTTCAGCAGCCGGAGGCGGAGGTGGACACGTCGTTCATGGAGCGTGAGCTGCACGCGAAGCTGGCGGAGGCCGGAGCAGTGAGCGGGCGTACGCTGGAGCTAGACGCCGACTACAGCCGGGACTTCTTCCGCGTCTCGAGCGGGATCGGAGAGCAGATCGACGAGGGGCTGAGCTGGCTGTGGGAGCAGGGGAAGCCGATGCGGGAGCTGAGCGAGGCGGTGCGCAAGCGGTTCTCGTACCTCTACACCTCGCAGCTTCTAGAGGCGATCAAGGCTAGAGAGAGCGTGGAGCGGGTCCGCCAGCACCTGGCGCTGGGCCGCAAGGTGGTCGTCTTCCACACCTACAATCAGGCCACGCCGGAGCACCCGTTCCGTTTCCGGCCCACTGACCGGAAGGCTCAGCGGCAGTTGCTCCGCTTCAAGGACCTCCGGCCCGACCTGTGGGACCTCGACCTCTCCGGGCTCCGGAGCGTGCCCGCCGTGTTCGAGTCGGCGTTCGGGGAACGCGCGGCCACGTTCAACGGGACTGTGCCGAAGCGGGAGCGGCGGCGGCGCGTCTCGGCCTTTAACCAGGACGGGAGCGGGCTGGACGTGCTCGTGGTCCAAATGGAGGCGGGGAAGGAGGGGATCAGTCTCCACGACACGACCGGTGCGACGCCCCGGGTGCTGATGACGCTCGGGCTGCCGACGAAGCCGACCGACGCGATCCAGGCGGAGGGGCGGGTGTACCGGTTCGGCAACCAGAGCGACGCCGTGTTCGAGTACCCCGTGACGGGGCTGGCGTTCGAGCAGCGGGCGTTCGGGAGCAAGGTGGCGACGCGGAGCAAGACGGCGGAGAACCTGGCGCTCGGCCCGCTGGCGCGGGACCTCGAAAGCGCATTCCGCGACGGGTACGCGAACGCGACCGACGCGCCGCCGAGCCAGTCCCAAGGGGCTGGGGGGAAGGAGCTGGACCGCTTCGTGGAGACGGCGACGGGATTCGATCGCGCGAAGAGCCTCTACTTCGCGAGGGGCAAGCGCTCGCGGCGGAACAAGAGCCGGGAGGGCGTGGACTACTTCGCGACGCCGGAGCCGCTGGGCTACAAGATGGTGGAGTGGCTTGGGCTCCAGGCCGGCGACCGGATGTTGGAGCCGTCGGCGGGGCACGGCGCGATCGCGCGGTTCGTGCCGGACGGGGTGCGGGGGACGTTCGTAGAGCCGAGCTACCGCCTGGCCTCCGAGCTCCGCCTGAACACGAATGGCGACGTCAAGGAGCAGCGGTTCGAGGACCTCCACCTGGTCAACAAGTTCGAGGGCATCGCGATGAACCCTCCATTTGGGAAGGGGTCGAAGACGGCCATCGAGCACGTCGCGAAGGGGCTCCGACACCTCGCGCCGGGGGGGCGTCTCGTGGCCATCGTGCCGGACGGCCCCTCGATGCGGAAGCGGCTGGACCAGCTAGAGGTCTCGGACCTGGGCCAGGCCGTGGTGAAGGTGGCCGAGCTGGCGTTGCCGAGTGTGACGTTCGAACGAGCCGCGACGAGCGTACGGACGCGCGTGCTGGTCTTCGACCGCCCGGCCACGCAGGAAGAGGCCGTGATGGCCGAGACGCGTCCCCCTCGCGAGATCAAGGCCGAGACGGTTGGGGACCTGTTCGACCGGCTCCGGGATTACTCGATGCCGATGCCGATGCGCCGACCTCGACGCGAGGCAGCGTCGGTGGAAGTCGATACTGGTACACCTGGAGGGCAGCGTGGGGACGAGACGGGGGAGAATGGGTACGCCTCGCGCGGGCGGTACCGCAGCGTTTCCGCGGAAACGCCGGCCGAGGAGCGGGCGGCGGCGAGCCGGGAGCCGGCGACGCTGGCGGTGACGGTGGGCGAGGAGACGTACGAGCAGGCGCTGGGCGGGCTGGACGTGGTCCGGAGCGTGGAGATGCCGGAGCTGGTAAAGCTGGCGCGGCGGCTGATGGGCGACGTGCCCCACCTCTCGGAGCGGATGGAGGCCAACGGTTACTTCAAGACGGTGGGCGTGGCGGAGCCGTCCGGGGCGGCGCAGGACGTGGCCACGCGCGGGGGAGCGGCGAAGGCGTCGGCCCAGATCGTGATGCGCGCCGACCTCTTCCGCCAGCCGGAGCAGGCGGCGCAGACGCTGGCGCACGAGATCGGGCACCTGGTGGACTTCCTGCCGGACGAGACGATGGCGAGGGGCAACCTGGGCGGCCGGCTGCGGGCGCTCCAGGGCTACCTCAAGCACACCGTGGAGCGGGTGGCCGGGGCGAGCCGCGGCCCGGCGCTCGACGAGAAGGACCGGGGGCGGCTGCGGCGGCAGGCGGTCCGGACCGTGCTGGCGCGGGAGGGCGTGAAGGCGAAGGCCTACCGCACGGACCCGGCGGTGCGAGAGCGGCTGAAGGAGGCCGTCCGCGAGGAGACGCAGCGGGTGGTGACGGACGAGATCGCGCGGCGGCGGCTGATTGAGGTGCCGGTGCTGCGGAAGGAGCTGTGGGCGTTCTCGTCCTACTGGCGGCCGGTGCCCGAGGGGGCGAGCGAGGGGTTCCTGCGCTACCGCGAGAGCTCCCCGGAGCTGTTCGCGGACGCGCTCTCAGGGCTGCTCATTGCGCCGGTGGAGCTGAAACGGCGGGCGCCGACGTTCTACCAGGCGTTCTTCGAGGGCGTGGCGGAGGACCGGCCGGAGGTGGCGCAGGCGTACGAGGAGATCCAGATCCTGCTGGCGCGGGGTCCGGAGGGCGTGGCGCAGGCGCGGATGCAGGACCTCTACGGGATGTTCAGCGACGCCGACCGCCGGAAGCTGGCGCTGGAGGAGGAGCAGCGGGCACGCCGGGCGGGGGAGTGGAAGACGCAGCTGGTGCAGACGCTCGTGACGCGGTGGCACCCGATCCTGGAGCGCGCGCGGGAGGCGGAGGCCTCGGGGCGGATGCCGGCGAGCGAGGACCCGCGGTACCTCCTGGAGGAGGTGGGGATGGCGGACAGCCCGGGGGCGCTGTTCGTGGGCGACGTGGCGGAGCGGGTGCTCCAGCCGCTGAAAGACGCCGGGCTCACGGAGCGCGACCTGGCCGCGTGGATGTTCCTCAACCGGGTGGAGAACGAGAAGCAGGTGCGGATCGCGGAGGAGGCATTACCGGAGGATGTCCTGGAGGCGCTGGCGGGGACGGGGCTGCTGGCGCGCGACGTGCAGCCGGCGGAGCTGGAGGCGTTGCCGGACGAGATCCGCGCGATCGTGCAGGCGGCGGCGGAGGCCACGGGCGGGCGCGCGGCGATGGCGAACCCTCTGGGGTTCACCGAGGAGACGGCGCGGACGACGCGGGAGTACCTGGAGGGCGTGATGGGCGACGAGGCTGCGCGGGTGCTCCGGCAGGCGCACCGGCGGTTCGTGGACCTCACGACGCCGGTGCTGGACGAGGCCGCGCGGCTGGGCGTGCTCAACGAGGCGTGGTGGGAGCAGGCGGGGAAGCCGAACCGGTACGCGTACGCCACCTTCCGGGTGCTCGACTTCATCGAGGACCCGGACCGGGCGGGCGTGAAGGTGCAGCGCCAGCGGGGCACGTTCCGAGACGTGGACGACGTGTTCGCGGCGACGATGGGGAAGGCGCTCGCGACGATCCGCGAGAACGCCCGCCAGCGCGCGCTGCTGGCGACGAAGACGATGATGGAGCGGCACTTCTCCCAGGAGTGGGTCCGGCCCCGGGCGGTGGCTCCGGGGCGGTACGAGCGGCCGCGCGGGCCGCTGAAGGGGGTGGTGTGGATCTGGGAGGACGGCAGGAAGCGGCCGTACTACACGGACCGGTACGTGGCGGAGAGCTTCCAGCAGATGGACCTCACGAGCTGGCGGTGGCTGACGGGGACGATGCGTCTATTAAACGCGCCTTTCCGTGCAAGTTTTATTACATATAATATTGCCTTCGGATTGTGGACGAATCCTGTGCGCGACCTCCGGCGGGCGACGAAGGCGCTGGCGCTGAAGGGGAAGAGCGCCAGCTACCGGGCGGTGGTGTGCCGCTACCTCACCGAGGCGCGGAAGGCGTGGCGCTACGCGAAGGGCGAGGTGACGGCGCCGGGCGTCCGGGAGATGCTGGCGTCCGGCGCGATCCTGCCGCCGGGCGAGAGCGTGATGTTCGTGGGGCGCAGCGACGGGCTCCGGAAGACGGCGGAGCGCTACGGGATGGCGCCGCCAGCGGACCGGAACCGGGTGCTCGCGGCGCTGCAGCGGCTCGGGGGGCCGGTGCGACTCGTGAACCGGTTCACGGAGGCGCTGCCGAAGTTCGCGGCGTGGCGGATCCTCTCGGACCGGGGCGTGAGCGAGCGGGAGCGGGCGTGGCGCGTGCGGACGCAGGTGGGCACGCCGAACGTGACCGACGGCGGACGAGCGAAGGACCTCACGAACGCGGTGTTCATGTTCTCCAACGTGTTCGTCCAGGGCTGGCGCGCGGACGCGCAACTGGCGACGCGGCCGGAGACCCGGGCGGGCTACTGGTGGCGGACGGTGCAGCTGGACCTGATCCCGAAGCTGGCGATGTACGCGGCGGCCTCGGGGCTGCTGGCGCGGTGGGTGGCGGAGGCCACGGGCGTGCCGGAGGACGACGAGGAGCAGAACGCGGGCGCCTGGCTGAAGGCGTTCTACGACCACGTGGGGAGCTACGACCTGGGCTCCTACCTGGTGGTGCCCCTCGGGTACGTAGCGGACGAGGGGAGCCCGAGCGGACGGAAGGCGCGGTACCTCCGGATCCCGCACGACGAGAGCGCGCGGGCGGCGGCGGGCGCGCTGTGGCGGCTGTTCGAGGACGAGCCGGACGCGGTGGGCGCGGTCTCCAGTGCCTTCGACTTCGGCGGGGGGCAGGTACCCGGCGTGGCGCCATCGATCGAGATCGTGGGGACGTGGAGTCAGTACCTGGGCGGGCAGAACCCCCGGGACGCGTTCTTCGGGCGGGACATCATCTCGCGGCGGGCGCAGCAGGCGCGCGATGCCGGCGACCACTCCGCGGCGCTGACCGAGATGCTGGGGTGGACCGTGGACGAGTTCGGGGTGACGCGCTTCAAGTGGAAGGACCAGAGCGGGCTGAACGCGGTCCCGTTCCTCAACCGCGTGGTGAAGACGACGAACTGGGGACTGATCGAGGCGGAGCGAGAGGCGGAGATGCGCGAGGAGGGGGCGAAGGCGTCCGTGCGGCTGGGGTACGACGAGGCGTCGCGGGACCGGCTCGCGGAGCTGTACCGGCTCCGTGCGAAGGGGGAGGAGGGGCGCGCGGAAGACGAGCGGGACCAGGAGCGGTACCTGATCCTCAGCGACTGGCACCGGGAGGCGTACCGGTTCTACGACGAGCTGGCGCAGGAAGCCCGCCAGTCCGGCGACGAGCGCGCGGAGGTGGAGGCGCGGCGGGGGCTAGAGGTGGCGACGGAGGCGTACTTCGGCGCGGAGTAGGACCGCGGGGCCGGGAGCGCTTACTCGTACAGCGTGTTCCAGCGGCTAGAGGATGCCGGGTGGACGCTGACAGTGGAACGAGGCGGAGAAGCCGGAGAAATGCATCGGCCAGCAGGAGTGGGTGCTACCGCCCCGAGCAACTATTCAAGGCCGAGCATACCACGTGTGATTCCTTCGGCTACGCCTTTGACAATTTCAAGGGTAGTGGACCCAACGGTTTTTCCAATGCGCTCCTTGGTCCGGTTCCACACGGTATCGCTCCGAATGGATGCCAGCATGTCGTGACCGGGGTTTAGCAGTCTGGTGAGCTTGTAGAGCTCTTTTCCTCCGTCTGCGTAATTGATGAATGACGCGCTGATCAAGCCAGCCTCGTACATAAGGAAGGCATGTTCGCTTACGGTGTCTTGGTCGTAGCCCGCGAACTCGAGACTGTCTTGGTTGAACGAGTTGGGCGGTATCTCCTCGGTTCGAAGGAGGATCTCTCTAAATAGGTCGAGGTCGCGTCGCATATCAAAGCGGCAGTACAGGTCGCGGCCCAACCGCGAAGGGTTGAAGACACGGTGGCAGAACCAGTGACAGAATACGCCGCTGCCTAGACGAGCTGGGGATGTTCATGCCCGTCGTCGGCTTACAGCATCTGCTTTTGCCTCCTTGACAGAATCGTCCTTGGTGGGACTTAGCGCGTATCTCATCATAGTGTGGGACGCGTCAAAATTTGCTTGGGATGTAGCGGTAATGTATCCTAGGGGCTTTCTCTTGTCGAGAAGCAATATAACTGTATGAAGCATCTGGCCAAGACCCCAGGTCAGCATCGACAGGTGACTGAACTGCCAACGACGGAGGTCTTCTGGGTCGGAACGCTCATTCGAGGGCTCGTAAATCCCAGTGTGGAAGGAGCATCCGTAGAATGTGCCGTGTAGAGCCTCCGAGGCATCCTCGAACACCCACATTTCGTTCATCAGAAAGACAGCGGGCTCAACTCCTTCTTTCTCAGCGATGATCCCGATACGGTCCGAGAGGCTGGTAGTGGACCATCGCGTCTTCTCGCCGCCCTTCGGCCCGGTGAATGCGTCGATTGCCTCTTTCAGCACGGGGTCTATGGAAGGGTCTGGGAGGCCGGAGTACTCCATAGTGACCTTCCTGCCCGCTGCCTCGAACGAGCGGTTTAGCTTGCGGAATGACTTCTGCTTTGTGTATTGCCAGTAGCGCTTCCACTCATCATTGTCGCAAACCAAAAGGTAGCAGAAATTTACCGCTCGTTCGAGCAACGCCCTCGCCAGCATTACGCACTCGTTAAGCAGGTCGTCTTGCTTCCCGAGACGGGAAATGGCGACCGCTGTCGAGCAGCAGGCGAGCAAAACGACCTTCAGGTCAATCGCTCGCTCAGGCAGTTCAGTATGTCCCGCTGCGCGAACGAGACTGGACTGCGCTCCCAAGAAGTCGCAGTAGTAGTCGCTCACCTCCTTGGTTCCAAGTGGCTTGTCTTGTTCGTCAGGCGAAGGCAAATCGGATGCTAGGAGGCAAAATAGGGGGCGCTGACCGGCGTGTTGCTTGTTCGCTAGTCAAAGAAAAGCTTGATCGCGCCGAAGATTGCTACGATAAACACGACGATCAAGCAAACCCCCCCAGCATCGGAGTCGATCAAAGATCCCAGGTTTGCCTCTTGAAACAGAGCCCAAACGACAAAAGCAGCCAAACCTGCCACTGCGAGAACAACGAAGCAGCCTTCTCCTCCGTCACTCATAGGTCCGCTGGGTAAGCCGTGTAACTAAGTATAAGGCGGACAGAGTCTGGATTACAACACGGACTCCGTCCGTATAGTACGCATCGACTTCTATCGCTCGGATCTGGCTTTACCAATCGTGCGTCGCACTCGCGACGCACTTAGGGCTGGCGGCGCAAGCCAGGAGCGCCCGAAGGACACGGGGCCGAGACGCGTGGTGCGTCCCGGCCCCGCAAGAGGCGGTAGGCGTTGAGCCCGACCGCCAGCGGCACGTGGGGGTTAGTCGATGTAGACCTGCCCGCTGGTGTAGACCGCCTGGGAGCTACCGACCGCGTAGGACCCGATGGAGGAGTCCGTGACGTGGTGGGAGCACTCGATAGTCATCCAGTTGCCTGTGCCAGCGGCGAAGAGGATGTCCGGATCGAAGTGGTACTTGACGGTGGACTTGTTGTACTCGTCCGTGCCGACGGTGTCGTACGGGTCCCCCGCTGCGTGGCAGGAGAGGGAGAGCTGGTCCGCCACCTCGTCGGCGTAGTAGTACCCGCGGAAGGTGGAGTGGTCCAGCTTGTAGAAGTCGCTGCGGACGCCGAAGGCGGTGTAGATGTTGTTGTAGCGGACGCCGTAGATCTCGCCCTGGAAGCGCCAGCGGAAGAGGTCGCGGGAGTCGTTGGGGTCGCACTCGCGCGGGCCGAAGTCCACCTTGCGCTTCCAGTCAGCGCCGGAGCGGACGGTGCCGGAGGTGCAGGAGCTGCCGCCGCC
>DUBD01000250.1 GCA_012960515.1 Bacteroidota bacterium | reverse complement strand
AACGACGTAGGGCGCGCCAGAGGCCCCGCGTAGCCCGAGCCCGGATCAACGTGACGGGCCCTACTCGATGGACTCCGGCGGGTACTCCGCGGGATCGAACGCCGGGGCGGGGAACTGCGGGTCCATCCGCTCCAGCGTCTCGCGCACGATGGAGCTCACGAGCGCATCGCGGAAGTCGCGGTTCTCGGCAGGCACCACGTACCACGGGGCGGACTCTGTGCTGGTCCGCTCCAGCGCGGTCTCGAAGCAGCGCATGTAATCGTCCCAGCGCTCCCGCTCGTCCAGATCGGCCGGGTTGAACTTCCAGTGCTTGTCCGGGCGCCGCAGACGGCGGCGCAGCCGCTCTGCCTGGTAGTCCTTCGAGATGTGGAGCATGAACTTGACGACGGTCGTCCCGCCGTCTTCGAGGATCTGCTCGAAGTGCCGGATGTGGTCGTACCGCCGCTCGATAACGTCCGGCGGCGCCAGCCCGTGGACCTTCACCACGAGCACGTCTTCGTAGTGGCTCCGGTTGAACACGCCGATGTAGCCGTGGCCGGGCGCGCGGCGGTGGACCCGCCAGAGGAAATCGTGCGAGAGCTCTTTCTCCGTCGGCTTCTTGAACGACCAGACGCGGATGCCCTGCGGGTTCAACGGCCCGAACACCTTGCCGATGGTGCTGTCCTTCCCTCCCGCGTCCATCGCCTGGAGCACGACGAGCAACGACTGCGTGCCCTCGGCGAAGAGCCGCTCCTGCAGCTCATCCAAAGCCTCCAGGTTGGCGTCGTGGAGGTCGTCGAGTTCGTCCTCGGTCTTGCCGCCGTCCACCTCGGTGGGACGGTCCGCCAGCCGGACGGGCTCGCCGGGCGCGATTCGATACGGGGAGAGATCCATGGGCCTACCGGGAGGCAGCGGGGCGCCGAGACGCCCCGCCGCGGGTTCTTAGCGTCCGAACAGCTTGCCGAGGGCGGCGGAGCCGGCCTGCTGGAGCAGGTCGTCCTTGAAGTCGCCGTCGCCGTCCTTGTCGAGGAAGCCGCTGAGCGCCCCGAGGATGCCGTCCGGGGCGGCCTGGCGGGCGCGCTGGCTCTCCTGCCCGAGGATGCCCGAGAGGCCGGTCGGGTCGAGGTTGGCCTGCCGCTGGCGGCGGCCGAGCGCGGCCATGACCATGGGCGCGAGGAGCGGGAGCAGCTTCGCGACCTGGCTCATGTCCAGCCCGGACGCCTTCGCGACGCCCTGCTCCACGGCCTGCGTCTGCCCGCCGAGGATGTGGCCGAGGATGCCAGAGCCGTCCGTGGCCTTGCCGCCCGACATCGCGCCGGAGAGGAAGCCGCCGAGGTTGTCCAGCAGGGAGCCGTCGTGGTCGCGCTGGAGCGCGTTCGCGAGGTTCTGCGCACCCTGGGTGTCGTTGGTGTTCCGGTTCATCGCGGAGAGGATGGCCGGGAGCGCCGCCGCGACGGCGGTCTGGGTCTTGCTCTGGTCCGCGCCGATGGCGGAGGCGAGCTGTCCCATGTTCTGCCCGCCGAGGTTGTCGGCGAGGAGGTCGAGAATGCCGTTCATGTGGGGAGAGAGTGGAGGAAAGAGAAGGGCTGACGCCGGAGGATAGCCTAGCGGACCTCCCGGAGTTCCACGGGCATGAGGCCGCGGAGGGCGTTCGCCAGCAGGAGCGCGTCTGCGGCGCGGAGGTCCTCGGGGGTGATCGGGCGCTCCGCCGCGCCCTCGCGCAGCAGCGCGGCCCGCATCACGCCGGGCAAACCGCCAGCCGCTGGCGGCGGCGTCCAGAGCGCGCCGCCGGTGCGGAGGAAGACGTTGGTCCGGGCGCCTTCCATGATCTCGCCACGCGGGTTGAGGAGGAGCGGCTCGTCCACGCCCACGTCTCGCGCCCATTCGAGTGCTCGGCCGTAGTGTGCGCGCGCGGTCGTTTTGTGGGTGCAGCGCCACGTCCCGGCTTCCGCGAGCGGCTCGGGATAGACCGCGGCCGTGCGGAACGGCTCGGCGGGGAGCGGCCCCGTCGTGACCGTCGCGATGCCATCGGGGCCGAGCACGACGCGGACGCGCCGAAGGTGAGCGGGCCAAACGGGAG
>DUBD01000249.1 GCA_012960515.1 Bacteroidota bacterium | reverse complement strand
TGGAGATCTACGCCGACGACGTGAAGTGCTCCCACGGCTCCACGACCGGCGCAATCGACCCCGAGTCGCTGTTCTACCTCCGCGCTCGCGGCATCTCCTACGAGGACGCCCGCGCCCTCCTGCTCTACGCCTTCGCGCACGACGTGGTGGAGGAGCTGGAAGACGAGGCCCTCCAGAACTACCTCGACGCCCGCATCGCGGCGCGCCTGAAGTAAACCCTGCCCCATGGCCGACGAGACCGACCGCCCCACCGACGATGCCCCCGCCCCGCTGGCGGAGGCGACGAGCGAGACTGGCGCGACCGACGCCCGCTTCGAGCGGGACTTCCTCACGACCGGCCAGAACGTGGACGATCTCTCTCCGCTGGAGGAGCAGATCGTCCAGGTCATGAAGTCGATCTATGACCCCGAGATCCCGGTGCCGATCTGGGATCTCGGGCTCATCTACGGCTGGACCATCGAGGACGCCGGAGAAGATCAAGGGGCAGACGTCACGGTCAAGATGACCCTGACGGCCCCCAACTGCCCCGCCGCGGAGACGCTGCCGGTGGAGGTGGAGCAGGGCGTCAACGCGCTCGACGGCGTTCGCCACGTCGTGCTGGACCTCGTCTTCGTGCCGACGTACTCGATGGAGATGATGAGCGACGAGGCCCGGCTGACGCTCGGCTTCATGTAGCCGCCCGCTGGCGGTCGCTCCCGCCGAGCCCGTCCGCCAGCGGAGCCTTCAGATCCACTCCTGATCGGTGACGGTCCGGTCGGAGACCTCCGCGCCGGTGTGGGCGGTGGACGCGGGCTCGAAGAGCAAGACCTCTGCGCGAGGTAAGGCGACCGGGCGGTGCTCCACGCCTCACGGCACCACGTACAGATCGCCGGGGCCCAGGTCCACATGACCGTCACGCATCTCGATCCTCAGCCGGCCGGACAGGACGTGGAAGAGTTCGTCCTCCGCCTCGTGCGCGTGCCAGACGAAGGCGCCCTCCAGCTTCGCGAGCTTGACGAGCTGACCGTTGAGCGAGGCGACGACTTTCGGCGTCCACGTCTCGGAGAACGCCGCCAGCTTGTCGGTGAGTCGGATGGGATCGGGCATGGGAGCGTGAGGCGTGCCACAAGCTGGCACCCGCCGCGACCGTTCGCAAGACCCGCGCGCGCACTCCGTAGCAGTCGGATCTTCCGGCCTCCCTCCTGCTCTCCGTGACCCGGTTCGACCGCTACGTCCTCGTCCGCTTCCTCGCCGCCAGCGGTCTGCTGTTGGCGTTGCTGATCGTGACGTTCGTGGTGCTGGACTACGTGGAGTACGTGGACGACTTCCTGGACCGCGGCGCGACGCAGGCGGAGGTCTTCGGAACGTACTACCTGCACTACATCCCCGAGATCGTCCGGCTCGTCTCCCCGCTGGCGGTCTTTCTCGGCGCGATCTACGTCACCGCCCGGCTGGCCCAATCGATGCAGCTCGCGGCGCTGCGGTCGGCGGGCGTCAGCGTGTGGCGCTTCGCGCGGCCGTTCGCGCTCGCGGGGGCCGTCATCACCATCGCGCTGCTGTTCTTCAACGGGTGGGTGGTGCCGCGCGCGAACGTCGTGGTCCATGCCTTCCAGAACGAGTACTACCGCGATGCGCCCGAGGACCGAACAGACTCCGAGGTCGTCCGCCCCCTCGCGCCCGACGCAGTGCTCGCGGTCGGCTACTTCGACCGGGACGAAGGCCGCGCCTTTCGCGTCTCGGCGCTCCGCTTCGACACGCTGGGCGGCGCGCCCACCGGCCTCCGCCAGCGCATCGACGCGCCAGAGATGGAGTGGGTGGACTCCCTCGCGACGTGGCAACTCCGCGATGCGACAATCCGAACGTTCGGAGAGCGCGAGCAGCGTCGCGAGGTCGCTCAGCTGGACACCGCCTTCGCCCTCCTCCCCCGCGATCTCGCGCAGAGCGACCGCGACGCTGAGCGGATGACGCTCCCCGAGGCCGCCGCCTACGTGGAGTCCCTGAACCGCGTGGGGACTCGCGAGAAAGGCCGCCCGATTGTCTCGCTGCACTCCAAACTGAGCTACCCGCTCGCCAACCTCATCCTGATCCTGCTCGCGGTCCCCCTCGCCTCGCGGCGTCGCCGAGGCGGTCAGGCCGCTCAGCTGGCGCTCGGGCTGGGCGTGGCGTTCGTCTACCTCGCGATGCAGCGCACGATCGAGCCGTTGGGCTGGGTGGGCGACGTGCCGCCCGCCCTAGCCGCATGGGTATCCCACGCGGTCTTCCTCGTCATCGCGGCCGTCGCCATCGTGCGCGCGCACCGAGTCTAGCCCGGTCCCGCAGCCGGCCCGCTCGCGGACGCGCAAGCGAGCGGACCGGAGAGGGGTCGGCTCAGGCCTGCTCGGCCAGCGCGGCGATGAGGTCAGACCGGGTCAGGATGCGTGGCTCGCCGTCCGAGGTGGCACGGACGAGGACCGCGCCGGCGCCCGCTTCCAGGTGGGTAGACAGCCCCGCGATGCTGATGTCCGCCTCCACGACCGGGAACGGCTCCCCCATGACCTCCGACACGGCCGACTGGCGGCTGTCGGGATCGGCTACGAGGCGCGCGAGGACGCGCCGTTCCGTGAGGCTGCCGACCTGCGTGCCGTCCGCATCGTAGACCGGGAGCTGGCTGATGCCGTGCGTCGTCATCTCGGCGACAGCGTCCGCCAGCGTGGCGTCCGGCGCCACGCTCACGACGGCGTGCGCGCGCGTCTCCATCACGTCGCGGGCGGTCAGCGCCGGGTTCTCATCGAGGAACCCGTTCTGCCGCATCCAGTCGTCGTTGAACGTCTTGGCGAGGTATCGGAAGCCGTTGTCCGGCAGGAGCACCACCACCACGTCGTCCTCGGTGAGCTCGTCTCGGTGCTCGCGCATCCAGTCCAGCGCGCCGGCCACCGCCATGCCGCAGCTCTGCCCGACGAACAGCCCTTCCTCTTTCGCGAGGCGGCGCGTCATCTGCATCGCCTCCTTGTCCGTCACCCGGACGTAGTCGTCCACGATGGAGAAGTCCATGTTGCCGGCGAGGATGTCCTCGCCCACACCTTCCGTCGCGTACGGGTAGATCTCGTCCTCCTCGAAGACGCCCGTGTGGAAGTAGGTGTAGTAGACCGAGCCGTACGGGTCCACGCCGATCGCCTTGATATCGGCGTTCTGCTCCTTGAGGTAGCGCGTCGTGCCGGAGATGGTCCCCCCGGTTCCGGCGCCGGCTACGAAGTGCGTGATGCGGCCCTCCGTCTGCTCCCACAGCTCCGGCCCCGTGCTCTCGTAGTGCGCTTGCGCGTTCGCCGGGTGGTCGTACTGGTTGGGGTAGAACGAGTTGGGGATCTCCTCACTCAGCCGCTTGGCCACGGAGTAATACGAGCGAGGGTCGTCCGGCGCGACCGCCGTCGGGCACACGATGACCTCGGCGCCGAGCGCCCTGAGCGAGTCGATCTTCGCCTGGCTCTGCTTGTCCGTCGTGGTGAAGATGCAGCGGTAGCCCTTCGCGATGGCGACGAGCGCCAGCCCGAAGCCGGTGTTACCGCTCGTGCCCTCGATGATGGTGCCGCCGGGCTTGAGCAGCCCCTTCCGCTCGGCGTCCTCTACCATCGCGAGGCCGATCCGGTCTTTCACGCTCGCGCCGGGATTGAAGAACTCGACCTTGGCGAGAACGGTGCAGGGGAGGTCAGACGCGAGGGCGTTGAGGCGGACGAGCGGCGTGTTGCCGATCGTATCCAGGACGGAGTCGTGCCACATGGGAGTCGGGGAGGAGAGACCGCGGAAGGTGCCGGCGCCGAGCGTTCGGGTCAAACGAATCCCCTGTAGGGAGCACCCGGCTGGCGGGGCGCGCCGCCAGCGCATGGCGCCGGGCGCGGCGTGTGAATCCCGGCGAGGGGCGAAAGTTCAGCGTGCGTCTGCCGATACCTTTTCGTGCCTTCTCCTTGCAGGCGTTGTATTCTCACACCGTCTCCCCCGGTGTCAATGGAGGTTCTCACCCACCACCCTCCACCCGATCCGCTTCCCCTCGTCGCCGCCGACGTGCTCTCGGCCACGATCAATGGTGACGGTACGCCCTGTCACGCCAACCCGGCGTGGGAGGCCACGTTCGGTCATGACGGCCTGTGGGACCGCCTTCCGCCTGAAGACACCCGATTCGCGCAGGAATACGTAGCTGAGGCGGCGCGCGGCCAGCTCGTCTCCCACCAGGTCTTCCTCGTGGCCGATGGGGCCTCCGGCCCTACCCCGGTGCTGCTCCACTTCCACCCGATCCGGCTATCAACGGAGCCCGGCGCGCAGTGCCCCGTGCTCGTGACGGGCGAGGTGCTTCGCGAGCCGGTCTCGTGGGCGCAGGAGCAGACCCGCCGCCGCCGGATGGAGATCGTCGGGCAGATGGCGATGGGGATGGCGCACGACTTCAACAACCTGCTGACGACGATCCTCGGGCATGCGGAGCTGCTCCGGAGCGCCCTCGCGAGGGCCGCGGACCACGGCATCCAAGAGTCCGTGACCTCGGTCACCCGAGCGGCAAAGGACGGCGCAGCGCTGGTCAAGAAGGTGCAAGCGTACCTCCGCCATGAGAAGCGCGAGGCCGTCGAGACCGTGGATCTGGCGGCGCTCGTCAGCGAGGTGGTGACGCTCACTCGCCCGTACTGGTACAACGAGCCGCGCCGGCAGGGCATCGCGATCGAGTTGGACGCGGACCTCGCACCGGTCCCTCCCATCGAGGGCTACCCGACCGAGCTCCGCGAGGTGATGGTCAACCTCGTCCTCAACGCGGTGCAGGCGATGCCCGCGGGCGGATCCATCTCCATCAGCACCCGCCGCGACGGCAACCGAGACGCGGCGGTCGTGGAGGTGGCAGACTCGGGCGTCGGGATGCCGAGCCGGGTCCTCAAGCAGATCTTCGACCCGCTGTTCACCACGAAGGGAGCGAAAGGGACAGGCATGGGGTTGGCCGTCGCTCACGGCATCGTGCAGGAGCACCGCGGTCGCATCGAAGTCGAAAGCGAACCCGGGCAGGGGTCCCTCTTCCGTCTCGTCTTCCCGTTCGCGCCCGAGGCGCCGGTCCCGGACCGCCCGCGCCTCGCCTCCGCTGTGGCGCCAGCGCAGCGCCAGAAGGGCTCCCGCCTGCTCATCGTGGACGACGAGCCAATGGTCCGGACCATCACCAAGAAGCTCCTCGCGCTCCGGGGCCACGAGGTCGTGGCCGTCCACGGCGGAATCGAAGCGCTGGAGGCGCTGGATGCTCAGACGTTCGACTGCATCGTGACCGACCTCTCGATGCCGGAAATGAGCGGCTCCGAGCTGGCGACTCGCATCCGAAAGCGGGGCCTCATGCTCCCCATCGTACTTCTGACGGGTGACACGGACCCTGACGTCAACGCCGAGATCGTGACCGTGGTCGTGCGAAAGCCGTTCGATGCCGATGTGCTCGACCGCACGATTCGCGAGCTCGTCTAACGGATCAGACGCCTCGCTGAGGACGGCCGCCAGCGGCACAAGGAGTGGGACCTCGCCTCAGCCCTTTCTCTTCGGCAACAGCTCCAGCTCCACGCGCGCGGTGCCGGCCCGGAGCATCCCGAGTTCACGCGCGGCGCGCTCGGAGACGTCCACCACGCGATCTGCCGCGAACGGACCTCGGTCGTTGACGCGCACGATCACGCTTTCGCCCGTCTGCGGGTTGGTCACGCGCAGCCGGGAGCCGAGTGGGAGCGTACGGTGCGCGGCCGTGAGCCCTTCGGGATCGAAGCGCTCCCCGCTGGCGGTTCGGTTGCCCGCGAGTTCCTGCCCGTAGTAGCTGGCCTCGCCGGATCCCAGGGTTTCGCCGTCCGGTTCCGGAGACTCCTCGGCGGGGGGCGCAGGCTCAGGAGCCGGCTCGGGCTTCGCGACCGGTGCGCGAGGGACGTCGTTGACACCGGCGACGCCGCTGCCGAGCTCGACCGCCTGCGGGGGCGCCGCTTCGGGCGGTCGCTCGTTCAACGCGACGCTGCCCCACCCCGCCAGCCCCACGGTCGTCGCGAGGCCGACGATTACGCGCGTGCGCCGGAGCTGCCCACGGAGGCCATGGACGGTCTGCCGAAGCAATCGGCGGCGGATGCGGCGGCGGCGTTGGCGCGTACGGGCGGGAGTCGTGAGGTCACTCATGACGGCGGGTAGGATACGCCCCCCGAGGCGCGAAGACCGTACCGCGCCAGAATCCCCGCCAGGACGGCACCCCACTTGCGCCGTTCCGTCGGGTGAGGCTCCGTGGAGGTGCGGTGACGGCAGAACCCGGCCTTCTTCCGCCCGTACCGGCCGCATGGACGATATCCAAGTGGAACCGGCGCCCGCTGCGCCCCTCACGGTCACCCTCCGCCGCATCCTCTCCTTCGCGCGCCCGTACCGCGGGCGGCTCGCGCTGGCGGTCGCGCTCACCCTCGTCTCGGCCTCCATCGGGCTCATGGTCCCGCTCGGGCTGAAAGGGCTGCTGGACGCCGTGTTCACGGAGGAGAACCGCCAGCTGCTGGACCGGCTGGCGCTCGGCCTCCTCGTGCTGTTCGCGCTGCAGGCGCTGATCGGATCCATCGGGCGCTACCTGATGGAGTGGACGGGCGAGCGCGTGGTCACGGACCTCCGCCGCCGGGTCTACGATCACCTCCACCGGCTCGGCCTCCGGTACTTCGCGGGGACCCGGACCGGCGAGATCACGAGTCGCCTCACGAACGACGTGAGCCGGGTGCAGACCACGGCGACGGACGACCTCGCGATGGCGCTCCAGCTGGCGCTTACGCTCGTCGGCTCGCTCGCGCTGATGGTGGTCCTCAACTGGCGCCTGACGCTCGTCATCGGTGTCGTGGTCCCGCTCATCGCGATCGCCAGCCGCTCGTTCGGACAGGTGGTGCGGAAGCTCTCGCGCGACATCCAAGACCAGCTCGCAGAGACGACGGCGATCGCGGAAGAGGCCATCGCCAGCGTGCGCGTCGTGAAGGCGTTCGCGCGGGAGGCGTTCGAGACGGGACGGTACGGGGACGCCGTGGAGGCCCTGTTCGGGACGGCGAAAAAGCGGGCGGTCGTGGTGGCGGCGTTCTGGGGCGGCGTGGGGTTCCTCTTCTTCGTGGCCCTCGTGGTCATCTTCTGGTTCGGCGGCCGCGAGGTGCTGGCGGATCGCCTCACCGCGGGCGACCTCGTGGCCTTCATCGTCTACGCGCTCAACATCGCGCGGGCGGTCAGCGGCGCGAGCCGGCTCTACGCCTCGTTCAACAGCGCGGCTGGCGCGAGCGAGCGGCTCTTCGAGCTTCTGGATACCGCGCCCGAGATCACGAGCCGGCCGGGCGCCGCCCCCCTGCCCCAGCCCGTTCGGGGTCGCGTGACCTTCGAGGACGTGGCCTTCGGCTACGAGCCCGACCGGCCCGTCTTGGATGGCGTGACGCTGGACGTGCGACCGGGCGAAACCATCGCGCTCGTCGGGCCGAGTGGGGCGGGCAAGTCCACCCTCCTCAACCTCATCCCCCGCTTCTACGACCCGGACCGCGGAACGGTGCACATCGACGGCGTGGATGTCCGCGAGGCGAGCGTCGAGAGTGTGCGTGAGGCCATCTCACTCGTGGCCCAGGACGTGGAGCTCTTCGCGGTCTCCCTCGCCGACAACATCCGCTACGGTCGCCTGGGCGCGACGCAGGCAGAAGTTGAGGCCGCCGCCCGCGCGGCCAACGCCCACGCGTTCATCTGCGAGGCCCGGGACGGCTACGAAACGGCCGTCGGTGAGCGCGGCGTCACCCTCTCCGGCGGGCAGCGCCAGCGCGTGGCCATCGCGCGGGCTCTCCTCAAAGATCCTCCCATCCTGCTGTTAGACGAGGCCACCAGCGCGCTCGACGCCGAGAGCGAGGCCGCGGTCCAAGACGCCCTTGCCCGCCTCATGGAGGGCCGGACGACCTTCGTCATCGCCCACCGCCTGGCGACCGTCCGCGACGCGGATCGCATCGTGGTGCTGGACAGTGGGCGGATCGTGGACGTGGGCACGCACGACGACCTGGTGGCGCGAGGCGGCGTCTACGCCCGACTGGCGGCACTGCAGTTCCGGACGGACGAACTTGCGGCGGTCCCACCCGTTTCGGACCCTTCCCCTGACTCTCTTCACACCCCCCTCTAACATGAAGCAGTACGACGCTCCCCCCGCGATGCAGATCGACCCCTCCAAGGGCTACGTCGCGACGGTCACCACCAACAAGGGCGAGATCGAGGTCACCCTCGATGCCGCGCACGCGCCTCGCACGGTCAACAACTTCGTCTTCCTCGCGAAGGACGGGTTCTACGACGACACCGTCTTCCACCGCGTCATCCCAGGCTTCATGCTCCAGGGCGGCGACCCGACCGCCAGCGGCCGCGGTGGCCCTGGCTACCGCTTCGAGGACGAGTTCGACGGCAACCCCAACCGCCACGAGCGCGGCGTGATCTCGATGGCGAACGCGGGCCCGAACACGAACGGCTCCCAGTTCTTCATCACGTTCGCCCCTCAGCCGCACCTGGACGGGCGCCACACGGTCTTCGGCCGCGTAACGGGTGGCATGGACGTGGTGGACCAGATCAAGCAGGGCGACCAGCTCCAGTCCGTCACCATCGCGGAGGGCTAGCCCCGCGCCGCTGGCGGTTCCGCCGGAGCGCCCTCGGGTTCGTCCGCCGGGAGCGCCTCTGGCGGGGGCACGCCGCCGTTTGCCCCGGGCGTCTCGACCGCCAGCCGCACCGCATCGGCCTCCACTTCGGCCTCGTCGTCGTGGGGGCCGAACTCTTCGGTGAAGATGGCCCAGACGGTCAGAAACAGCCCGCCGATCACCGGGCCGATCACGAGGCCGGAGATCCCGAACGTCGCCAGACCAGCGAGGGTCGTCAGCAGGATCATGTAGTCTGGCATCCCGGCGTCGCGGCCGACCAGGACCGGCCGGAGCGCGTTGTCCACCGTCCCGATCACGCCGACCCCGACGCCGATCAGGATGATCGCTTTGATCCAGGCGCCCGTCGCCAGGAGGTAGCCCACGGCCGGGACCCAGACGAGCGCGGTCCCCACGGCCGGGATCAGGGCGCAGACGGCCATGATGGAGCCCCACAGAACTGGCGCACCGAGCCCGAGAAGCGCGAACGTGACGCCGCCGATCGCGCCCTGCACGGCGGCCACGATAAACGAGCCCTTGACCGTCGCCCGCGTAACGGCCGCGAAGCGTGAGAACAGCCGACGCTCGCGAACATCCCCGAGGGGAAGGGCACGGACGAGCATCTCGACGAGGGACTCACCGTCGCGTAGGAAGAAGAACAGCAGGTAGAGCGTGACCGCCAGCAGGAGCAGGAACTCCGCGGTCTGCTGGCCGAGATTCACCACCCCACTGGCTACGGCCTGAGAGGCAGCCACTGCAGTGTTCGACACCCGCTCCCGGAGATCGTCCAAGTCCACGCCCCAATCCTGGGCCATTCGCGTCACGCGCGGAAGCAGCTCCTCGGCTTGCGCGATGGGCTCCGTGAGATCCACCGCCCCGCTGGCGACGGCTCCGTAGACCTGCAACGCCTCGGAGGTCACGGCCGCCCCTAGCCCCACGAGAGGCGCGACGACGAGCAGCAGGATCAGGAGCAGCGTGAGCAGCGAGGCCGGGGTGCCCCGCCCGCCGAGCTTCGCGCGGAGCCACTGGAACGGCGCTGCGAACAGGATGGCCAGCACGGCCGCCCAGAACACCGGCAAGAGATAGCCGCCCAGCAACCACGCGAAGACCGCCGTCACGAGGACGACGAGCGCGAGGAAGGTCCGGGTCTCCAGAGTCTTGACTTGCATACGCCGAAAGGGATGCGGCACCTACGCCCATCGGCGGCTGCGGTTGCCCTCCCCTTCCCCACGCCGACCGCCAGCGGCGGACGCCGGCCGGAAGCCGCTAGCCGAGCGCGGCGAGCATCGCGGCCCGATCTGCCTCGGTGAGCGAGCCGGACGCGACGAGACGGTCCAGGGAGCGTTCCACCGCGTTCCGGTCCGTCATCGGCTCCACGGGGGCCGCGGCACTGCGCAGCATGGCCTCCCGGAGGAAGCGCTCCACGTACTCCGCCGCGCTCGCCTGCGCGGAGAAGTCCAGCGCTTCCGTGATGGTGGCCCGGCCACGGTTGACCTCCACCTCCACGCGCCGCCCGCCCAGCAGCTGGCGCTTGTTGCGGACGCCCACGATGTCCTCGTAGCGGACGGCCCGCGGCGTCTGCAGGTCGTTGTTCTGAAAGACGAAGCGATCGGCCAGGAACAGGGCTCCGTCTTTTGCGGAGCCCAGGCGCGTCGCGTCATACAGCGCGAGGACCTCGTCCGCCGACACCTCCGGGGCGTAGTCGCCCAGCGCGCCGCGCAGCTTCCCCGCCGGGATCTCAGGCGCGACGAACAGCCCGAGGTCCGGCGCGTGCGGCAGGTACTCGCGGAGGAGGCCCGTCACAGGGTTACCGCCCGGCGACGATCGCCCCGGCGTCGAAGTAGCTCTGGGCCGCCTCGATCACGCCGCCCGGCATCACGCCGAGAATGAGGAGCAGCAGCGCGCACAGCGACAGGACCACCGTCGTAGAGGTCGCGAGCGCGAACGGCTGGCGGGCCGCCTCGGGCGCGTCGGTCTCTGGCTTCATCCACATGACGACGAGGATCCGCAGGTAGTAGTACGCGGAGACCACGGAGGCGAGGACGCCCACCACGGCGAGCCAGGTCAGGCCCGCGTCCACAGCCGCCGCGAACACGAGGTACTTCCCGATAAACCCGGCGAGCGGGGGGAAGCCGGTCAGCGCGAAGAGGAAGACGCCCATGGTCACGCCCAGAATGGGCTGGCGGTAGCCAGAGCCCGCCAAGCTCTCGATGTCCTGGATCGCGCCCTGCTCCTTGTCCCACTCCAGCGCCGCGAGCACGCCGAACGCGCCGACGTTCATCACGGTGTACGCGAGCAGGTAGAACAGCGCACCGCCGTACCCCTCGCCCGTGCCGGCCGCCAGCCCGGCGAGGATGTAGCCCGCGTGCGCGATGGAGGAGTACGCCAGCATCCGCTTCACGTTGGTCTGCGCCAGCGCGATCACGTTGCCCACCACCATCGTGACCGCCGCGACGACGGAGAGCGTGATCTGCACCTCGCCCGCGACCAGGTCCACCGGCAGCGCCCGCGCGAGCACCACGACGAGGGCCGCGAAGGCCGCCGCCTTGCTGGCGGTGCTCATGAAGCCAGTCAGGGTCGTCGGAGCGCCCTGGTACACGTCCGGCGTCCACATGTGGAACGGCACGGCGCTGACCTTGAAGAGGAAGCCAATGAGCAGCAGCGCCACGCCGCCCACGAAGATCCCCGTCCGCTCGGTCACCGCGAGGCCCTCCACCATCTCGGAGAAGAGCATCGTCCCCGTCGCGCCGTAGAGGAGCGCGATGCCGTAGAGGAAGAAGCCTGTGGAGAACGCGCCGAGAAGGAAGTACTTGAGTGCGCTCTCGTTCGCGCCCTTCTCCTCGCGCACGAGGCCCGTGAGCACGTAGAGACAGACCGACATCGTCTCCAGCCCGACGAACAGCGTGATGAGGCTGCCCGCCGAGGCGAGCGTCATCATGCCCACCGTGGCGAAGAGGATGAGGGCGTGGACCTCGCCGTAGTTGTGCCCGATCCGCTTCAGGTACGGGACGGAGAGCACCACGGAGCCGAGGGCGCCGAGGAGGACCACCATGTTCGCGAAGGCCGCCGCGCCGCCGCTGTACACCTGACCGAAGAACGCCACCTGCGGGTCGTAGAGCTTGAACCCTTCGAGCACGAACGCGGCCACGAGCCCCGCGCCCGCCAGCCAGGGGATGGACGGGCTGTCGTTGCGGAAGGCGTCGAGGAGGATGACGGCGATGCCGACGGCCGCCACCACGAGGATGGGCAGCACGCGCGCGGTGTCGGCGAGAAGGAAGTCGTACATCAGGGGGTGATCAGTGAGGCGTGCGACGCGAGGGGGTCACGTGGCACGGATCGGCGCTAGGCGTCTGCCAGTGCCTCGATGCGGCTGGCCAGAACGAGGTCGGTCTCCGTCACTCGGTCGCCGGCGTCGTGGGTGGTCAGCGCGATGGCGACGCGGTCGTAGACGTTGAAGAGCTCGGGGTGGTGGTCCATCGCCTCCGCCTCGAACCCGACGCGGACGATGAACCCCATCGCGGTCCGGAAGTTGGCGAAGGTGTACTCCTTCGTGATGCGGTTGCCCACCGCTGCGCCC
>DUBD01000248.1 GCA_012960515.1 Bacteroidota bacterium | reverse complement strand
CCGCTTCCTCGCGACCGCCGGGGTGCGCCGTCTCCCGCTCATCGGGTGGATGGCGAGAGCCGTCGGGACGGTGTTCGTGCAGCGGGGCAACGGCGCCAGCCGTGAGGCCGCGCGTGAGGACCTTCTCGCCGCGTACCGCCGCCAGCCAATCCCCATCGCCCTCGCGCCCGAGGGCGGCGTCCAACCGGGGCCGACGGTCGCACCCTTCCGGCATGGGGCGTTCGAGGTGGCCGCCGCCGCGGAGGCCCCCGTCACGCTGCTCGCGCTGGACTACCACCCGCGCGGCTACGTGGCCTGGCGCGGCGGTGAGAGCCTGCTCCGCGCCTACTGGCGGCTGGCGGCCCGAAGGGAGCCGATCGTCGCGCACGTCATGGTGCGCCGGCCGGACCTCGGCGGCCTCCCGGCCTCAGAGGCGGCAGCGGAGAGCGAGCGCGCCGTGAACGACGCGCTCGCGTCTGCTTGGGCGGCTACGCCTCCCCGCCGGGGCCAGTAAACGCCACGCCGGGGTGGGTCTGCTGAACCTCCTGAATGGGCCCGTACTGCGCCTCGTACTTGCCGACGTTGTCCGCCAGCGCGGCGAGGAGTCGCTTGGCGTGGCTCGGCGTGACCACCACCCGCGACTGCACGCGGGCCTTGGGCACGCCCGGCATCACGCGGATAAAGTCCAGGATGAACTCCTCCGGGCTGTGGGCGATCATCACCAGGTTCGAGTAGGTGCCTTCCGCCACGTCCGGGGAAAGCTCGATCTGGAGTTGGGGCTGCTGAGGGGCGTCGTCGGTTTCCATCGGGGGCAGGGGTGCGGACCGGCAAGCTACGAGCCGGCCCGAGGGGGGACGGGTCTCAGGCGCGGACGCGCTCTACGTAGCGCGTGATGCGGCGGACGGCCTCCTCCACGTTCTCCATGCTCGTGGCGTAGGAGCAGCGGAGGTAGCCGGCCCCGCTCGGGCCGAAGGCGTCGCCGGGCACGCAGGCGACGCGTTCGGCTTCGAGGAGCCCCTGCGCGAAATCCTCCGAAGACATCCCCGTGGAGGTGATGTCCGGGAAGCAGTAGAAGGCGCCCTCCGGCTCGAAGGTCGGGAGACCGGCGGCCCGCAGGCCGTCCACGATCACGCGGCGGCGGGCGTCGTACGACTGGCGCATGGACTCGACGTCGGCCTGGGCCTCGCGGATGGCCGCCAGCGCCCCGACCTGCCCCATCGTGGGCGCGCTCATCACCACGTACTGGTGCGCCTTGTACATCTGGTCCATGATCGGCTTCGGCGCGCACGCGTAGCCGATCCGCCAGCCGGTCATGGCGTAGTTCTTGGAGAACCCGCCGATGAGGATCGTCCGCTCCCATATCCCTTCCAGGGAGGGGACGCTGACGTGGCCGCGCTCGAACGCCTCGCCGTAGACGAGCCGGCTGTAGATCTCGTCCGAGATGACGAACAGGTCCCGCTCCACCACGAGCCGGGCGATCTCCTCCATCGTCTCGCGGCGGAGGACGGCGCCCGTCGGGTTGTTGGGGTAGCCGAGGAAGAGCACCTTCGTCTTATCCGTGATGCGCGCCTCGATGTCGGCGGCGGTCACCTGGAAGTCGTTCTCGGCGGAGGTGGGCACCCAGACAACGTTGCCGCCGGCGAACTCGGCCATCGGGCCGTAGCACACGAAGGAGGGCTCCGGGATGAGCACTTCGTCGCCGGGGTCCACGAGCGCCAGCATCGCGATCAGCATCGCCTCGCTGGCGCCGATCGTGACGACGACCTCGCGCGGGTCGTATTCCAGGCCGTAGAGCGAGTGCAGTTCGCCCACGATGGCCTCGCGAAGCTCAGCGAGCCCGAGGTTGGCGGTGTACCCCGTCCGTCCGGCGTCCAGGCTCGCCTTCGCCGCCTCAATCACGGGCGTGGGAGAGACGAAGTCCGGCTCCCCGATCCCGAGCGAGATCACGTCGTCCATGGTGGCGGCGATCTCGAAGAAGCGCCGGATGCCGCTGGGCGGGACAGAGCGAATCCGTGAGGAGAGGCGAGAGACGAGGCGCTCGGCCTCTTGCGTACGGGTCGTGTCGGCAGGCATGAGGGGGTGCGAAACGGGGCGGCCGAAGGTAGCCCGCGCCCCCGCCGCAGGGCACCCCCGGGATGTGAAAGGGCCGCCGGGGTTACCGAAGGGAGTCGGGCCGGAAGCGTGCGGCGAGGGTGTCGCGCTGGAGCCGCCGGAGGTCCGCGAACCCGACCGCGATCACGTCGCGCAGGCTGTCGTAGCGGACGGTCGGGGAGCCCAACGCCGTCAGCTGGCGCTCGATCTGGACGCGGGCGCTGTCCAGACCCGCCGCTTCCCGGATCGCGCTCCGAGTGGAATCGGCGCGGCGGCGGGACGCGGCCTCTGCCACCGCGCTCAAACGGGCCGCGGCGTAGGCGCGGAGGGACGCCGCGTCCGGGAGGATGAGGACGCGGTCCCGCGCGATGGCAGCGTCCAGCGCGTCGATCCGCTGGCGGAGGTCGGCCGCCAGCGTGTCGAACGCGGCGAGGCTCGCGAAACGGGTCGCGTCGAGAGAGTCGAGCCGAGACTGAAGCGAGGAACGGGCCCCGCGTAGCGCGTCCAGGCGCGGTCGCGCAGCGGCCTGCCCCGAGGAGTCCAGCGCGGCGACGGCCGTCTCGAGCTCCGCCAGTTCAGCGTCGGTGGTGAGGAAACGGGCGGCCCCCTCGGCGCGTAGCGCGGCGACGGATTCGTACGAGACCGCCGGGCGGGGCTCGTCGTCCGCCTCCGGACCGCCCCGGCAGGCGCTGAGTCCGAGGAGGCCCATCAACAGAAACGCGGCGGCCCAGCCGGGCCGGGCCACCGCGTGAACGGAGTGCGTCACGGGACTACGCTTTCTTTCGGACGAGGTTGACCACCCAGAGCAGCACGATCGCGCCGAGGGTCGCAACCAGCAGGCTCCAGATGCTGAACCCGCTGGTCCCTCCCACGCCGGGGATGAGGGCCGCGAGGAAATTGCCGACGACGGCGCCGACGACGCCGACGATGATGTTCATGAGCAGACCCATGTTGGTCTTCATGACCTGCTCTGCGATCCAGCCGGCGGCGGCGCCGATGACGAGGGCGCCGATAATGCCTCCGAGGTTGATCATGGTCTTGAGGGGTGGGTGAGAGAGGGGCGACTCGGACTTCGAGCCGCCCCTCGAACGAGGGGACTCCCCGAAAGGTTCACCTCCTCTCGGCCCCCACCCCTGGCGCTAGCGCCCGGCCCCGGTCAGCTCGTCCGCCAGCGCGGGGAGACCGTAGACCTCACGCAGCGACTCCAGCACCACGCGCGTGTCCACCATCACGTTGCGGCCGCGCTCCGGCGCGTAGAGGTAGTCGCGGACGAGGCCCTCGATAGTCCGGTCGAAGTTGAGGCCGACGAGCTGGAGTTCGCGGTTGACCACGGGCGAGCCGGAGTTGCCGCCGATGGTGTCGGAGGTGGAGGTGAAGTTGACGGGGGTCGAGAGGTCCAGGCGGGACTCCGCGTCCAGCCATTGCTGGGGGAGCTGCCAGTCACACTCGCCTGCGCTCACGCTGCCCTGACCTGCCACGCAGTAGGCGTAGTGGTGGTCGAAGAGGCCGTAGAGCGTGGTCATCGCGGGGGCCTGCGTCCCGTTGTACGGGTACCCCATCACGACGCCGTCCGTGAACCGCGGCGAGAAGGTGGCGTCCGGCGGGACCGCGTTGCCGAAGGTCTCGTAGCGGACCCGGCCGAGCTCCGCGGCGAGACGTGCCTCCTCCTGGTTGAGGGCCTGGAACGAGGCCGCCCATTCCTGGATGCGGGGCGCGAGGTCCTGGACGAGCCCGACCACCGGGTCCTCCATGTCCGCCTCGGGGCTGTCCCCCGCCAGCGCGGAGTTCTCCAGCATCCAGGCGGCGGCCACGTCAGCGCCGGTCTGGATGGTCTTGGGCGGGGTGAGGCCGCGGGCCGCGTAGTAGCCCTGGATGGACTCGATCTCAGCCTCGAGGAAGGCCGCTTCGTAAGGCGTCTCCGCGATGCCGCTCGGGTCCTCCCCCATCATGACCGCGCGGGCGCGCCGCAGCAGCGCTGACCCGTACGCGCGGTTGAACAGGAACGAGAACGCCTGCGTCTCCGGCTTCAGCTGGCGCTTCCCCTGGACGACCTCGGCCATCTCCGCTACGAGACGCTCGGCCTCGGCGCTTTCGGCGAGGAACGCCTCCTGAGCCGCCGCCCGACGGGCAACGATGTAGGGATCGGAGATGCCGTCGAGGCGGCCGCCGTAGGACTTCTGCGCGTTGAGGAGGCCGAAGAGCCGGCTGCGGACGGCGTCCGGGTTGTCCGGGCCGGTCGCCAGGTAGGCCTGCAGCGCGGCGGCGCGCGAGTTGATGAACCCGAGCGTCCCCGGCAGATCCACATCGCGCGCGTACTCCAGCTGATCCACGGTGAAGCCGCGGTTGGTGCTGCCGGGGTTGCCGATCACGAAGACGAGGTCACCCGTCCCCACGCCCTCGGGCGAAAGCGGGAAGTAGTGCTCCGTCTCGAGTGGCATGTTGTCTTCGTAGATCCGGAAGAACGCGAAGTCGAGCGCGTAGCGCGGGTAGGTGAAGTTGTCGAAGTCGCCGCCGAAGTAGCCGAGGCGGGCCTCCGGCGCGAACGCCAGCCGGACGTCGCGGTAGCGGCGGAAGACGTACGCGGACACCTTGCCGCCGTCGTAGAGATCGACGAGCTGCACGACGTAGTCCGCGTCCTCGTCACCGGCCTCCACGCCGCGGGCGCTCAGCAGACGGGCCTCGATGGCCTCACGCGCTGACTCCGAGCCCGACGCCATGCCCAACTCGTCCGTCACGTCCACGATCTCGACGAGCTGGTCCATGTAGAGCCCCTCCACGAGGCGCTCTTCGGACCGGGCTCGGGCGGAGAACCCCGCATCCAGGAGCCCCTCGCCCTCCTCGCTCACGCCCACCACGCTGGACTGCGCGCAGTGGTGGTTCGTCGCGACGAGGCCCATCGGGGAGACGAATGAGGCGGAGCAGCCCGGCATCCGAAGCGCCGCCAGCCGCGCGCGCTCGAACCAGGCCGCGTCCGGCGTGAAGTCGTAGGTCTCCGCCAGATAGTCAGTCGGCGGGTCTTCGAAGAGCCACATTTTCCCGCCGTCGAGCGGGTAGGCGCGGACGGTGTCCGCATCGAAGGAGGCGCCGGATTGGGCGGAGGCGCTCGCGGCGAAGGCGAGGACGAGGAGAACGAAGCGTCGCATGGGGTCAGGAGAGTGGCGGCGGGTCAGGAGAGTGGCGGCCGAAATCTACCGGACACGCCCTCCCTCCGCACCGCTGGCGGTGGGCGCCTGCGAGCGCAGCGCGCGAGGAACGGGCGAACACGCGCAATCGCCAGGGCGCCGGACCGCTGCAGCGCCGGAGCCTCCGGCGGTCAGGACAGGTCGGACTCCTCGCGCCCCACGAAGTAGAGGACGCCGGTGTAGACCGTGATCGCGCTTGTGACGATCAGGAAGATCAGCGGGAACGGGCTCCGCAGGACGGCATCCACGAACCGGAACAGGGCCCCCAGCGCGCCCTCGGCATCGCGCCCGTGGGCCGCCGTCAGGAACACGAAGATGGAAATGAGAAACGTGAGTTGCCACGCCGTCTTCCACTTCGCGACCGAGAGGGTGCGAAGCGGGCGGTTCTGCCGCTCGTAGACGGACCGAAGCCACCCGCGCCGCGATCGCGCCGATCGCCAGCCACGGCAGCCACGCCCCGAGCGGACGCGCCAGGCTCTCCGTCAGCGGCGCGAGGAACGGCACGAGGAAGAAGGCGCCGAGGACGAGGATCTTGTCCGCCAGCGGGTCGAGGAACTGCCCGAGCCGCGACGACACGCCGTAGGTCCGCGCGAGGTGGCCGTCGTAGTAGTCCGTGATGGCCGCGGCGATGAACAGGGCCGTCCCGCTGAACTGCCCCCAGAAGGTCTCGGTCCACAGGAAGTAGAGCGCGAGGGGGGCCGCGAGGATGCGACCGATGGTCAGGGCGTTGGGGACGTGCTGCACAGGCCGGGGTGGGTCCGCTGGGGGCACGCAGAAGGTAGCGCCTCGGACTTCACTCCATTCGAATAGCAATAACGGACCCCGGCACGAACCTTGCGTTCCCCTCCCCGACACACGGGCATGTGAGCGCCGTACCGTCCCGCTGGCGGTTCCCATGGGACCCTCATGGATCCATATCCCCGGGCTCGCGTAGCCTCCCCACTTCCCTTTGTACCCCCGTTCCCAGATGAGCAAGATCATCGGCATCGACCTCGGCACGACGAACTCCGTCGTGGCGGTGATGGAAGGCGATGAGCCGGTCGTCGTCCCCAACGCAGAAGGCGGCCGGACGACGCCCTCCGTCGTCGCATTCAAGAAAGACGGCGAGCGCCTCGTCGGCGCGCCCGCGAAGCGCCAGGCGATCACGAACCCGCAGAACACCATCTTCTCCGCGAAGCGGTTCATGGGCCGCAAGCACGGGGAGGTCGGCGACGAGCTCAAGACCGTGCCGTACGCCGTCGTCGAAGGCGAGGGCGGCACCGCCCGCATCGGCATCGACGGCAAGCAGTACACGCCGCAGGAGATCTCCGCGATGGTGCTGCAGAAGCTGAAGCAGACCGCGGAGGACTACCTCGGCGAGCGCGTGACGCAGGCCGTCATCACCGTCCCGGCGTACTTCAACGACGCGCAGCGGAAGGCGACCAAGGAGGCCGGCCAGATCGCCGGGCTCGAGGTCAAGCGCATCCTCAACGAGCCCACGGCCGCCGCGCTGGCGTACGGCCTGGACAAGAAGAAGGAGGACGAGATCGTCGCCGTGTACGACCTCGGCGGCGGCACCTACGACATCTCCATCCTGGAGCTCGGCGACGGCGTCTTCGAGGTCAAGTCCACGAACGGCGACACGCACCTCGGCGGCGACGACTTCGACCAGCGCCTCATCGACTACATCGCGGACGAGTTCAAGAGCCAGGAGGGCATCGACCTCCGCCAGGACCCGATGGCGCTCCAGCGCCTCAAGGAGGCGGCTGAGAAGGCCAAGATCGAGCTGTCCTCGGCTACGTCCACTACGGTGAACCTCCCGTTCATCACCGCGACTCAGGACGGCCCGAAGCACCTCACGCTGGACCTCACGCGCGCCAAGTTCGAGCAGCTCGTGGACGACCTCGTCAACCGCACCATCCCGCCGATGAAGAAGGCGCTGGAGGACGCGGGCCTGAGCAAGGACCAAGTGGACGAGATCATCCTCGTCGGCGGTTCCTCGCGCATCCCGCGCATTCAGGAGGTCGTGCGGGAGTTCTTCGGCAAGGCGCCGAACAAGAGCGTCAACCCGGACGAGGTCGTCGCCGTGGGCGCGGCCATCCAGGGCGGCGTCCTCTCCGGCGACGTCAAGGACGTGCTGCTGCTGGACGTGACGCCGCTCAACCTCGGCATCGAGACGCTCGGCGCCGTCATGACGACGCTCATCCCGGCCAACACGACCATCCCGACGCGGAAGTCCGAGACGTTCTCCACCGCCAGCGACAACCAGCCGAGCGTGGAGATCCACGTCCTCCAGGGTGATCGCGCGATGGCCGTGGACAACCGGACCATCGGCCGCTTCCACCTGGACGGCATCCCCCCTGCCCCGCGCGGCCTCCCGCAGATCGAGGTCACCTTCGACATCGACGCCGACGGCATCCTGAGCGTCAGCGCGAAGGACAAGGCGACGGGCAAGGAGCAGTCCATCCGCATCGAGGCCTCCTCCGGTCTGACCGACGAGGAGATCGAGCGGATGCGGAAGGCCGCCCGCGAGCACGCCGCCGAGGACCAGAAGCGGAAGGACTCCGTGGACAAGCTCAACAAGGCCGACTCGCTCATCTTCTCGACCGAGAAGAACATGGCCGAGTACGGAGACAAGATCCCGGAGGAGAAGAAGGCCGCCATCACCTCTGCCCTCGAGCGCCTCAAGGAGGTCCACAAGGCCCAGAACCTGGACGAGATCGACTCCGCTACGGAACAGCTCAACCAGGCGTGGAGCGCCGCGAGCGAGGACCTCTACCGCGCCCAGCAGGCCGAGGCCGCCGCTGGCGACCCCGCCGCTGCAGGGGAGCCCGCCCCGGACTCCGACGGCGTCCAGGACGCGGACTTCGAAGTCGTGGACGAAGGCGAGGCCTCCTAGCCTCTCCCCTCTCCCCGCTGGCGGCTCCCGCCAGCCGACGCGCCCCGGCTGCCCTGCGGCCGGGGCGCGCTGCGTTCTCCGGCGTGACCGGTGAGGCCCGGCCGTGCGGTAGGTTGAGGCGGTGCCCTCCCTCCTCCTGTGACCGATTGCGCGACAACTGAGGTGACACGCCTCCTCCGGTCCGACCCGGAGAAGCTGGAGGCGGTCTTGCCCGTTGTGCTGGACTCGCTCCGCGCGATGGCCCACCGCCAGCTCCGCGGGGAGCGCCAAGACCACACCCTCGGGACGACGGCCCTCGTGCACGAGGCCTACCTCAAGCTCCAGGGGTACGGCCCGATTGAGTGGACGAGCCGGGCACACTTCTCTGGGATCGCCGCCCGTGCCATGCGCCAGATCCTCGTCAGCTACGCCCGCAGACACACCGCGGAGAAGCGGGGCGGCGGGGCGATCCGCGCAGACCTCGCGCCGGATGATCTCGGCGAGGACCCTTCGGAGGAATGGACGCGGATCGTGGCGCTGGATCAGGCATTGACCCGCTTGCAGGCGCACAGCGAGCGCGCGGCGCGCGTGGTGGAGTGCCGCTACTTCGCCGGCCTCACCGCCGAGGAAACGGCCGAGGCACTCGGCGTCTCCCCTGTGACCGTCGCCCGCGACTGGCGGACGGCACGGGCGTGGCTGCGGACGGCGCTGACCTCGTGACAGGCTCGCCCGCCGCCGTGCGCCTCTAGGGTTGCTCCCCCCTCGCGCCATGCCCTCGTTCCAGGAGATCCAGAGCCTGTTCCTGGAAGCCCTCGCCCGGCCTGCCTCCGAGCGCGACGCCTTTCTCCACGCCACGACTGCGGAGTCCCCCGCGCTCCGCGAGGCCGTACGGGAGTTGCTCGACGCGGACCAGGACGAGACGCCGTTCGAGCTGGACCGCCCCCTCGCGAGGCTTCCAGCGCCCGAGCCGGAGGATCCGCGAGGCCGCCAGATCGGGCCGTACCACCTCGACCGGGTCCTGGGGCACGGCGGGATGGGCACGGTCTACCTCGCGCGCCACCGCGACCTCGGGCGGCTCGTGGCGCTGAAGACGGTACGCGACGGCGCCCTCGCTGGGAGCCTCCGCCAGCGGTTCGACGTGGAGCAGCGGACGCTCGCACGGCTGGAGCACCCGGACATCGCGAGGCTCTACGACGTGGGCCTCGCCGCCGATGGGTCGCCCTATTTCGCGATGGAATACGTGCAGGGCCTGCCCGTCACCGCGTTCGCGGACGGACGGGGGCTCGGCGTGCCCGGGCGGGTTCGGCTGATGCTGCGGATCGCCCGCGCCGTGGCGCACGCCCACGCCCGCTTCGTCATCCACCTGGACCTGAAGCCCTCCAACGTCCTCGTCACGGAATCCGGAGCCCCTCGGCTGCTCGATTTCGGCATCGCGGCGACGCTCGGGGAAGCACAGCAACGCGACCTCCCACGCGCGACGCCGTCGTACGCGGCCCCTGAAACTCTCCGAGGCGCCCCGCCTACGGCTACGGCCGACGTCTACGCGCTCGGTGTGATGCTCTACGAGTTGCTGTGCGGCACGCGCCCCCCCGCATCGGAAGCACCGCCTCTCCCCTCTGCGCTGGCCCCGCCCGGCCGCCGCCGCCAGCTCCGCGGCGACCTCGACGCCATCGCCCTTCGCGCCATTGCGCCGGAGCCCGAGCGCCGCCTCCCCACGGCCGAGGCGCTGGCGGACGATCTCGAACGCTACCTCGGGGCCGTCCCGGTCCGCTCGCGGCCGCAGACGGTGGGCATCCGCGCGAGCCGGTTCGCCCGGCGAAACCGGCTCGCCCTGAGCATCGCCGGCGGGTTCGCTGTGATCCTGAGCCTCGTGGTGGGCGCTGCGGGCATGAGGCTCCAGGCCGAGCGCGACCGGGCCCGCCAGCAGGCGGCTCGCGCAGAGACCGTCCTCGGCTCCGTCCTCGGCCTGTTCGAATCGGCGGACCCCCGCGAGGACGCCGCCGCACTGGACGTCGCCGCCTTCCTCGACCGGGGCGCGGACCGCGCGCGCGCGATGAACGCGCCCCCTGCGGACCGGGCTGCCCTCCTGACGGCGATGTTCCGGGCCAACGTGGGGCTGGGCCGAGATTCCGCCGCCCGCGCCGCGCTGGCGGATGCCCTCGCGCAGTACGCCGCCGCTGGCGATGACGCGGGAGTTGGCCGAACGCTCGTGGACCTCGGCTGGCTCGACCTCCGGCGCGGAGACGCCGAAGCTGCCCACCGCCAGTTCGCCGCGGGTGCCGAACGGCTCCGTCGGTCCGAGCCGGCAGCTGTCCCGGGCGCGACCCACGGGCTGGCGCTCGCCCTCAACGGGATCGGTCGGCCAGAGCAGGCGGAAGAGGCGCTTCGCGAGGCGCTGGCCGGGCTCCAGCGCCTCGCCGACCGGTCGCCCCGGGAGGAAGCGAACATGCTCAACGACCTCGGGCTGATCCGGCACGCCCGCGGCGATGACGCAGACGCCGAGCGCCTCCTCGCGAACGCGTTGCGGCTTCGCCGCGAAGCCCTGGGACCGGACGACCTCGACGTCGCGAGTGGCCTCCTCCTCGCCGGCTGGTTCCGCCAGCGCGCCGGGGACCGGCCTGAGGCGGCGTCCCTCTACGCCGAGTCCCTCCGCATCCGCCGCGCCCGACTTCCCGACGGGCACCCGCTGATTCGGGAGGCGCAGGACGCGCTCGCGGAGGTCTCAGAAGAACGCATCGCCGAATGACAGGGAACGGCGGGAGGCTGCGCCTCTGGAGATGAACCCGTCTCTACCTGCATGCGCTCGCTTCCCCTCGTCCTGCTGCTTTTCGCCGCCACCTCCGCGGCTCAGGTCGTCCCCCACCACCTCACGGAGGCAGACCGTCCCCACGCAACGCCCCCCGCGATCCCGCGTGACGCCATCCATGCGCCTCGCGTGGAATCTCTGCAGCGCTCCCGCGCGATGCGGACGCCCGTTGCCCCCCGGCTGGTGGGCGGCCGCTCTATCCTGACGGTCAACTCCGCGTACGACGAGCCGGACGAGGACGACACCGACGGGGTGTGCTCCACCTCTTACGGGGAATGCACGTTGCGGGCCGCGATGGAGCAGGCCGAGGCACTCGCACCCGTCCCCGTCACGATCGAGTTCGATCTCACGATCGGCCCCGAAGGGTCCTACGATCCGTCCACCGGTGCCTGGCGGATCGCTCCGAACCTGGATGCTGGGGCCGGGACCTACGGCTCGCTCCCGTTCATGCGCCGCTCGGACCTGATCATCGACGGGCTGACGCAGACCGGAGCCGCGTGTGGAGACCTGCTGGAGGGCCTCCCCCATGACCTGCGGATCATCGTAGACGGCCGGTACCTCCCGTACCCCGAGGACGGGTTCGACTTCGGCTACGTGGATGCGATCCAGATCACGGGCCTCGTGATCCAGAACATGCCAGGCGCGGGCGTCCAGGGCACGTTCACGAACAGCACCATCCGGTGCAACTACCTGGGCACCACCCGGGACGGGCAGTCCGCGGCTCCCAACATTTTCGGAATCGACTACACCAACACCGGGAGTCAGCCGACGGGGCCGCTCTTGATCGAGAACAACCTGATCTCCGGCAACCAGAACCACGGCGTCATCCTGCGCGAGCACCGAGGCGCCGTCCTCCGCAACCTGATCGGCACCACCGCCAGCGGGGACGCGCCGCTGCCCAACGGCATCGATGGCGTCGTCAACTTCGGCCGGGACGCCGAGATCGACGCGAACGTCATCAGCGCGAACGGGATGCATGGCATCCGCATCTCAGCGCCCACCCCCGAGATCGTCCCGGCCAACAACCGGATCACGAACAACTGGATCGGACTCTCGCGGCTCGGGATGCGCAACGGCCTGGGCAACGGCCACACCGGGCTCGTCTCGCTGACGGGCCCCTCCCCGGAGGTCGTCGCCACGGATCTACACATCGGCGGCCCCGGTGACCCGAACACCTTCGGAGACAACGGGCACCTCGCCGGTCCGGGCGAGCCCGCCGGGGGGATCAGCCTCTGGGGCGGGAATCGCGTGACCGTCTCCGGCAACGTGATCGGCCTCGACGCGACCGGGGCCGCAGCCCCCAACATCGTTGGCATCGAGATCGACGGCCGTCCCGCTTCGTCCCTTCAGGGCGTCACCATCGGC
>DUBD01000247.1 GCA_012960515.1 Bacteroidota bacterium | reverse complement strand
CGTTCGGCCTCGCTCCGAATCACCGGACAGAGCCTAGTCGTCCCACTCCACGCGGAGGGTGACCTCCAGATCGCGGCTGTCACTCGTGAGGCGGAAGGACTCGTCGAGGTCCTGCTCCAGGAACGTCCCGACGCGGAACGGGCCGATGTCGTCCATGAACTCGTCGTCCAGCACGCCGTCGTCGTCCCACGCCACGATGTAGAGCGGCTCGTCGAGCTCCAGTTCCACGTCCGGGACGGGGTAGAAGACCGGAAGGTCTCGCCCCTCCACGTTCGCCAGCGGCTCGGTCTCCGCGATCACGAAGCCGGAGGGCGTCTCCAGCGTGAAGTAGATGTCCGGCTCGGGGACCGTGAGCCCGCTGTCCCAGTCGTTCCCGTCCGGCTGGCGCGTCGGGAAGTCCTCCAGCTCAATCTCGTAGAGGTATGCCCGGCGGACGTCCTCGAAGGTGAGGCCGGTGGAGTCGCAGCCAGCGACAAGGAGCGGGAGGAGAGCGAACGGGAGCAGGCGGCGCATGTCAGGAGAGGGGGGGCGGCGCGGAAGATCGCGCCTTGAGCGGGATGGTGCTGAAGCCGCCCCGTCCCGCCCTCTCGTCACACGCTGCGAGCGGCTCAGTCGTACTCGAAGCTGAGGCGCACGCGGAACTCGCTGTCCGCGCTCTCCAGCTCCTGCGAGCCGGGCATCGCGTCGGCGATGGACTGCACCGACACGGGCACCGTCACGCCGATCAGCTGGTCGTTCGCGCGGCTGCTCTCGCGGTTGTACGCCTGCACGACGAGCGTCCGCTCCAGGTCCACGATCTCGATATCGCTGCCGAAGTCGAACTCGTAGACGAGGTCCGCAGAGCGGACGCGCTCCGCGTCGTCGCGCGTGCTGGCCCGCACGTCCGTGCCGCCCACGCGGAACGTGAGGTAGAAGTCGTCCCACTGATCGTTGGAGTCGGAGGCATCGAACGAGAGGCTCGTGACCTGGGCGCGGGTGATGATCACGGACGAGACCTCATCCGTGCCGGAGTCGCAGGCGGCGAGGAGCGGGAGGAGGGCGGCGAGGAACAGCAGACGGCGCATCGGCGATACGGGGGGTGAGGGGAGGTCCAACCTACGCGGTCTCGCCGGGTTCTCAGGCCAGCCCCAGTTCCACGGCGCGGCGGGCGGCTTCCCCTCGGCTGTGGACCGCCAGCTTCCGGTAGAGGCTCTTGACGTGGGTCTGGACGGTGTGGGTGCTCACGCCCAACTCGGCGGCCATGCCGTCGTCCGTGTCGCCTCGCGCGATGAGCCCGAGGACCTCGCGCTCGCGCGGCGTGAGCCCGATCGCCTCCGCTTCCGCGCGGGCCTCGGCCTGCTGGCGGGCCTGCTGGCCGACGCGTTGCACGAGCGTCCGCGCCACACGCGCACTCACGGGCGCGCCCCCCGCGCGAAGCTCGAGGACCGCGCTCACGATCCGGTCCGCGGGCTCCTCCTTGAGCAGGTACCCGCTCGCGCCCGCCACCAGCGCCTCGGCGATCCGGGCCTCCGTGTCGAACACGGTCAACATGACCACCTCCGTCTGGGGGTGGGCGGCCTTCAGCCGGCGCGTGGCCTCCACCCCGTCCATCTCCGGCATCTCGATGTCCATCAGCACGACCTCGGGCGCCGCGGGCGCCAGTTCAAGATCGGCGAGAAACGCGGCGCCGTTCTCCGAGGCGAGGACGACCTCCACCTCATCGAACAGCGCGAGGCGCTGGAGGAGGGTCGCGCGGAGGTCGTCGCGGTCCTCCACGACGGCGAGACGGACGGGGGGCATGGCACGCTCGGAAGGGGAACCGGAAGGAACACACGGTTGGGCCGGCGCGCCTCCCGAGTTGGGGGGAGACAGCCGCAGAGAGGCCCGGCAGCCGCGCTCGCGCCGTCGGATCTTGCGGGCTTCACGACGCCCCCGCCCTCATGCTTCGCGACCACACCCTCGCCGTCCTCGGCGCCGGCAACATCGGCAGCGCCCTCGTGGGCGGCCTCCTCCGCGGGGGCGACCTCCCGCCCGAGCGGATCCGCGTCACACGCCGCAGCGAGTCCGGCCGCGCCCGGCTGGCGGAGCGGTTCGGCGGGGTGACCGTGACGGCGGACAACGCCGAGGCCGTCCGCGGGGCGAGCGTGGTGCTCATCAGCGTGAAGCCGCAGAACGCCGCCGCGCTCGTGGAGGAGATCCGCCAGCACCTCGCGCCGGGCACGCTCGTGCTCTCCACGCTCGCCGGCGTCACGACGGACGCCATCGGGACGGCGCTGCAGCACGACCTCCCCGTCGTCCGCGCGATGCCCAACACGCCCGCCCTCGTGGACGAAGGCGCGACGGCCATCGCGCCGGGCCGCTGGGCGGAGGCGGTCCACGTGGAAACCGCCCGCGCCGTCTTCGAGGCCGTCGGGCTGGTGGAGGTCGTGCCGGAGGGGTTGATGGACGCCGTGACCGGGCTCTCCGGTAGCGGGCCGGCCTACGTGTTCATGGTGATCGAGGGGCTGACCGACGCCGGCGTCAAGCAGGGGCTCCCCCGCCCCACCGCGCACCGGCTGGCGGTGCAGACCGTGCTCGGCGCCGCCCGGCTGGCGCTCGAGACCGGCGAGCACCCGGCCATTCTCCGCGACCAGGTCACCACGCCGGGCGGCACCACCATCGCGGCCGTCGCGGAGTTGGAGAAGCACGGCCTCCGCACGATGATGATCGACGCCGTCCAGATCGCGACGGAGCGGAGCGCGCAACTCAGCCGCCTCCAGGAATAGAAAGCGCCGGGGCCCACCACGAACGCCCGGCGCTCCGCCCTCGCACTCGGAGGGCGTGTGGACCGTCCACCGCGCGACGAGCGCCGCCAGCGGGCCGGACCCATCCCGCTAGAACTCGAGGTCGAACCGGCCGTTCGTGACGGCGACCGTCTGCCCCTCGTCGTTGTGGCCGGTGAACTCAAACGTGCCGCTGGCGCCCGAGGCGGAGACGGCGTCCACCGTGACGCTGCCCGTCCCGATGACGGGGTTGGCGGTGTAGACCCCGCTCGCGTCCAGCGGGTCGGAGACGTCCACCGCGGAGTAGAGCGCGATCAGACCGGGGTTGGACAGGCCGAACGTGTAGGTCTGCCCCACCTGGGCCCCCTGAACGGTGAGGTTGATCTGCTCCTGCACCGGCGTCCCCTCGGCCCCCAGGTTGCCGCCGATCGCGAGCGTCCCACTCTCCAGCGATCCCTGGAGGCAGACCGCCCGGAACGAGTCGCCGGAGACAGTGGCGGAGAGGGAGCCGCTGGCGACCGAATCGCCGGTGCCGCACGCCTCGTCAGAGCCGCCGAAAAGGGAGCAGCCGGACAGGGCGAGCGCGAGCAGTAGGAGGGGGAGAAACCGGCTCATCGGAAGGTGGGGAAGCGCCGCACGATCTGCCGTGCGCGCTGCCAATCTCCTCCCGCCCCCTTCGTTCTTCCCTCCCCAGAATGGGGGACCTGCCACCCCAACGCGGGGGCCGGATGTCCCACCACAGTCACCCGGCCCCCGCACGATCGGAACCGAAGGTCGGTCCCGATCGGGTTTGTGAACCCAAGCTAGGAGGGGGGACGGATGGGCGCCACCTCGCGAGCCACAGGCTGCATAGACAATCGTTTACATTCAAGCCCTACACACAAGAACGCGACCCGGGTTCCCCTTTCCTTCTCGTTAGTCTGCCGCAGACGCGGACGCCCCCTCGGGCACGCGCACGAGGACCCGCGTGCCCGCGTCCGTATCGAGGGAGAAGGAGCCGCCGAGGGCCTCGGCGCGGGCTTGCATGGACCCCATCCCGAAGCCGCTCGCGCCATTCCCAGAGGCGTGTGGCGCCTCGCGGAACGTCCCGTCGTCTTCCACCTCCACCTCGAGGTGCCCGTCGCGCTGGCGGACGGTCACCGCCAGCGCGGAGGCATGGGCGTGCTTCAGGCTGTTGGTGATGGCCTCGCGCGCGATGCGGTAGAGGTGGAGGGCCTGGAGCGGGGTGAGCGCGTGCGCCGGATCCCCATTGAGGGCAACCGTGGCGGTGGGCGCGGCATGGCCCCGGAGGCGGGCGTCCAGATCGCTCGCGAGGCGGTCCCGGAACGTGCCGAGCGTGATGGACTCGTGGTGGAGGGCCCAGACGGTCTCGCGCAGCTGGCGCATCGTCTCGCGCGCGTCCTCCTCGATCCGGTCCAGCACGGCATCGTCCGAGGGCGCCTCGGGCGGGACGGACCGGCGGCGCTGGAGACGCGCCAGTTCCGCGTTCGCGATGAGCCCCGAGAGCTGCCCGCCGACGTGGTCGTGGAGGTCGCGGGAGATCCGCTCGCGCTCGGCCTGGAGGCGCTTCTCCGTTTCCAGCCGGCGGACCTCGGCGCGGAGCCGCCGCTGGCTCACCTCGCGCACGCCGAGCACTACGACCGCGAGGCCCGCCAGCCCGGCGAGGAGACGGAACCACCCCGTCTGCCACCACGCGGGCGTGACCGTGATGGGAATCGTGAGGGCGTCGTCGTTCCAGACGCCGCCGGCGCCGGCCGCGCGGACGCGGAAGGTGTAGCGGCCGGGGGTAAGGTTGGTGTACGCCGCCGTCCGCCGCGGGCTCGCGGGCTCCCACTCCGCCGTGCCCTCCAGGCCGTCCAGGCGGAAGCGGTACAGGTTGTCGCCAGGCGCGGTGAAGTCCAGCGCCGCCACGTCGAACGCCACGGCCGACTGGCGGTGCGTGAGGCGGAGCGCGGGCGACGGTCCGGCGGGGTACTCCACGTGCCGCCCGAGCACGCGGAGCGCGGTCACGGCGACGGGCGGCGGCGGCGCCTCCGTCCCGACGGTTGCGGGGTCGAAGACGGCAAGACCGGCGAGGCCGCCGAACGCCAGCTGACCATCGCGGAGGCGGAGGAAGGAGTAGCCGTTGAACTCGTTGCTGGGGAGGCCGTCGTCCGCGCCGTAGACGGTGATCTCGCCAGTGCCGAGGGTGTACCGCGCGAGGCCGCCGTCGGTGGAGACCCAGACGGTCTCGTCGGTCTCGGGGACCATCCCGTAGGTGGTGCCGTTGGGCAGGCCGTCGCGGAGGGTGACGTGCGCGAAGGAGCCGCCGTCGCGCGTGGAGAGTAGCCGGTTGAGCCCGCCGCCGTAGGTCGTGAGCCAGAGGTCCCCCCTTGCGTCTCGGAAGAAGGAGGTGACGTTGTTGTCCGTGAGCGAGGCCGGGTCGTCCGGTCGGTTCGCGAACGAGGCGATGCGCCCACGCTCCGGGTCGATCACGTCCACGCCGGTGCCCCAGAGGCTGACCCAGACGCGGCCCTCGGTGTCTGGGTGGAGGGTGTACGCGAGATCCGACCGCATCGCGCGCGCGCGCCGCCAGCCGGGCGCGGGGCAGACCGCGGCAGAGGCGCCCGGGGCCGCCTGACACGGCCCGGCGCCGTACGTCGCGATCCACACCGAGCCGTCCGGGGCGGCCGCCAGCGAGAGCACGCGCTCCACGGGGGCGCCGGCTTCGAAGGGGACGCGCCGCCACGCCGCGGTCTCCGGGTCGCGCCGCCAGACGCCCGTGGTCTCCTCAGACGTGGCCCAGAGCGCGCCGTCCTCCGCGACGGCGACCCCACGGACGCTCCCGTTACGAAGCGGAGCGGGAAGCCCCGCGCGGCTGGCGGTGCCCGTGGCGAGGTCTAGGCGGTTGAGCCCACGGTCGTAGGTGCCCACCCAGAGGACGCCGTCCTCGCGCGGGTCTTCGGCGAGGCCCATCACGTCACTGGAAGACAGCGCATCGGGGCGGCCGGAGTCCGCAGCGAACCGGCGGAACGGTGTCCGCCGGAGCTTGGCGAGCCCACTGGCCCACGTCCCGACCCACAGCAGCCCGCTCCGGTCTTCCAGCAGGGTCCGCGTCCGCGCCGAGGGAAGCGTCCCGGGGTCCGTCTCCGAGGGCAAAAAGACCGTCCACGCCTCGCGCAACGGCGGGCGCTCGTCCCGCCGAGCCAGACCGCCAGCCGTGGCCACCCAGAGCGTGCCGCCGCGGTCCACGAGGAGGTCCTGGATATCGAGGCCGGCAGGGCCGGGCGCGGCCGCCACCCGCTCCAGAGCGCCCGTCCGCGGGTCCAGGCGGAAGAGGCCGGCGTCGTTCGTGCCGACCCAGAGGGTGCCATCGGCGTTCGGCCAGACGGCGGAGGCCAGCTCCGTGCCCAGTGCCTCCGCCCCCCACCGCGCGAGGACGCGCCCCGTGGCGGGCGCGATGCGCAGCACGCCCTCGTGGGTGGCGGCCCAGAGGTCACCGTCCGCGCTCTGCGCGAGGTCCACGACCTCGTTCGCCGCGAGGACGCGCGTGACCTGCGAGGTGGCGAGGTCCACGCGGTCGATGCCCGCCTCGGAACCGACCCAGAGCCGGTCCTCGCGGTCCACGAACAGCGCCGAGACGCGGTCCGAAGCCAGCGACTGGCGGTCCGTCTCGACGTGGCGGAGGCGCCGCGCGATGCCCGTCTGCGGGTCCAGGCGGCTGAGGCCCGAGCCGTGCGAGCCCACCCACAGGGCGCCGTCCGGCGTCTCCACGAGCGCGTTGACGAACGAGGACGAGAGCGAGCCCGGGTTGTCCGGCTCGTGGCGGTACGCGGTGAAGGCGTACCCGTCGTAGCGGTTCAGCCCGCTCTCCGTCCCGATCCACAGGAAACCGTACCGGTCCTGCACGAGCGCCGTCACGGTGGACTGCGCGAGGCCGTCCTCCACGTTGAACCGCTCGATCCGCACCTCGCGCTCCGGCGCCTGCGCCCGAACGCCCGCAGCAGACCACACGGCGAGCCCGGCGGCGAGCACCGCCAGCGCGCAGACGCGCGCACGAAGAGGGACCTGGAGCACGGGAGACCGGGGAGGACGTGCGCGGAATGTAGGCGCGAGGCGGAGCGCCCCGGACCGTTCGGAGCCCTCACGGACAACGCGCGTACACCTCTCACGCCGCGAGCCCTGCGGCACGATACTTTCCGACATGCTCGTTATCCCCGCGCTCGATCTCCACGGCGGACAGTGCGTCCGCCTGCGGAACGCCCGCTATGAGAAGGAATCGGCGTATTTCGCCGATCCCGTGGCGATGGCGAAGCTCTGGCGGGTGATGAACGCGAAGGTCCTCCACCTCATCGACCTCGACGCCGCGGGCGCCATCGGGCCGATGGTGCCCGGCAACGACCGGCCGCGGGACAACCGCGCGGAGATCCACGCCGTGGCCGAGGCTCTGGACATCCCGGTGCAGCTCGGCGGCGGCATCCGCTCCGAGGCGGACGTGGAGGCCGCGCTGGAGGCCGGCGTCTACCGCGTGATCTTCGGCCCCGTCACGCCGGCCACGAAGGACGAGGCCCTCGCGGCCGTCCGCCGCTTCGGCCCCAACCGCGTGACGCTCTCCATCGACCCGGACCGCGCGCCCGTGGATGATCCGCCCACCTTCGCGGCGGAGTTGGAAGCCGGCGGCGCGCGCCGGATCGTCTACACGGACGTGGACCGCTCCGAGGGCCGCACGCGCCTCCGCATCGACCGGACGCGAGCCGTGGCGGACGCCCTCACGCGCGCCCGCGTGACCGTGGCCGGCGGCGTCTCCGGCTACCCGGACCTCCTCGCGCTCCAGTCCATCGAGCCCTCGGGCGTGGACTCCGTGGTCGTGGGCCGCGCGCTCTACGAGAACGCGTTCCCGTGCCAGCGCTTCTGGTGCTGGCAGCGCCCGCAGGACGTGGACCTCTCCCGGTTCTCCACCGCCCGCCTCGCGCTCCGCGGCGACGCCTGACCCGCGCCCGCCACGCTGGCGGGCCGCCTCCGCCAGCCGACCGCGACTTCCCCCCTCGCCGTGCCCCCGCCTTCCCCTCGCCCCACCCCGCACGACGCCCGCGAACAGGGCCGCTCGATGCTCCGCTGGTCGCTCCTCGGCCTCCTCGCCTCCGTCGTCGCGGGCACGGCCTGGATCGGCTGGAAAGCCGCCACGAACCCGGACGTCCGCCTCAAACCGCAATGGCTCCCCGAGGGCCAGGCCTTCGACCACTCGTTCTGGAACCCGCTCCTCGCGACGGTCCTCGTGGGCGGTGGCATCGTGGGCTGGATCCTCTGGCGCGCGTACAGGCGGATCACCGCGGGCGAGGATCTCTACGAGGGGCGGATGGGCCGGGGCGTCCGTCGCCGAGGCGAGCGTGCCGTTGGGGCACCGGATGAGGCTTGACCCCAGGCGAAGCGGGCGGTATCTCTCCCCAAACCGCCCCAGCCTCATGCGCCCAGGTTTCGCTGCCCTCCTGTCCCTCTCCTTCGCCTGGGCCACGCCGGCCCTCGCGCAAGCGGACGGGCTGGCGGTGCCCGAGCGCACGCCGCTGCGAGGCGTGGGGGTGTACGAACGCCCACCGCTACCGCCAGCCGCGCCGGCGGACACGACGGAGATCATGCAGGTCGTGGAACGGCCACCTTCGCTGATCGGCGGTCTCGAAGGGCTGCAGGAGCGGATGATCTACCCGGAGTCGATGCGCCGCGCGGGCATCGAGGGGACGGTCTACGTCCAGTTCATCGTAGACGAGGAGGGGCGCGTCCAGTCCCCGGTCTGCGCCCGCGCGCCCCACAAGACCCTCTGCGACGCCGCGCTCACCGCCCTCATCGACTCCCGGTTCACGCCCGGCACACAGGAGGGCACGCCCGTCAAGGTGCGCTTCACGATGCCCGTGCAGTTCAACCTCCAGGGTGGCACCCGCTGCGTCTGACCTCCACCGCCACGCGCTGGCGGTCCTCCCCTGCCCCGACTCCATGCGACTTCTCGCGACGCTTCTCCTCCTTCTCCCCACGGTCGTCCTCGCGCAGGACGCGCCTCAGATCTTCGAGGTCGTCGAGCAAGAGCCCGAGTTGATCGGCGGGATCGCGGGGCTCCAGCGGCGGGTGACGTACCCGGAGATGGCGCGGCGCGCGGGCATCGAGGGGACCGTCTACATCCAGTTCGTCGTGGACGAAACGGGTGCCGTCTCGCAGGCGGTCTGCGCGCGGAGCCCGAACGAGTTGCTCTGCGAATCGAGCCTCCGGGCCGTGCGCGAGTCCCAGTTCCGGCCCGGCTACCAGGAGGGGCAGCCCGTCAAGGTCCGCTTCACGCTCCCCATCCGGTACACGCTCGGCGCCCCCGCGCCCTCCTCTGCGCTCCAGTACGCGATGGAACGTCTCGGGACGACGTGGAACCCCGTCGCCGCCACGCGCGCGATCGGCGAGCCGCGCTCCGGCGGTGAGTTCAAGGCCGGGACCGGCACCGTCCTCTACCCCGACTCCGACCCCGCCATCGAGTCCGTCTCGGTGTGGGTGGACGGCTGGCGGTTGCTCCGGGCGGAGGCAACGTTCGCCGACCTCGACGCGCTCCGCCAGCGGTACGACGCGATGGTGGAGGCCTCGGGTGAGCCCGCGGACAACGGCACGTTCTCGCCCCAACAGCTCGGAGAGCCGATGCGCGTGACGGTAGACCTCGCGCGGGGGCGCTTTCTCGCGGAAGCCACCGCGGACCCGAACGGGCCGCCCGACGGGATCTACGGCGTGGACGGCTGGCCGCTGGACACGGAGCCCGTGCTGGAAGGTGGGATCGCCCGGCTCCAGAGCAACGTGCAATACCCCTCGCTGGCCCGCATGACGGGCGTCCAGGGCACCGTCTTCGTGCAGTTCGTCGTGGACGAGAACGGGCTGCCAACCGACGTCCGCGTCGCCAACGGGATCGACCGGGACGCGCTCAACGGCAGCAAGCTGGACGCCGCCCGGCAGTTGGAAGAGGCCGCGATGCAGGCGGTCCGCCGGGCGCGCTTCACGCCGGGCCGGGTGGACGGCCGGGCCGTCCGCGTGCTGTTCACCGTTCCGATCCGCTTCCGCCTCAACTGAGCGCCGCCCCTAGAAACCGGAAGGCGGCAGCGTAGATGCCAGGGGCTTCGCTCTCGCGGGGTCCCGCCACGTCCACACGCGCCGGCTTCAGCCTCCGAAGCCACGCTGCAGCGTCGGCGGGCGTCTCCGCCCACGGGTCCAGCACGAGCAGCGGCACGCCGCGCTGGCGGGCGATCTCGGCGGTGAGTGCAGTGCCTCCCGCCAGCGGACGAGGCGAGAGGATCAGGACGGCATCGGCGGCCTCCACGTTGAGACGCGTGCGGACGGCGGGATCGGCGGAGGCCGTCTCTCTGAGCGGGTAGCGCGAGGGGATCGGCCCGTCTTCCGCCCAGCGACCCGCTGGACACCACCCATCCACTCTCACGCCGGCCGCCAGCGCGGCGTCGAGTGCGGCGCGGTCCACGCCGGTCTGCCCGCCGGACAGGACGGTAAGTGGCCGGGGACTGACAGGTTGATCCGGCCGAGGGCACATCGGCTGACGCTCGTTCAGGGGACGGGGGAAGGGCGGGTTGCCAATTTGACCAATAACGGATGTGGCACGAGACTTGAAACCCGGGATCTCGCCCCGCGGGCGGTGACACCCCGGCCGCGATCCCCGTTCCATCTACCCCCACTGCCATGAACACTCTCATCCGTCGTGGTCCTGCTCGGGAGTTCGACCTCCTGCGTCGCGAGATGGACCGCCTGTTCGATTCCTTCGGCGACACCCGTGACAGCGCGCCCTCGGTCTGGGCCCCCCGCACGGACATCGCCGAGACCGATGACGCCTACCTCCTCACGCTCGACCTCCCCGGGATCCCGCGTGACGCGCTCGACGTGACCTTCGAGGACGGCACCCTCAAGGTCAGCGGCGAGCGCCAGTCCGTACGCGAGACGCAAGAGGGCCGCTACCACCGGGTCGAACGGAGCGCCGGGCGCTTCTTCCGCTCCTTCGCTCTCGGCTCTGACGTAGACGCCGACGGCATCGACGCGGAACTGGCGGACGGCGTGCTCACCCTCCGCGTCCCGAAGGCGGAGACGGCGCAGCCGCGCCGGATCGACGTCCGCGCGGGGATGAAGGAGCTGGAGATGCACGAGAACTAGCCGCGCGTCGGAGCGGGCGGGCCCTCTCAAGCCCGCCCGCCTCCTCTATCGCCACGGTTCTCGCACGATCCGTTTGGATCTTCCGTGACGGCACACTCGTCGGTAGCGGCACGGGGTTTGACCTCCTGACACCCGATCCGACCCCGTTCCCTCAGACCGCCCGCTTCCGTTCCATGACGACCACCCTCGCCCGCCTGACGTTCCGCATCGGCGCCCTCGCCGTTGCCCTCACCGTCCTCTTTGCTGGACAGGCCTTCGCCCAGGCGTCCCCCTCCGCTGCCGAGGTGGCGCGCGACCTCCAGGCCCGCTACAGCAACCTCTCCACGCTCTCGGCAGACTTCACGCAGTCCGTGGGCGGCGAGTCGCTCCGCGGCTCCATCCAGGTCAAGGGCGAGGCGTTCCGCCTCACGATCCCCGGCCAGACCCTCGTGACGGACGGCTCCACGCTCTGGTCCTACTCCGACGAGGAGCGCCAGCTGCGCATCCAGTCCTACGACCCCGCCGACGTCGGCTTCCAGATCGGGCAGCTGTTCACGGACTACCTCTCCGTCTTCCGCGCGACGGGCGCCAGCAAGGCGACCATCGGCGGCGTGCAGCACGACGTGCTGGCGCTTCGCCCGCGCGAGGCCGGCTCCTCCGTTCGCGACGTGACGCTCTACGCTCGCTCCTCAGACGGCGTCCCCACGCGCATCCGCGTCCACGACGTCAACGGCGCGACGCTCGCCTTCGACCTCCGGAACGTCCGCCTCAACCCGAGCATCCCGCAGAGCCGCTTCCGCTTCGAGGCCCCGCGAGGTGCGGAAGTGGTGGATCTTCGGAACTAGCCCCGCGTCTCCGGTTTCCTGTACGGCGCCCCGGCTCCCGCTGGGGCGCCACTTTTTTACTACGTGTCCGACCGTCTCAAACCCCTCCTCACCCTCGTCGCCTCGTTCGTGCTGGGCGGCGGCCTGCTCTGGCTCGCCCTCCGCGGCGTGGACCTCGCCACCGTGGGCGACGCGCTGGCAGGTGCCCGGTGGGGCTGGCTTCTCCCCCTCATCGCGATCGTCGTGGCGTCTCACGCGCTCCGAGCGTGGCGCTGGCAACTCTTCCTCGGCGCGATGCCGGGCGAGCACCGGCCCGTCCGCTTCGGCGACGCGTTCGCCTCGCTGCTCGTGGGCTACCTCGTGAACCAGGCCGCCCCGAGGCTCGGGGAGTTCGCGCGGGCCGGCAACCTCGCCTCGCGGACGGACCACACCTTCGCGGGCGTGTTCGGGACGGTGGTGGTGGAGCGCGTGCTAGACGTGGTGACGCTGCTCCTCGCGCTGGGGAGCGTGGTGCTCCTCTTCGGCGACCGGCTGGCGGGCGTGATGGGGCGGTTCGCGGAGAACGCCAGCGCGGGGCTGGAAGCGTTGCCCGTGGACGGCGCGATCCTCCTCGCGGCGCTCGCCATCGCCGGGCTCGGCGTGCTCGCGGCGGGCGCCTGGGCGCTTCGGCGCGGCGGCGATCGCGTCCGCGGCCTCGTGAGCGGCTTCCGCGATGGCCTCGTCTCGCTGCTCCGCATCCGCCAGCGGGGCGCGCTCGTGGCCTCCACGCTCGGCATCTGGGGGCTCTACG
>DUBD01000246.1 GCA_012960515.1 Bacteroidota bacterium | reverse complement strand
CCACCCGGAGGTCACTCGGGACACCCGGCGAGACGAACGGGTTGCCGCCCTCGAAAAACCGCCACGGGCGGTCCACGCCTTTCGAGAGGCCGATCCGCGCGCTGGCGGCGACGCTCGGCGGAGACGGGCCGTCTTCGAAGTGGAGCGGACCAGACGTCAGGTCCAGGCCGTGACACGACGCCTTCGCGATGTCGAACGCCTGCGTGAGCTTACCGGGACCGTTCGTGAGATCGCGGCGGCGGCGCGCGGCGGGGCGCCGCTCCGTCATCGCGTGCTCCCCTTCGAGCGGCTCCACGCCCCGGATGAGCACGGCGCCCGCCCTGCCCTCCGGCTCAGTCACCACGTTGAGGAGCCAGTTGGTCCGGTACACCCGGTAGACGTACGACGTGCCAGGAGCCGCGAACAGGTCGGCCGCGCGGCCGACCGGCATCACCCGCCCATCCTCTCCGAACGTGGCCCGCCACCCGTGCATGGCCGGATCGTCCTCCGTGTACGCCTCGGTCTCGACGATGCGCCCCGCCAGCCGACCGTCCTCGGGGTGCTCGTGGACGAGGACACAGCCGAGCAGGTCTCGCGCGACGTCGAGCGTGGGGCGGCGGAAGTAGTCGGCGTCGAGGGCAGGCACAGGCAGCGAAGCGGCTCGGTCACGAAGCGAACCGTCGGCAGAAATGCAACGATGGTCCGTTCCTCCCGTACCGCTTCACCCGCTTCTGGTTCGCCCCCATTTGCCATGTCCAGCCGATCTCGCCGCCGGTTCCAACGCATCGCCCTCGTCGTCATCGGGTGCCTCCTCGTGCTGATCGGCGGCCGCCAGCTGGCCTACGCGGCCTCCACCACCTTCGGCGACCGGTGTGAACGCGACGGCCACCGGTTCGGGTACTATGTGGACGATGTCGGCCCGGTGGACGTGGACGTGGACGTGGTCCACGAGCGGACACGCCAGCGCGAGACCATCCGTGTCTATCACGACGACGGCGAACTGCACATCATCCGCGAGTAGACCGCCATCGGCCCGGCGCCCCCTCGGAGCACCGGGCCGATTCGCTTACGCCTCTACAGGCTGCCGCGCGTACATCCCCTCCACGTACTCGCGGAGCATGCGGTGGACCGAGAACGGCTCCCGCGTGTCCAGGATGCTCCGGCGCATCATCTCGATCCAGCCGGCGCGGTCGTCGTAGTACGTCGGGATGACCTTACCGAGGAGCACGTCGTAGAGCGCGTCCCGGTCGTGATCGTCCTGCACCTTCGGGTCGGGCGAGATGAAGCCGCCGCCGATGTCCCAGCCGTTCAGACCGTCGCGGACCGCCTCCGGCCACCAACCGTCGAGGATGGAGCAGTTGAGGACGCCGTTCATGGCCGCCTTCATGCCGCTCGTGCCGCTGGCCTCCTTCGGGCGGCGCGGCGTGTTGAGCCAGACGTCGGAGCCGCGCGTCATCTTCGCGCCCGTCTCCATGTCGTAGTCCGTGATGAACGCGACGGCCTTCGGGAAGCGCCGCTGCATCTCGACGAGCTGGCGGACGATCTCCTTGCCCGAGCTGTCCATCGGGTGCGCCTTGCCCGCGAACACGAGCTGGAGGCGGCCGGACTCCAGAAGCGGCGCGATCTCGCGCTCCTTCTCGAACACGAGCATCGCGCGCTTATACGCCACGGCGCGGCGCGCGAACCCGATCAGGAGCTTGTTCTCATCGAACTGGACGCCTGCCCGTGCCTCGATGTGCTCGATGAGCTCGCGCTTGTTCGCCTGGTGCGCGGCCCACAGCGCCTCGTCCGAGCCGTCCTGTGCGGCTTGGTCCACCTCCTCATCCACCCACGTCCCCGGGTGCACGCCGTTCGTGATGGCAAGGATCGGCGCGCGGCCGTCCACCCAGTCCCACATCTTGTTCGCGGTCTCACCGTGGAGCTGCGCCACGCCGTTCGCGATGCGGGACATCCGGAGCGCCCCGACCGTCATGTTGAACGGGTCCCCGCCCAGCTGGCGGAACGCCTCCGCATCCATAACGCCCGCGTCCGCGCCGAGGTACATCAGCCGGCGGATGGGGTGCGTCTCGTTGCCCTGCGGGATGGGCGTGTGCGTCGTGAACACGATCTGCTCACGGACTGCCGCCAGCGCCTCATCGCGGGTCATGCCCGCCTCCATCTTCTCGCGCGCCAGCTCGAACGCCGCCAGCAGCGCGTGGCCTTCGTTGAAGTGGTACACGTCCACGTCGATGCCCAGCGCTCGGAGCGCGCGCACGCCACCGATGCCGAGGACAATCTCCTGCGCCACGCGGCGCCCTTCCGGCCCGGCGTAGAGCTGGCCGGTGGTCCACCGGTGGGGGTTGCCGTCGAGGTCGGTGTCGAGCAGGTACAGCGGGACGTTCCCGAAGGCGTCGCACTTCCACACCTTGCACCGGACCTCGTCTTCCGCGATGGTCACGCGGACCTCGACGCCAGTGTCCTGGAGGACGTCGTCCGGGTAGTGGTAGGTCGGGAAGGCGTCCACTTGGAAGCCGTCCTCGTCGATCTGCTGCTGGACGTACCCCTGCTTCCACTTCAGCCCGATGCCGACGAGCGGGAGTCCGAGATCGTGTGCCCCTTTGAGGTGGTCGCCAGCGAGGATGCCGAGACCGCCGGAATACGTCTTGAGCGCGTCGTCCAGGCCGTACTCCATGCAGAAGTAGGCGACGCGGGGAGAGTCGAGAGCCATCGAATTAGGGGGAAGTAAGCGCTTACACGGGCCACAAAGATACCCCGCTCGGTGCTCGGCGGTAGGTTCACCCCGAACTGCCATCGCCCCCATGCTCCGCGCCCTCGGACTCGCCTGCCTTCTCGGCCTGACTGCGCCCCTGAGCCAGGCTCAGAACCGAACGCTCACCACACCCGAGGTCAGCCCCCACGCACGCGTCGAACAGACCGTCGGCCTGACGCACCTCTCGGTGGACTACCATCGTCCCGCCGTGCGCGGCCGCCAGATCTACGGCGCGCTCGTGCCCTACGGCGAGGTCTGGCGTAGCGGGGCCAACGAGAACACGGTGTTCGAGACCTCCACGGCGCTGATCGTCGAGGGCGACACGCTGGCGGCGGGGCGCTACGGCCTCCACACGATCCCCGGAGAGTCGGAGTGGGTCGTCATCTTTTCCACGATGGCCGACGCGTGGGGGTCGTATTCGTACGATCTCGCAGAAGATGCGCTACGGGTCACGGTCACACCGCGACCGGCCGATCACGCCGAGCGCCTCGCGTACCGCTTCGACGCGCCCGAAGAGACCGGCGCCACGCTCGTGCTGCACTGGGCGGAGGTGGAAGTCCCCGTGGAGCTCCGGGTGGACACGCCCGGCGTCGTGCTCGCACAGATGGAGCGCGAGCTCCGCGGCGTCCCCCGATTCTTCTGGGACGGGTGGAACCAGATCGCGCAGTACGCCCTCGATCATGGGCGGCGCCTCCCCGACGCGCTGGAGTGGGTAGAGACTTCCATCCAGCGCCAGCCCACCTTCGCGAACCGGATGACCAAGGCCGGCATCCTCGACGCGATGGGAATGTCCGCAGAGGCGGCCGAGCTGCGCGAAGACGCCTTTCTCACGGCTGACGACGCGGAGATCCGCGCCTGGGCTCGGGCTCGCCAACAGGCGGGCTTCCCAGATCAGGCCGCCAGCGCGCTTGCCCGCCTCGGAGGCTAACCGACCGGGGACCCTGCAGGGGGCCGCGCCGTTGCACCGGCCGCCCCTCTGCCCATGCCCCTCCCCTCCCCCCACCACCGTGCCCGGCTGGCGGCGCTCTCCGCCGTGTTCGGCGACGACGAGTTGCGTGATGCCTTCGCGCTGGACGGCGGGCTCGTGCTCCAGCGCGTGTTCGGCTCCCCGCGCGACTCCGACGATGTGGACCTCAACCACGTGGAGCCGTACCCGCACGGCGCGGGCCCCGACGCGCGCGCCCGGCTTCTGCGCACCATCGGCCGCATTCGCGCTCGGCTGCCCCTGACGGGCCGCGCGTTCGGCCTGCTCGACGCGACCGTCGAAGTGGAACGCTGGAGCGACCGGCTGGCGACGGTCTACGCCTGGGTGGTGTACCGCTCCGAAGAGGACGTTCGTGGCCGCCTGGAGCTGCAGGCCACGCTCTGCGAACCCATCTGCCGACCGGTCCGCGCGCGAATCGATGGCGTCGAAGTGCTCGCGCAGAGCCTGGAGGATGTCGTCGCGGCGAAGTTGAAGACGCTCTTGCAGCAAGCCGACCGCGGGAAGGTCCGCCACGCCGACGTGTACGACCTCTGGTTCGGCATCGAAGGCGCCTCGCTGGTCATCCGTCCCGAGGACGTCCGCCCCTGCCTGCTGGACAAGATGGCGCTCTGGCCAGAGCTCGGGCCCGCGACCGCCGAGCGCTTCCGCCAGCGCTCCGTCGTGACGTTCGCGGAGCAGGGCCACCGGAAGCTCCGCGCGGAGCAGCCCGACCTGGAGATCCCGCCGTTCGACGCCGTCTGGAGACGCGTCCTCGCATTCGTGGACGCGATGGACCTGCCCGCGGCCTGAGCGGCTACGTGTGCGGCTGGCGGCCGAGGTCCTCGGGCGGAGGACTCGTGCTCACAGGAGCCCCGTCCGGGAGCGGCACATCCAGTCCGGCTTTCTGCGGCGGAAGCTCCGGTCCGCCGTCAGCCGCTTCCTCCTCAGGCTCCTGATCCGGGTACTTGACGCGGAAATGGTAGATGCCCGCGAGGATCGTCTGGAACGTCTCGCGGATTTTGGCGAGGTCCGCGAACGTGAGGTCGCTGTCGTCCAGCTGGCCATCTGCAATCCGCGCTTCGAAGATGGCTTCGATCAGCGTCTGCAGCCGCCGGGGGTTGGGCTTTTCGAGCGAGCGCGAGGCCGCTTCCACCGAGTCCGCCAGCATGACGATGGCCTGCTCGTTGGTCTGCGGACGCGGGCCGGGGTACCGGAAGTCCGCCTCTTTGACCTGATCGGCGTCCTCGCCCGCCAGCTCCTTCGCGCGGCGGAAGAAGAACTCCATCAGGCCCGTCCCGTGGTGCGTCGCGATGAAGTCTAGGACGACCTGAGGGAGCTTGTTCTGCCGGCCGAGATCGAGCCCGTCCTTGACGTGCGCCGCGATCACGAGCGCGCTCATGGAGGGCTTGAGCTTGTCGTGCGGGTTCTCGCCGGGCTGCTGGTTCTCGATGAAGTACTCCGGCTTGAGCATCTTCCCGATGTCGTGGTAGATCGCGCCCACGCGCGTCCGGAGGGCGTTCGCGCCCACCGCTCCGGCGGCAGCCTCGGCGAGGTTGGCGACCTGCAGCGAGTGGTTGAACGTGCCCGGCGCCCGCATGGAGAGCTCTTTCAGCAGCGGCCGGTTGGTGTCCGAGAGCTCTAACAGCGTGATGTCCGTCGTAACGCCGAAGCCCCGCTCGACGGCCGCGAGGATGGGCCAGACGAGGAAGAGCAGCGTCGCGTTCACCGCGGCCGCCAGCAGCTCGAAGACGAGGCGGCTCTCGAAGGGGGTCGCGCGGAGCAGCGCGAAGGCGAACAGCACGACCGCGTAGGCGGCGAGGACGAGCCCGGCCGAGATGAGCAGCTGGCTCCGGTTCTTGACGTCACGAACGGAGAAGACGCCCAGGATGCCAGAGAAGACGGTCGCGAAGGCGAGCGTGAAGTTGCCCCCGAAGATGAGGCCCGCCAGCAGGGCGAGCGTGAGCGTCGCGAAGGACGCCACCCGGCTGTCGAAGACGATCGCCAGCAGGATGGAGACGAGCGCTACGGGGACAGCGTAGGGCGCGACGGCGAGCTGGGTGAGACCGGCGATCCAGAACCCGATGAGCACGCCGCCGAGGAGCAACGTGATCAGCACCAGCCGCCGGATGTCATCGAAGACGCGGCGGCGCAGGAGGAACAGGTAGAGGAAGAAGATGGAGAGCGCGGCCAGCACGAGGAGCGCGCGTCCCACGACGGTCTGGACGAAGCTTCGGTCCCCTGTCCGTTCGCGCTGGGCGATCTGGAGCGACCGTAGCCGGTCGAACTGCTCCTCCGAGACGATGTCGCCGTAGCGGATGATGGTGGTGTTCTCGCGGACCTGATCCCGCGTCTGCTCCACCAGCCGCAGCCGCTCCTCCAAGTTCCGCAATGTGGCGTCCTGCTGGTAGAGCAGGTTGGGCGTAAGCGAGCGGCGGAAGAACTCGTACGCGATGTCCGCGGTGTCGGGCTGCGAGGGGAACGCGGCAGCGAGAGAGCGCCGCGCGAGGCGCCGCGCCTCGGTGCGCCCAAAGACCTGCCCCTTCGCGACGACCTCCTCCGTCCGATTGGTTACGTCCAGGTTGCGGATGATGAGTTCGGCCGACAGGATCGAATCCTTCTCGACGTCGAGAACACCCTCGCTCAGCAGCTCGCGGCTGAGCCGCGCAGCCTCCGTGAGCAACCGGTCGTCCAGGGAGAAGCCGCCTCCGGCCTGCTGGACCTGGAAGGCGCTGCTGATGAGCGCGTTGATTTGCTGGTTCGTGAGCCCGAGGTTCAGCCCCTCGCGACGCTCCCGGTAGAGCAGGCTGTCCCGCCGAGCCAGCGAGTCCACCCCGCTCGTCCGCGACGACCGCCAGCGCGCGTACGCGGCGAAGGTGGAGTCCAGACGGGCGTCCAGCGAGTCCAGCCGGCCGAGGGTGGTTTCGAGCGCCTCGGGCCGTTCCACGAAGATGGGCGGCTCCGACTGGCGGATGGAATCGCGCTTGGCTTGCACCTCGTCTTCGGGCAGGCGCACGGCGAAATCGAAGGGCGCCACCACATCGTCGTCGTTCCACGGCTCCCCCACGCGTGCCAGCCCGTCCACGACGGCCGTACGGGGGAAGGCCAGGAGCGCCACGATGGTCAGCGCGACCAGCAGGCCCGCACGCATGAGCACCGCCTGCCGCGAGAGCCGCGGGCGGTCTGGCTCCGTCTTCCTCGTGTCGATCTTGAGGGAGCCGGAGCGGCGGGGACGGCGGCCGGGTTTGGGGCCCAGCCCGAGTCGGTCTTGAATGCCCAAAGGGGACGGGGTCAGCGCTGAGGCAAGATCCGCAACCGGAGGAGGTCGCGCCGGCCGGTCAACGAACCGGGAGGACGGGAGGGTCCAGCTTCTCGAGAGCGCGGAGCAAGGCCGCGGGCCCGCCCGTCACCACGAGGTCGTAGAACAGCGCGGCCTCGGGCGAGGGGTCCGTCCCGATCCGGATAGCGGCGGGCGCTCCGCCGACGAGATACGCCGCCGCGGGAGAAAAACGGTCAGAGAGATCGATCGCGACATCCGGACGCCGCGTCCAGACAGCCTCCGCGACCACCCGCTTGGGCAGCCGGCGCCAGTCGAGGTCCTGCTCGGAGACGTGGAGCACGGCACCCGCGAACGCATCCGGCGTTCCCACGTCCCGACCGAACACGAGGGGTACGATGCGGCTGGCGGCGAGGTCGAGCGAGGAGAGGAACGACCACGCCTCGCGCTGCGCGGAGTCGCCGGAGTCCGTCGCGCGGGGGAGCACCGCAAACACGCGCCGCTCGCGCAGGCGCGGCTCCATCGCGACGGGCGTCCGTTCGTGTGCCGCTCGGCGTACGGCCGACAGAGCACGCGACTCTCGGAGGGCGTCCAACATGGCTAGAACAGCTCCCCTTGAGATTCTGGCGTTGATTCCGCGGGCGCGGCGGGCAGCTCCGCCTCGTCGCCGACCGGGCCGCCCGCCAGCCGGGCGAGGAGCTCGGCCTCGCTGATGACCTCCACACCCAGTTCGTTCGCTTTGTCGAGCTTGGAACCGGCGGCCTCGCCTGCGAGAAGTGCGTCGGTCTTTTTCGAGACGCTGCCGGTCACCTTGCCCCCGGCGCCGACGATCAGAGCCTTCGCCTCCGCACGACTCATCGTAGGCAGCGTGCCGGTGATCACGAACGTCTTCCCCTCGAGCACTGCCGCGCCTTCGGCGGGAGCTTCTTCGGGAAGCCGCTCCGTGCGGACGCCGAGCCGGGAGAGTTCATCCACGGTCGCGCGGTTGTCGTCGTGGGCGAACCACTCCGAGACGCTCTGCGCCGTTTCGGGCCCGATCCCGAACACCGCCTCTAACTCGTCCTGCGTGGCCGCCGCGAGGTCGTCCAGCGTGGCGTACGCGCTCACGAGTTGCTGCGCGACGGTCTCGCCGACGTACCGGATGCCGAGCCCAAAGAGCAAGCGGGACAACGGCCTCGCCTTACTCGCCTCGATGCCAGAGAGAAGCCGTTCGACCTTTTTCTCCTGGAAGCCCACGATCTCCAGCAACTCGTCGCGGCGCTCCGCCAGCCGGTAGACGTCAGGGAGGGAGCGGATGAAGCCGAGGTCCACGAGCAGGTACGCGCTCTTCTTCCCCATCCCGTCGATGTCCATCGCGCCGCGGGAGACGAAGTGCTCCACGAGACGCTTGAGTTGGGCGGGGCAGGTCGCAGAGACGCAGCGCGTGTCGGCCTCGCCTTCCAGCCGGACGAGGGGCTCACCGCAGGACGGGCACTCGGTCGGCATCTGGTGGGCGCGCTCGTCGCCGGTCCGCTCGTCCACGATGGGCTTGACCACCTGAGGGATCACGTCGCCCGCGCGTTTGACCACCACCCAGTCCCCGATCCGGATGTCGCGCTCGCGGATGTAGTCTTCGTTGTGCAGCGTGGCGCGCGAGACCGTGACGCCGCCCACGTCCACCGGCGCCAGGTGCGCCAACGGCTTGATGACGCCGGTGCGGCCCACGTTGTGCTCCACGTCCACGAGCTGCGTGGTTGCCTCGCGCGCGGGAAACTTGTACGCGACCGCCCAACGCGGCGCATTGGCGACCTCCCCGAGGGCGCGCTGGTAGTCCAGCCGATCCACCTTCACGACGACCCCGTCGATCTCGTAGTCGAGCGAGTCCCGTTGCTCTGCCCACTGCTCGCACAGCGCGACCACGCCCGCGATGGGGTCCTCCCCCTCGAACCGCTGGCGGTTGTCCGGCACCGGGAGCCCGAGCGTGCCGAGCCAGTCCAGGATGCCGTGCTGCGTCGCCGGGAGCCCCCCGGTCGCCGGGCCAACGCCGTACGCCCAGAAGGAGAGGCGGCGGCTGGCGGTCACCGCGCTGTCCAACTGGCGGAGGCTGCCCGCAGCGCCATTTCGGGGGTTCGCGATGGGCTTCTCCCCTGCGGCGACGAGCGCCTCGTTCAGCGCCTCGAACGTGCTCCGCTTCATGTACGCCTCGCCGCGCACCTCGATCTGCACCGGTGGATCGTCACGGAGGCGGAGCGGCACCTGGCGGATCGTCTTCACGTTCCGGGTCACGTTCTCCCCGACCTCGCCGTTGCCTCGGGTAGCGGCACGAACCAGGACACCGTTCTCGTAAGTCAGCGCCAGCGCGAGGCCGTCGATCTTGAGCTCAGCGACAAGCGCGGGGCGTTCGCCCTCGTCCAGCACGTCCGCCAGCCCGTTGAGTACGCGGTCGTACCAGGCGCGGAGGTCGTCCGCCGAGAAGGCGTTCCCGAGGGAGAGGAGCGCGACCGGATGACGAACCTTTTCAAAGGCTTCCAGCGGTGATCCGCCCACCCGGTGCGTGGGACTGTCCGCAACGCGGAGGTCCGGGTCGGCCTGCTCCCACGCCTGGAGCGCGCCGAACAACTGGTCGTACTGCGTGTCACCGATGGGGCTCTCCCCTTCGGTGTAGTAGGCGCGCGCGAGGTCCCGGACCACCTCGCGGACCTCGCGAACGAGCGAGGGGTCCGGAGTGGTCGTGGAGTCGAGGCGGGCGAGGAGGTCGAGGGCGCGCGAAGCGAGCGCCATGTTACTCGGGCTGGGTCGTCGGGGTGGCGGGAGACGCGGCGGCGCCCGCTCGCGCGAGGGAGTCGAGGAGGGCCTGCCCGTTCTGGAGGGTGATGCGGACGGGGGTCCCGTTCGCGGGCGTCCACCGGAGCCCTTGGAGTTCGAGCGTGGACTCCTCGAACGCGAAGGCCGGACCGGAGCTGTTTCCCTCGCCCCAGATCACGAGCGACGAGTCCGCGGTGAACACCTGGTCCGTCCCCGCGTCGATCCAGTGGGGGGACCGTTCACCATCGTCCGCGGTCACCCGGAACCACTGCAGGCCGCCTCCGCCAGCGGTCACCGTGACCTGGAGCGGGGTCTGCAAGCGGGGTCCGGCGGGCGCTTCGCTCGCCTGCTGGGTGGAGTCCGGCGTGGCCTCCTGCTCCACGCCATCCGCCGCTGCGACCGCCTCGTCGTCGGGAGTGTCGTCGCGGAAGACGATCAGCCACATCGCCACGGCCACCAGCGCGATGAGCACGAACGCGATGCCGCCGAGCATGCCCCAGTTCTTATCGAACGAGCGCTTCGCTGTCGGGACGATGGGCCGGGTCACGCGCTGGGGTTCCACCTTCGGCTTCGCCTGGCTGGCGGGCACGGCGGAGCCGCCCGTGCGCAACGCCTCCACGGCCGGCGCCGATGGCGCGGGTGCGGCGGGCTCGGCCTGACGGGTGGGCGGGGCCTCCTGGGCAGCGGGCGCCGCAGGCTCGCTGGGCTCCGACGCCGCGACGACCGGCGGCTGCGACGGCGTGTAGTCCTCGCGGAGTTGCCCTTCGTACCGGCCCGCGCGGTGCGCCTCGAAGGCGTCCACGGCCCGCGCCTGCGGGATGCCGAGCGCCTTCGCGTATCCTTTCACGAACGCCTTCAGGTAGACGTCGCTGAACGAAGGGTCGGAGAGGAGGTCGCCGCTCTCGAAGCGGCGGATGACGTGGACGGGGACGCGCGTTTCCTGGTGGAGGTCGTCGAACGAGAGGCCGCGTTCTTCGCGGACCTCCCGGAAATCGGATTCCAGCGACAGGGATCCGGACCCACGGGCGGGGGTATCGGGCACGGGCGGGACGGAGGGAGACGTGGAGGGGCGTTGGAAGGTAACCGACCGAACGCTGGCCCGGCGGGTTCCATGCGCGGCCCGATGCGGCGGTGCGTTGGCATCCGGCGAAGACCGCGCGTCCCGTTGCCGAGCCTTCCGGTCGGCGTGTATCTTGGGCGCACGACTCGGGTAGTGGCGCAGCCAGGTAGCGCACCAAGCTGGGGGCTTGGGGGTCGTGGGTTCAAATCCCGCCTACCCGACCCGCCTGGAGCGGCCGGCTTTTTTTGTGCACTTCGCTGCCCCCTTCCGCTGGCGGAGGGCGCTACGACGTGGGGAGGTCGTCGCGAAGGGCTTCGAGGAACTCCCGGAGGCGGCGGAGCTCCGCGTGCAGATCGCGCTCCGTCTCGTCCAGCCGGGCCTCGCGCTCCAGCACCTGGCGGGCCCCGTCGATCGTGTACTTGTCGCGCTTGGTGAGGTCCCGGATGCGCTCCACGAGCTCCACGTCCTTCTCCGTATAGACCCGGTTGCCCGCCCGGTTCTTCTTCGGGTGGAGCAGTTCGAACTGGCTCTCCCAGTAGCGAAGCACGTGGGGCTCCAGGTCGGTCCGCTCGGCGACCTCGCGGATGGTGTAGTAGAGCTTGCGGATCCCCGGGGGCATGATGTGGGAGGGCGAACCGGGAAGGGCACGGGGCGTACGGCGCGAGTCTCTCCCCCACCCTCGTGCCTGACTCCCGTTCGTCCGCTCCGCCGTCTCGCATAACGGCGGAGGCCGGGCTTCTGTTCGTCGTCTCCGTGTGGGGGATGAACTTCGCGATCATTAAAGTACCACTCGACGTGATGTCGCCCTTCACGGTGAACCTCTTCCGGTTCGCTATCGCGCTGGCGGTGCTGGGCGCGCTCCATTTCCGGGACGCCTCACGACGCGGTGTCTCGTGGACGGAGTCTCTTCGCCGCGCCCCGCTGGCGGTCGTCGGGCTCGGGCTGCTGGCTCACGTCGCGTATCAGACGGCGTTCATACTCGGGATCGACCGGCTGACCGCCGGGATGGGCGCGCTGCTCATGGCGACGGCCCCACTCTGGACCTCCCTCCTCGCCCACGCGGCCCGCATCGACAGGCTGAGCCGGGCGGGCTGGATCGGCGTGGGGCTCGGGCTGCTCGGTGCGTTGCTCGTGATCCTCGGCCGGCCCCGAGGCGCCGAGATCGACGGGACGTGGAGCGGCGTCGCGCTCGTGCTCGCGGGCGCCTTCGCCTGGGCGCTGTTCACCGTCCTCGCGCGGCCGGTTCTGCTCCGCGGCGTCTCGTCTCTCGGCCTGACGTTCTGGGGCTTGCTCGTCGCGTTCCCCCTCCTGACGGCGCTCGGCGCTCCTGGCATTGTGGATGTGCCGTGGGAGCGCGTGGGCTGGGAGGTCTGGGGAGCCCTCGCCTTCTCCGGCGCGCTTTCCATCGGGGCCGCGTACGTCATCTGGAACGCCTCCGTACGCAGCCTCGGCCCCTCCCGCACCGCACTCTATTCCAACCTCGTGCCCTTCGCGGGCGTCGCGGCTGGGGCCGTTCTGCTGAACGAGCCCGTCGTACCGCTGCAGCTGGCGGGCGGCGCGCTCGTGATCGCCGGGCTGGTGATCGTCCGGCGGACGTGACCGCCAGCGGACGGCCTCACACGCCGTGGACCTCAAACGTGGAGCCCTCCACGGGCCGCTTGGTGACCTCGATCCGGACGGGGAACGCGTCTTTCATCTCGTCGAGG
>DUBD01000245.1 GCA_012960515.1 Bacteroidota bacterium | reverse complement strand
TCGCCAAGGCCGCGGCCGAGGCGCTCGAAGCGCTCCGCGAGCCCTGCCACGTCCGCCTCCACTCGGACAGCGCCTACCTCGTCAACGCCTTCCGAGACAACTGGATCGGCGGGTGGAAAAAGCGCGGCTGGAAAAAGGCCGACAAGAAGCCCGTCCTCAACCGCGATCTCTGGGAACGGCTGGACGCGCAGAACCAGCGCCACCGCATCGAGTGGATCAAGGTCAAGGGGCACGCCGGCGTGGAGATGAACGAGCGCGTGGACCAACTGGCGGTTTCCGCCCGCGAGATCGCGCAGATCGAACGCAACGGCTGAGCGCGTCCGCCAGCGGCTGGCGGCTCTTCCCGCTGGCGGATAGCTTCGGCGCGTGTCCGACCGCACGCCCCGCCTCGTCCGCTCCATCGATCGCCTCTCGGGCGTCATCGGGCGGGCCGTCTCCTGGGCGCTCATCGCGATGACGGTCGCGGGAGCGCTCGCGGCGGTGCTGCGCTACCTCGCGCGTCCGCTCGGCCTCGCGCCCGCGCTCAACGCGCTCGGCGACGCGCAGTGGATGCTGTTCGCGGCGGTCGTCGTGCTCGGCGCCGCGTGGGCGCTCCGCGACGACGGGCACGTCCGCGTGGACGTCCTCGCGCAGCGGTTCTCCCCCCGCACGCGCGCCTGGGTGGACCTCGCGGGCAGCCTGCTCCTCCTCTTGCCCTTCTGCGGCTTCCTGCTCTGGGCGCTGTGGCCGGCCGTCCTCCAGAGCGTATCCGTGCGCGAGGCCGCACTCGACCCCGGCGGGCTGGCGCGATGGCCGGTGAAAGTCCTCGTGCTCGCGGCGTTGGCGCTGCTCGCGCTCCAGGGGCTGGCGGAGGCCGCGAAGGCCGTGCTCGTCCTCCGCACCCGCGAGGCCCGATGACCGCGCTCGCCTCGCACCTCGCGGACTGGCTCGGGCCGATCATGGTGCTCGCGGTGCTCGCCGGGCTGTTCTCCGGGTACCCCGTCGCGTTCGTGCTCGGGGGGATCTCGCTGGCGTTCGCCGTGCTGGGCGTCTGGACCGGCTACTTCGACTGGCCCTACCTCCTCGCCCTCGCGGACCGCACGTTCGGCGTGCTCCAGAACCCGATCCTCCTCGCGATCCCCTACTTCATCCTGATGGGGACGCTGCTCCAGCGGAGCCGCCTCGCGGAAGACCTGCTGACGACGATCGGCGCGCTGTTCGGCGGTGTCCGGGGCGGTCTTGCAATAGCGGTCGTCGGAGTCGGCGCGCTGCTGGCGGCGGCGACCGGCGTGGTCGGCGCGAGCGTCGTCGCGATGGGGACGATCTCGCTCCCGGTGATGCTGCGGGCGGGCTACGGCCCGAGGCTCTCCACCGGCGTCATCACGGCCGCGGGCTCGCTCGGTCAGCTGATCCCACCGAGCGTGGTGTTGATCGTGCTCGGCGATCAGTTGGGCGTGAGCGTGGGCGCGCTGTTCCGGGCCGCGCTGATCCCGGGCGTCGGGCTCGCGCTGGCATTCGCGCTGACGGTCGCGGTGATCGCGTGGCGGTGGCCCGAGGCGGCCCCTCCCCTCCCCGCCTCCGAGCGCCCCGACGACCTCCGCCAGCTGGCGGGCCGCGTCGGCAAGGTGCTGGTGCCGCCGCTGCTGCTCATCGGCGTCGTACTCGGGAGCATCTTCGCGGGCGTCGCCACGCCGACCGAGGCGGGCGCGCTGGGGGCGGTAGGTGCGGCGCTTCTGGCGGCGGCGAACCGGCGGCTCTCGCTGGAGACGGTCCGCGAGGCCGCGCGCGACACGGCCCGGCTCACGACGATGGTCGTCACGCTGCTGTTGGGCAGCACGGCGTTCGCGCTCGTCTTCCGCGGGCTCTACGGCGACCTATGGATCGAGGAGGTCCTTACAGGGCTGCCAGGCGGACCGCTCGGGTTCCTGATCGCGGCCAACCTCGCGGTCTTCGTGCTGGGCTTCGTGATCGACTTTTTCGAGATCGCGTTCATCGTCGTGCCGCTCCTCGCGCCTGCCGCAGCGGCCGTCGGCATCGACCTCGTGTGGTTCGGCGTGATGCTCGGGCTGAACCTCCAGACCTCGTTCCTCACACCGCCCTTCGGCTTCGCGCTGTTCTACCTCCGCGGCGTGGCCCCGCCGGAGGTCCGCACGGCCGACATCTACCGCGGCGTGATCCCGTTCGTGATCGTGCAGGTGCTCGCGCTGGCGGCGTTCGTCGCGTTCTCCGGCGTGCTCGGGTAGGCTCGCCCGCGGCCTCCGCCAGCGCGGCGAGGGTTACTCGGTCCGCGTGAGGGTGTCCGTCCCAGAAGCGCCGGTCTGGTTCTCCCACTCGACCTCAATCCGGCTCTCACCGACGTCCACGACAGACTCACGGACGGTGTAGCCCGTGCTCGGCACGTCGTAGCTCCACCCGAGCACGCCGTCTGCCCAGGTGACGGAGACCACCTCGAAGACCTCGCCGTCGTTGTCGATGACCGACAGGCCGTAGGTGTCCCCCGCGTCCGTGAAGGTGTAGCGGGTGCCGCCGTTGCTCTCCCACTCGCCGAGGACGCGCGCGTCCAGTGTGGGTCCGGCAGGCTGCGAGCCCGCGCATCCGGCGAGCGTGACGAGGAGGAACGCGAGAGAGGTCAGGAGGAACGAGCGCATCGTGAGAGGATGGGGAAGGCGACTCCCAGGCTACGTCTCCGCTCGTCGCGTGTCCCTCCCGTACCCACGGGAGGCCGCCGACCGCTTCCGCCAGCGGCTGGCGGTCTAGTTCAGCAGCGTGTCCAGCTCGCCCAGTGTGTCGCGCAGGTCGCGCGTGGCCACGGTGGACGGCATGACCGCCCGGCCCCGGCGCGCGCGGCGCTTTCGGCGGCCCAGCGCCACGCTCTCCCAGACGTCCGGCGGAGCGTCCAACACGTCCTCGCGGAGCGTGATGCCGTGCCGCTCGAAGACCGGCCCCACCTCGTCGCGGCGCTTGCTCAGCTGGCGGAGCGTGCTGGCGTAGGCGTGCTCCAGCACCATCTTGCGCTCGCTGAACGAGAACACGTTGACGAAGAACATGGTGTAGTCGTCCGGAGTGGGCTCGAAGAGGACCACGTCGGCCTTGTCGTAGCGGTCCTCGTAGGCCGCGAGGCCGGTCCCGAGGCGGCTGTGGATGAGCGTCCGCAGCGTCTGGCTCATGACCGTCGGGAGGCCGCGGTCCACGAGCTTCCCCCGCTCCATCACGCCCTGCTCCACCGAACGGGCGGTGTCCACGGGCACGATGGGGTTGACGCAGATGACGAGTTCCGCGCCCCGGTCCAACGCGACGCTCGCGTGGACGGTCTTGTGGAGGACGCCGTCCACATAATGCCGCCCGTCGATCTCCACCGGCGGGTAGAGCCCCGGGAGCGCCGTGGAGGCCTGGATGGCGAGAGAGATCGGGACATCGGCGTGCTCCTCGTCTCCGAAGCGGACCGTCTGCCCCGCGTCCAGATCCGCCGCGACGACGATCAGCTCGTTCGCCAGCTGGCGGAAGTCGTCGGTGCGGCCGGGCGCGGCGAAAACCCGCACGAGGAAGTCCCGGAGCGGCGCGTTGTCGAACAGCCCGACCGGCACGGCGCGGCTCAGCCGCTCGATCAGCGTCGCCAGCAGGCCGTAGGTCCGGGGGCGCCGGGCGGTATCGGCGAGGGAGCCCGCCAGCAGGCCGGGGACGGACATCATCCGACGGCCGATCTCGCGCGCGGCGGGCCGGAGGAAGAGGTCCGGGCGGAAGGGGTGCTCGCCGGGCTCCTCGTGGACCACGGAGCGGGCCATCTGCGCCGTCGAGATGCCGTTGGCGAGGCACGCGCCCACGAGCGCGCCGGCGGAGACGCCGACCGTCACGGGCACGTCGTTGAAGTCCACGCCGTCGAGCGCGTCGTCCAGCGCGCGGAGGACGCCGATCTCGTAGATCGCGCCTTCGGGCCCGCCGCCCGCGAGCGCGAGGCCGAGGCGGCCGCCGGGGCGACGGGGAGAGGAGATGACCTGCATGGTGAAAGCGCTTTCGAGACGCGTATGGTACGCACGCCGCACTGCGGCGATCCGGTCTCGTTTCAACACCCGCACGGCCCGCAGTCGTGCCGCCGCCTCCCACTCACCCCCACCGCCAGCGGCTGGCGGACGCTATCGGGGCGCTACTCGGCTGCGACGGGCTCGGCGTCGGGCGCGTGCTCGCCGCGCGGCTCGGGCGTGCCGGGCGGCGGCTGGATTCGGCTCCGCTCGCGCCGGTCCACGATCCACGAAACCAACGCCGCCCCCCCGATGCAGAGCGTGATGATGGTGAGTGAGAGCCACTCCGGCACCTCGCGCCCCATCGAGTGGAGCCAGTCAGCGGAGAGCATTTTCACGCCGATGAACACGAGCACGGCCGCGAGGCCGATGTGCAGGTACCGCACCCGCTCGATCACGCCCGCCAGCAGGAAGTACAGCGCCCGCAGGCCCGTCACGGCGAGGATGTTCGAGGAGTAGGCCAGGAACGGGTCCGTCGTCACGCCGAGGATGGCGGGGATGGAGTCCACCGCGAAGACCACGTCCGTGAGTTCGATCATCACGAGCACGAGGAAGAGCGGCGTCACCCACAGCTTGCCCAGCTTGCGGATGAAGAAGTGCTCGCCGTGATAGCCCTTCGTGACGGGGAGGATGCGGCGGAGCGCCCGCAGGATCGGGTTGCTGGCCACGTCGGATCCCTCCTCGCTCTGCCAGAACATCCGCGCGCCGGTCAGCACTAGGAACGCGCCGAAGACGTAGAGCAACCAGTGGAACCGCTCGATCAGCGCGACGCCGAGCAGGATCATCACCGCCCGCATCACGATGGCGCCGAAGATGCCCCAGAACAGGACCCGATGCTGGTACTTCGCGGGCACGCCGAAGTAGCCGAACAGCACGGCGATCACGAACAGGTTGTCCACCGAGAGCGACTTCTCCACGATGTACGCCGTGAAGAAGGTCAGCCCCGGCGCCGAGCCGTACTGCCACCAGATGAGCACGTTGACCGCGAGCGAGGCGACCACGAAGAAGGCGGAGAGCCACGCCGCCTCGCGCCACTCGATCTTGTGGGCCTTCCGGTTGAAGAGCAGCAGGTCCACCAGGAGGAGGACCACGACGTAGACGTTGAACGCTACCCAGCCCCAGAGCGGGACGTCGATGTGTAAGGGGTCGGTCATGGGGCTCCCCTACTCGTGCCTACTCGGAGAGGTCCCGATGCCCGAAGTAATACAGGCAAAACTTCAGCTTGCTCGCCTTCTGGGGGCCGAAGCCGGGGAGCGCCTTCACACGCTTCTCCACCTCCGTCCGGGAGCCCTCGCGCCAGATGTTAGCGGCCGTGCCGTCGTACTCCTCCGCGAGGATGCGGGCGACGGACTGGGTGGTGTCCACCATCTTGTTGGTGAAGCGGTGCACCGCAGGCGGCTCGGTGAAGACGGCCTCGAAGGCCTCGCGGTCCATGTCCGCGATGGTCTGCATGTCCAGGTGCCCGAGCCGCTGGCGGAGTTTGTAGGGCCCGACGAACGCGGTCTCCGCGAGGATGCGCTGGTCGTAGAGGAGCCCGAGGAGGACGGCGTTGGGCTCGTCTCGGAGGTACTGGTCGGCGTCGGGGTCCTTGGTGGCGGTGCCCTCGGCCTGGAGGCGGTCGAGCATGCGCACGAGTCCGCCCTGGAGGTCGGAGTAGTCGGAGGCGTCCACAGAGGGTGGGCGTTGGGAAAGAGAGCGGGTTACTTCCGGCGCCAGGTGGGGCCGGAGGGTGTGTCCATCACGACGATGCCGAGCGCGTCGATTTCGTCGCGGAGGGCGTCGGCGCGGGCCCAGTCCTTATCCTCGCGCGCCTGCTGGCGGGCCGCGAGCAGCGCGTCGATCTCTTCCGCCAGCGGGTCGGCGGAGTCGTCCTCGTCCGCGCCGTCTGCCGCGAGGCCGACGATGCCGAGCAGGTCGTCCACGCGCTGGAGGTACTCCATCGCGGCCTGCGCGGCGGGGGCGGAGAGGCCGTCCGGCTGGCGGGCCACGCTGAGGATGGTGTTGGCGCCGCGGAGCGCCGCCGCCAACGCGACGGGCGTGTTGAGGTCGTCGGCCATGCCATCGAGGGCGTCGGCGTAAGCGTCGTCGAGCGTCTCGCGCAGGCCCTCTGTGATCTCGGGGTCGCCCGCCGGACCCGACTCGCCCGCCTCGCGGACGGCCTCCAATGCCTCCGCGTAGCGCTGGCGGTTCTTGGCGGCGTCGGCGAGGGCCTTCTTCGTGAGGTTGAAGGGCTTGCCGTACTGCCCAGAGATGAGGAGAAGCCGGAGCGCGAGGGGATCGACGGGCGCGCCCCAGTCCTCGCGGCCGCCCTCCTCGGGCGTGGCGGTGAGATCGCGGACGGTGAGGAAGTTGCCCTTGCTCTTGGACATCTTCTCGCCCTCCACCTGAAGAAAGCGCGTGTGGATCCACATCCGCGCGAAGGGCTCGCCGGTGAGCGCCTCGGCCTGGGCGATCTCGCACTCGTGGTGCGGGAACGTGAGGTCTTCGCCGCCGCCGTGCAGGTCGATGGTCTCGCCGAGGTACTTCTGCGCCATCACGGAGCACTCCAGGTGCCAGCCGGGGAAGCCCCAGCCGAACGGCGAGAACCACTGCATGAGGTGGCCGGGGTCCTTTTTCCAGAGCGCGAAGTCGCGCGGGTCGCGCTTGCTCTCGTCCTGCACCACCTCGCGCGACGCACCGGCGGCGCCGGCCGCCAGCCGCTCGGCGTCGGAGTTGCCGGAGAGCTTGCCGTAGTCCGGGAAGCTGGGGACGTGGAAGTAGACGCCGTCCTCGGTTTCGTAGGCGTGGCCGCGCTCCATCAGGCCTTCCACGGCGCGGATCTGCTCGCGGACGTGCTCCGTGGCGCGGGGCCGGACGTTGGGCTCGATGAGGCCGAGCGAGCGCCAGTCGGAGAGCAGCGCGTCCGTGTAGTGCCGCGCGAGGTCCCAGACGTTCGCGAACGCCTCGCCCTCTTTGCTCGCGAGGGCCCGGGCCATCTTGTCCTCGCCGCCGCCGTCGGCCACGTCGTCCTCGGTGAGGTGGCCCACGTCCGTCACATTGGAGACGTAGTCCACCCGCCAGCCGAGCGCCCGGCCGGTGCGCACGACGAGGTCCGCCGTCAGGAACGTGCGGAAGTTGCCCACGTGGGCGTAGCTGTAGACCGTCGGGCCGCAGGAGTAGAAGCGGAGGACGGGCGTCCCGTCGGCGTCGGTCTGGGAGGGCACGAGGGGTTCGACCTCGCGCGTGAGGGTGTTACGGAGTCGAAACGAGGGAGCGTCCGGCATGGGCGGCGGGGAGGGCCCGAAAGCTACCGACGAGCCCCGCCGAGGTTCACCGCCAGCAGGAGGCAGGCGCGATGGCCTGGGACGGTTGGCCTCCAAACCGGCTCCCACGTCCCCAGTCCCTCGCGCTAGTACCGCCCCGACGAGGTCGTCAGCCCGATGAGGAGGCTCACGCGCGCGCCGCTCTCTCCCACCACGATCGCCGTGTTGATGGGCACGTTCGCCCCGCCGATGTCGAGGCTCTTGCCGCCCACGAACGCGAGGGAGACCGGGATGCCGGTCCCCTGCCCGTCCACCGGGCCCACGTCCGCGAGCGTCACGTTGGGCCCCACGCCGAACTCCCAGCCGTCGGGCGTGCGCGCGCCTGCGATGAGGGTGACCGTCGGCAGGATGAGGCTGCGCTCCAGGCCGCCCACGAGCGGCACGATCTCCAGCACGCCCGTCAGCCCGCTCTCGCTGCGGAAGGTCGGCACCTCGAACTGCCAGCCGAACTGCGTCGTGATGGGCGTTTCGAACGGCTCCGGGTTGTCCGCATCACCCACGCGCTCGTTGATCCGGTCCACCACGCCCGGCGCGAGGTACGTGAACCCGAAGCGCGGCCCGGTCTGCCGGCGCGGACCGTTGGGGTCCACCGGGAGCACGTCTGGCGCGTTGCGCACGGGGGGCGGACGGTCCTGCGCGAACGCGGGGGCGGCGAGGAGCAGGACGAGGACGAGAGACGCGAGGCGCATCGGGACGGCGGGAAAAGGAGCCGCAGAGTACGCCACGAATCTGGCGGCGCAAGGCACGCCCCGTTCCCTCCCACCGCGACCGCCAGCGGGTCAGGCGCCCAGCATCGGGAGGTCCACGCCGCGCTGGCGGGCCGTCTCAGCGGCGATGTCGTAGCCGGCGTCGGCGTGGCGCATGACGCCCGTGCCGGGGTCCGCGGTGAGCACGCGCTCCAGGCGGCGGTAGCCCGCCGCGGTGCCGTCGGCCACGCTCACCATCCCGCTGTGGATGGAGTACCCGATGCCGACGCCGCCGCCGTGGTGCAGGCTCACCCAGCTCGCGCCGCACGCCGTGTTGAGCAGCGCGTTGAGCAGCGGCCAGTCCGCGATGGCGTCCGAGCCATCCTTCATGCCCTCCGTCTCGCGGTTCGGGCTGGCGACGCTCCCCGTGTCCAGGTGGTCGCGCCCGATGACGAGCGGCGCCTGCACGCGGCCCGTTTCGACGAGCCAGTTGAACTTCTCCCCGGCCTCGGCGCGCTCGCCGTACTCCAGCCAGCAGATCCGCGCGGGGAGCCCCTGGAAGTGGACCTTCTCCCGCGCGAGGCGGATCCATCGCGCGAGGTGCTCCTTCTCGGGAAACAGCTCCAGGATGGCGTCGTCCGTCGCCGCGATGTCGGCGGGATCGCCGGAGAGGGCGGCCCAGCGGAACGGGCCGGAGCCTTTGCAGAATAGCGGCCGGATGTAGGCCGGGACGAAGCCCGGGATGCGGAACGCCTCGGACATGCCCCGGCGGTCCGCCACCTGCCCGCGGAGGTTGTTGCCGTAGTCGAACGCGACGGTCCCGGCGGCCTGGAGATCGAGCAGCGCCTGGACGTGCCGCTGCATGGAATCCAAAACGGCCTCGTCGTAGCCCTGCGGGTCGCGCTCGCGGAAGATCGCAGCGTCCTTCAGCGAGTAGCCCGCCGGGAGGTAGCCCAGGCGGAGGTCGTGCGCGCTCGTCTGGTCCGTGACCACGTCCACCTGCACGCCTCGCGAGACCAGCTCCGGCATCACCTCCGCCGCGTTGCCCACGAGCCCGACCGAGAGCGCCTCGCCCCGCTGGCGGGCGGTCTCGACGAGGTCGAGCGCCTCGTCCAGACTGTGCGTGAGGCGGTCGCAGTAGCCGGTGTCCACGCGGCGCTGGATGCGCGTCTCGTCCACGTCCACGCCGAGGAACGCGGCCCCGTTCATCGTGGCCGCCAGCGGCTGGGCGCCGCCCATCCCGCCGAGCCCGGCCGTGACGACGAGCCTGCCCGCGAGGTCGCCGCCGAAGTGCTCGCGCGCGCACGCCGCGAACGTCTCGTACGTCCCCTGCAGGATGCCCTGCGTGCCGATGTAGATCCAACTCCCCGCCGTCATCTGGCCGTACATCGTCAGGCCCTCCGCCTCCAGCTGGCGGAACCGGTCCCACGTGGCCCACCGCGGCACGAGGTGGCTGTTCGCGATCAGCACGCGCGGCGCCTCCTCGTGCGTGCGGAACACGCCGACGGGCTTGCCGGACTGCACCAGCAGCGTCTCGTCGTTCTCCAGCCGCCGGAGCGTGCTCACGATCGCCTCGAAGCTCCGCCAGTCGCGCGCGGCCTTCCCGCTCCCGCCGTACACCACGAGGTCCTCGGGACGCTCGGCCACCTCGGGGTCGAGGTTGTTCATGAGCATCCGGAGGGCGGCCTCCTGGTGCCAGCCCTTGCAGGTGAGATCGGTGCCTCGGGGAGCGCGGACGGTGCGGGCGACGGGTTCCATCGGGAGTCGGGGTGGCGTGCGCGGCGAAGGTAGCGCGAGGGCCTCGTGCCGCTGGAACGGTGCGGCCTTCCCCCAACCTTGGCTTTGCGGCCCCCGGCTGGCGGTTGTAGACTGGCGGCCGCTCGGCGTGGTAGCTCAGCTGGTTAGAGCGCACGACTCATAATCGTGAGGTCGAGAGTTCAAGTCTCTCCCACGCCACCCCGGCCCTCGCGGGCCGCGACTGGACGCCCGGCCTCGGCTGGGCGTCGCTGTTTCTGGCCCTCCCGTCCCATGCGGATCTACGTCCACGACTACGCCGGCCACCCCTTCCAGGTCCAGCTCTCGCGAGAGCTCGCGCGGCGGGGGCACGAGGTTCACCACGGCTACTCCTCCACGAACCTCACGCCGCAGGGCGCGCTCGCACGGTCCGAGGACGACCCCGAGACGTTCCAGCCGGACCCCATCGCGCTGGAGCGGCCGGTGGACAAAAAGGCCCGGAGCCTCGGCGGGCTCATCAAGCGGCGCCAGACGGAGCGGGCGTACGGCAAGGCGCTCGTCTCGCACGTCGAGGCCTTCGCGCCGGACGTGGTCCTCGCGGCCAACACGCCCATCGACGCGCTGGAGCCGCTGCAGGCGTGGGCGAAGCGGAACGGCGTCCGCGTGGTCAACTGGCTGCAGGACGTGCTCTCCGTCGGAACGGACCGCGTGCTGCGGACGAAGCTGCCGCTCGTGGGCGGGGCCATCGGGCGGGCGTACCTCGCGAGGGAGCGTCGCCTGCTCCACGGCGCCCACGCCGTCGTCGCCATCACCGAGGGGTTCCGGCCGCTGCTTCGCGAGTGGGGACTGGCGGACCAGAAGGTGCACGTCGTGGAGAATTGGGCGCCGCTGGACGAGCTGCCGCCGCGGCCGAAAGACAACCCGTGGGCGCAGTCGCTCGGGCTGGCGGACAAGCGCGTCGCGCTCTACGCGGGCACGCTCGGGCTCAAGCACAACCCGGAGCTGCTGCTGTCCCTCGCGAAGCGCCTCCAGCGCGATCCCGAGGCGCGGGTGGTGGTCGTGAGCGAGGGCGCCGGCGCGGACTGGCTTCGCGCGCAGAACCCGCCTTCCAACCTGCTCATCCTGCCGTTCCAGCCCTTCGAGGACCTGCCCGACGTGCACGGAACGGCGGACCTGCTCGTGGCCATCCTGGAGCCGGACGCGGGCGTGTACTCCGTGCCCTCCAAGGTGCTCTCGTACCTCTGCTCCGCGCGGCCCGTGCTGCTGGCGGTGCCGCCGGAGAACCTCGTCGCGCAGATCGTGCAGCGCGAAGAAGCGGGCGTCGTGGTCCCGCCGACCTCCCCGACGGCGTTCGGGATCGAGGGGGAGAAGCTGCTCGCCGACGAGCCGCTGCGCCACGCGATGGCCGGCCGCGCCCGCGCCTACGCCGAGCGCACGTTCGACATCGAGGCCATCGGCGACCGGTTCGAGGCGATCCTCGCGGCGTAGCGCTACCGCACCACGCTCAGCCGCCCGCTGGCGGTCCCGCCCGGCGTGACGACGCGGACGACGTAGACGCCTCCCGCCAGACCCGACGCGTCCACCTCCATTCTGTGCTCGCCCGAGGGGCAGTGGCCGTCCGCGACGACGAGCACCTCCCGGCCCCGCGCGTCGAAGACCGAGACCCGCGCCGCGCCCGCCGACGCCTGCCGCCAGCGCACGGCGGTTCGGGAGGTGGACGGGTTCGGCTCCACCGCCAGCGAGAGGTCCGGTACGGTGGGAGGCGCCGACGCGCTCGCCACCGGGACCGGCTCCACCGTCCGGAACACCCCGTTCACGACCGTCCCGTTCCGCGCCGCCGAGACGATCAGCCGACCCTCCGCGTCGAGCACCGCCTCCCGCACTCGGTCGTACCCCTCCGGCACCGGCGCGCGGCCCACGAGCGACCACGACCCGCCCCCGTCGTCCGTCCGGTAGATGTGGCCCCGCGGGAGGATCGCGAGCACCGAACGCGGCTGGCCCGCCGGACCCAGCCACACGAGGCCCCCGCGGTCCCCCACGCCGTCCTGCGGCTCCGGGAGCGACACGGGAGCGGACCACGTCTCGCCCCCGTCGTCGGAGTGCGTCGCGAGCTTGTACGGGTGCGTGGTGTCGGTCATGATCGAGAAGAGACGGGGCTGGCCGTCCGGCCCCTCCCCCTCCGCGATCTCTCCCGTGCCGTAGTGGTAGAGCGACCAGAGCGCGCTCGGGCGGAAGCTCTCGCCCCCGTCGTCTGAGGTCGCGATGCCGTGGATCCCGCCCATGAGCACGCGGCCGGCGTGGGGTCCGCGGGTGACGGCGAGCGCTGTCCACGCACGGATGTCCCGGGTCCCGAACAGCGACGAGTCGTAGACGGACTCCGTGAACCGGCGGCCGCGGTCGGTGCTGTACGCGAGGCCATTGGTGTACCGGTGACGGGCGGTGGTGAACACGCGGCCACCGGAGCGCCGCACCCCCAACGGTACCACATGCAAGAGTTCCTCTCCTCCCGCGTCGTACGTGTCCTCCCACGTCTCGCCGCCATCGACGGAGCGGTTGATGTCGTTGTTGAAACGGACGAGGAGGGTGTCGGGACCGAGGAAGGCGAGGTCGTCCGGGGCGCTCGTGAGAGACGTCGTGTCGCGCCACGTGTCGGCGGCGTCGTCGTAGACGTACGTGGCGCTCGCGTAGTGGATGGAGACCCCCGCGCTCCAGAGGCTCCCGTCGGGGGCGAAGGTGAGGTAGTCGGCGTCGAAGGCCGGAGTCCCGAGGCGCTCCCAGTCGAACCCCTCGCCAGGGGGGAGCCCGCCACTCGCCGGCTGCGCGCTGGCGGAGCCGCCGAGCGA
>DUBD01000244.1:35252-66642 GCA_012960515.1 Bacteroidota bacterium | reverse complement strand
CGATGGCCCGCTCCACCTCGGCGGGGGAGCGCCGCCCGGTGCGGATGGGCCGTTCTCCCGTGAGCAGTTCGTAGAGCACCACGCCGAGCCCGTAGACGTCCGTCGCCGTGGTGATGGCGCCGGCGCCCACCTGCTCCGGCGCGGCATAGTCCGGCGTGAACGTCCACGCGCCCGTCTGGGTGAGGTCGGCGACCGGCACGGCGGACGCTTCCAGCAGCTTCGCGATCCCGAAGTCCAGGAGCGTGGGGACGGGGCGGCCGTCGGTGCCCTCGGTGACGAGGATGTTGCTGGGCTTGAGGTCCCGGTGGACCACGAGGTTCTGGTGCGCGTAGCCGACGGCGTGGGCCACTTCCACAAAGAGCGCCAGCCGGGCGCGGAGGCCCAGCCCGCGCGCGTCGCAGAAGTCCGTGATGGGCTCGCCGTCCACGAACTCCAGCGCGAGGTAGGGCCGCCCGTCCTCGGTGCGCCCGCCGTCCAGCATCCGCGCGATGTGGGGGTGCTGCAGCCCGGCGAGGATTCGGCGCTCGGCTCGGAAGCGCTCCAGCACGTCCTCGCCCAGGCCAGGGCGGACGAGTTTGATGGCCGCGGTCTGGCGGAAGTCCCCGTCGGCGCGCTCCGCCAGCCAGACGGCGCCCATCCCGCCGCGTCCCACCTCGCGGACCAGCCGCCACGGCCCGACGCGCTCGCCCGTTTGGACCGCTCCGGGCGAGGGGCGGACGACCTTCTCCAGCCCGTCGTCGAAGAACGCCGTGGCCTCGTCGTCGAGGTCGAGCAGGGCCTGGACCTCCGCACGGAGGGACACATCCGGGGCGCCCTGCTCGTCGCAGCACGCGGTGTCCAGAAAGTCGCGGCGCTGGTCGGGCGGCAGCTCGGCGGCGTCGGCGAAGACGGCCTCGATGCGCGCCCAGCGCTTGGGATCGAGCTCCACGGGCGGGCGGGGGCGTCGCGGAGGGGAACGATACGACGCCCCCCGTTCTCTCGCCGCCGCGGGCTGCACGTCCGGAGCGGAGGCACGAAGCGGGCCGTCCCCGTTCCTCGCGTTCGGCCTCGCTCCGAATCACCGGACAGAGCCTAGCGCCAGCCGCCGGCGTCGTCTCGCTCCGGGAGGGTGTCCGGGTCCAGCCGTGGCACGTCGGAGAAGTCGTAGCGCGGGAGCTGCTCCGTGCGCACGTTCTCGACGGCCTCGTGGAGGCCTTCGATGAACTTGCCGAAGTCCTCCTTGTAGATCCGGATCGTGCTTTTCTGGAAGCGTTCGCCGTCTCCGGTGCGGCGGCTCTCGGTGATGGTGAGGAAGAAGTCCTCGCCGGAGCGGGTGGGCTTGACGTCGAAGAAGTAGCTCCGCTTGCCGGCGGGGACGCGTTTGGAGAAGACCTCGTCCTCGAAGCGGCGGGGGCGGTCGTCCATCGGGGGGATCGGGGGTGAGGGCGCGAAGCTACGCGCCGCGCCGCCCGGTCAGCGCACGACGGAGAGCCGCCCGCTGGCGGTCCCGCCCGGCGTGGCGACGCGGACGACGTACGCCCCCGGCACCAGACCCGACGCATCGAGTTTGATCCGGTGCTCGCCCGGCTGGCGATGGCCGTCTGCGAGCACGAGCACCTCCCGGCCCCGCGCGTCGAAGACCGAGACCCGCGCCGACCCCGCCGACTCCTGCCGCCAGCGCACCGCCGTCCGGCCCGCGCTCGGGTTCGGCTCCACCGCCAGCGAGAGCTCCGGCGCAGCAGGAGACTCCGCCGCGCTCGCTACGACGGTCTCCGCCGTCCGCACCACCCACGCCAGCGCCGTCCCCGCGAGCGAGAGCCCGGCGTAGAGCCGGCCCTCCGGCCCCACGACCAGCTCCCGCACCGTCATCCCGTCCTCCGTCACCGGCGCCCGGCCCACCACCCGCCACGAGCCGCCCCCGTCGTCCGTCCGGTAGATGATCCCCCGGCCCCCGGCGGCGAACGCGCTCCCGGGCCCGACCACCGCGAGGAACGCGTCGCCGGGGATGCCGTCGGCCGGCTCCGGCAGCCGCGACGCGCTCTCGGTCCACGTCTCGCCCCCGTCGTCGCTGTAGAACGCGCGGTTGTCGGCCTGCTGGTTGTAGAACCCCGTGGCGAGGATCCGGCCGGCGTACGGCCCGTCCGCGGGGAGCGCCGCGAGGTGCTCGATGGCGCGGCCGCCCGTCGTCCACGGGTCCGACTCCGCCGTCCGCTCGAGCGCGAGTGCGCCGCCCTCGCCTGGGGCGCCGACGAAGACGCCGAAGCGGAGGGTGCCGGCGAGGAGGCGGCCGGCGTGGGGGTGGCCCGGGGGGAGGAGCAGCATCGCGTGGGGCCACGCGTTGTCCGGGAGCCCCGGGATCCGGACCCACGTCGCGCCGCGGTCGGCGGAGCGGGCGACGCCCTCCGGTCCCGCTGCGAGGAGGTGGCCCGGGCGGAGGTCGGCGGGGAGGCCGGGCGTGGGCGGGACCTCGCGGAGGATGTAGCCGCCGTCGTCGTGGACCCCGCTCCACGTAGCCCCGCCGTCGGTGCTCCAGCGGAGCCGGCTGCTCCCGGCGATGAGGGTGTCGCCGCGGCCGAGGACGAGGACGGCGTCGGCGATGATGATGTCCTCGAACCTGACCCACTCCGCATCGGGGTGGTCGGGGTCGTCGAGTCGGGCGACCGGCTCCTTCCCCGCGGCCCAGAGCCGTCCGTCGGCGTCGAAGAGGAGGTCGAGCGCGTTGACGGGGCGGTCGCCGACGGTCTCCCACCTGAACCCCTCGCCCGGCGCGGGCCACCCGCCTGTCGGCTGCGCGCTGGCGGGGCCGCCGAGCGAGGCCGCCAGCGCGGCGAGGGCGAGAGAGAAGAGCGCAGATCGCATCGCGAAAACCTACGCTCCCGGCGTCTCGCTTACCGCTCGAAAGCGGGCACGTCGCCCAACTCGGCGCGCGCGAGTGGCTGGAGCGCTGTCGGGCGGAGGGCGTCGTGGCGGAGGAGGAGCCGCAGGCTGGCGGCCCACCCGGGGCGCGCGTTCAGCCGGACCGCCAGCGCCTCGGCCTCGGCCTCGCGGCCCCGCGCGAGGTGCGACGCGCCGAGGAGGTAGAGCGCGGGCGCGAACCGCGGGTCGTGGTCCAGCACTTCGCGGACGGCGGGCTCCACCTCGTCCCATCGGTGGAGCGCCGCGAGGGCGCGGGCGTGGCCCATCGCGCCGAGATCCGCGTAGGGCGCGGAGGCGCGGACCTCGGCGAACAGTTCGGCGGCGCGCTCGGGGTCGCCCTCGTCCAGGTAGTGGTGCGCGAGCGCGTAGGCGGCGGGGAAGTAGCCCCCGGCGTGGGCGCCGCGGTAGGCGCGCGCCGCGGCCACCTCGTCCCCGAGCGCCTCAAAGACGGAGCCGGCGAGAAACTGGAGCGGGGCATCGCGCGGGGCCTGCTGCGTGGCGGCCACCAGGACGGCGCGCTCCCGCGTGAGGTCTCGCGAGGGCCTCCGGACCGCTCCCACCAACCGGTCCGCGGCGGCGAAGGCGCGGGCGGCGGGATCGCGCTCGGCGGCCTCGCGCAGGGCAGCCACCAGCCGGGCGGGGCGCTCGCGGCGGGCACGGAGCGCGGGGACCGGGTCCGTCGCGAGGCAGACGTCCTGCCGCAGCAGGTCCGCCTCGCCGCTCGTGGACCGCCCGGAGACGACCACGCCGATCACCCGGCCCTGGCCGTCCAGCAGGGGCCCGCCGCTATCGCCCGGGCGGACGGCGTTGGCGGAGACGCGCAGCCGCCGGTCCGCTGTGCCGATGCTCGCGAAGTGGGCCGCGGCCGTGGGGAGCTGGCGGCGCTCGAAGCCGTCGTCCTCGCGCGAGGCGTCCGGGGCGAGCGGCCAGCCCGCCGTGAACGCGACAGCGCCCGGTTCGGGCTCCGTCTCCGGCGCGATGACGAGCGCTTGCATCCCGGCGCGCTCCGTCTCGCTCGGGTCCACGTGGAGCACGGCCACATCGCGCTCGGGGTCCAGCGCCCAGACCCGCCCGAGGGTCACCACGCGGCCGGAGGGCAGCTTCGCGCGCACGCGCCGCGCCCCCACCACGACGTGGTACGCCGTCACGAGGGCGTCCGGCGCCGCGAGCCACGCCGTGCCGGTGCGGCGGAAGGCGTGCCCGGCCTCGCGCCCCTCCGCCACGACGGGCACCACGGCGCGCGTCTCGGGCCACGCGTGGAAGGCGCGGAGGCGCTGCGGGCGGGTCGTCCACGCTCCGCTGGCGGGCGCCGCCAGCGCGACGGGCGGGATCTCGATCTCGCCGGCCTGGAGGATGCGGAGACGGTAGCGGCGCTCCAGCTGGAGCACGTCGCCGTCCCACCGCTGCGAGACGGGCCACGCCCGCGCCACCTCCACGGCGGCGGTGGCGGCGGGCATGGCCTCCGCGAGGGCGGCCGCGAGCGACTCCCCGTGGGAACGGGAGCGGGGCGCGGCCAGCACCTCGACGGTGAGTTCGACCGCGCCGCCGACCTCGGCGGCTCGGCGGTCGAGAGAGCTGAAAACGTCGGCGCGGTAGGGGTCCGGCTGGGCCGCGAGCGGCACGCTGAGCAGGAGGAGGGCGACGAGCGCGCTCCCCCGTGCGCCGAAAGAAACAAGTCGCATGAGCCCGGGGGCGGGGCCTGGCCGGCGTCGCGCCGGTCAGGAAGGGCGAACCGCCCGCCCCTCCGGCTCAGCGCCCGGGTCCGGTCTCGGCGACGATCGCGCGGACCCAGGTGGCGAGCCGGTCCCGGACCATCCGCCCGACCTCCATGACTTCGGAGTGGTCCAGCGGGCGGCCCTGGAGGCCGGCGGCGAGGTTCGTGATGGTGGAGATGCCGAGCGTCGGCATCCCGAGCGCCGCGGCTTGCAGCGCCTCGGGGACCGTGCTCATCCCGACGGCGTCGGCCCCGGCGCGTTCGAAGAAGCGGATTTCCGCCGGGGTCTCGTACGACGGGCCAGCCGTCCACACATACACCCCCTCACGATAGGGGATGCCGCGTGTTAACGCAATGTTACCGGCCTCGGTTCTCCACTGTTCGTCGTACGGATTGGACAGGTCGGGGAATCGAACCTCCCCCTCGGGGAGCTTCCCGCTCAGCGGGCTCGCGAACGCGAGGTTGAGGTGGTCCGTGATGAGCATGAGCGTGCCCGCCTCGAAGCCGCGGTTGATCCCGCCGGCGGCGTTGGTCAGCAGGAGCCCCTCGGCGCCGAGCGCATGTGCGAGCCGGACCGGGAAGGTGACCGCGCGCGGGCTGTGCCCTTCGTAGAGATGGACGCGCCCCTGGATCACGAGGACGGGCCGCCCGGCGAGCATCCCGAGCACGAGCCGCCCGGCGTGGCCCTCCACCGTGGAGCGCGGGTAGTGCGGGACCTCGGCGGTGGGGATGACCGTCGCGCCCTCCACCTCGTCGGCGAGGGCGCCGAGGCCGGAGCCGAGGACGAGCGCCAGCGAGGGCTGGAGGTCGGTGTGAGCGCGGACGGCGGCGACGGCTGCCTCGATCTGGCGGGCGTCTTCGGCGGGGTCGAACATGCGGGAGTCGGCAGGCAATCGGAGGGCGGAAGGTGGCGGAGCGGGGGCGCCGGGTCAAACGAATCCCCCGTTGCGCCCGCCCCGCTGGCGGACCGAGTGGGCGAGCGCGCCGCGACGGCCGTGGATCAGGTGCGCGCCCGTCGCGAGAGCGAGAGCACGTACGCCACCACGCCCACCGCCACGAGCTGGCGGCCGGGCACGAGCCGCGGCGCCGCCAGCCGCGAGGCCGGGGCCTCCGCCCAGACGAGCCACAGCGCCGCGCCCAGCGCGAACACCAGCACGACGCCCGCCAGCGCCACCCATCGCGCCGTGGAGGTCACGCGGCCCCACCACGCCAGCGCCGCCAGCAGCGCGTACGGCAGGACCACGAGCGGGAGCGAGACGGGCCGGGCGCTCAGCTGCGGCTCCGCCGTCACCACGGCCACGGAGACGGCCGCCGCCAGCGCGCAGGCCACCCACGCGGCGGCGGTCAGCCCGCTCAGTCCCACGGGTCGTCCTCGTCGTCTGCGACGGCGTCCAGCGCCTCGCGGACCTGGTCGAACGAGAAGCCGCGGCGGAGCAGGAAGTCCGTCGTCTTCTTTTTGCGCTTGCGGAGGTCCTCCTCTCCCGAGAGCGCCCGCCAGCGCTGCGCCGCCAGCTGGCGGGCGGAGTCTGCGAGGGCGTCCGCGTCCAGCTCTTCGAGCGCCCGGTCGATGGCATCGCGCGAGACGCCCTTTTTGATCAGGTCGGCGCGGAGGCGCTGGGGGCCGTGTCCGCGGCTGGCGGAGCGCCCGCGCACGAACGCCGAGGCGTAGGCGGCATCGTCCAGGTAGCCGTAGCCCTCCATCTTCTCGATGGCGTCCTCCACGGCGCCCTCGGAGAAGCCGCGCCGCGCGAGCGAGCGCTGGACCTCCGTGGTGGTCTTGCCGCCTCGCGAGACGTAGTCCAGGGCGGCCTGCCGCGCGCGGATCACCTCCTCTTTCTGGAGCAGCGCGAGCTGGTCCTCGGGGGTGAGCCGCCGGCCTTTGCGGAGGCCTTCGGCCACGGCGACATCCGCCGCCAGCCCGAAGGCGAAGGCGTCGTCGAGGAAGACGCTGACGCGCTCGGGATCCTTCTTCTGCGCCTGGACGCTCGTGACGGTCCCCTCGCGGAGGTCGGCGAGATCGGGGACGCGGGGGCGTTTGGGGGTGTCGTTTCGCATGCCGTAAGGTCGCGCCGGGGGCCGACGCCCGCCCGTCACCACCGCGCGGAGAGCCGCACGCCGGGCACCACCGCCGGCCCGATCGGGCCGATGGCGAGGGGCGCGCCGGGTGCCAGCGGGACCGCGACGGGCGCGCCGTCGCCGAAGAGCCGGCCCTCCGCCCTCGCGCCGAGCGTCCACGTGACGCCGAGCGCCGCCAGCGCCGCGTCCGCGCCGAGCGTGAGCCGGGCCTCGGCGGGCTGGCGGTCGCCGTCCACGCCCAGCCGGCCGGACTCCACATCCAGCCGCGCGCCGACCGTGCCGGCGCCCACGCTCCGCTCGCCCGCGAGGCTGAACGAGAGCGGGCGTCCGTAGCGCGAGGGCGTCCACTCCCCTCCCGCCTCCGGCCGGACGCGGGTCCGCGCGATGGAGAGCGCGCCCTGCACTGCCCACGTCGGCTGGCGGACCGTGCCGGCGAGGTCCAGCCCGAGCGCGCGCTCGCGGTGCGCCGGGAAGGCGGACTGGAGGATGGAGCCGTCGGTGGAGGGCTCGCCCGCGGCGAGCGCCAGCGGCAGGACGCGCACACTATACCTTGTTCGGACGAGCGGACCCGCGCCACATCCCGGAGAGCGCAGCCTGGTGGCGCCAGCGGCAGGCGGAGATCGCGCGAGTCCCGCACGAAGAGGTCCGCGCCGAGCACCACGCCCGGCGAGAGCCGCCACTCCGCGCCCAGCCCGCCGAGCCACGCCGTCGCGGGGGCGAGTCGGTCGCCGGCGAGGAGCCAGCGCGTAGCGGCGAGATCGCGCGCGCCGGGCGCGAGGCCGCGCAGCCGGTGCACGGTCTGGGACTGCCGCGCGAGGCCGGCGCGCACGTCCAGCCCGCCCGCGAGGAGGGTATACCGCGCCTGCAGCCTCGGCTCCAGGATCATCCGCCCGTCCACCCACGCGGCGCGGAGCCCCGGCCGGAGTTCCACGCGGTCCGAGGGCTTCCACGCATCGCGGGCGTAGGCGGCCCACTCCACGGCCGACTGGCGGCGGCGCTGGACGCGCTCGGCCCACGCCTCGCGCGAGGCGACGCTCACGCCGAGACGGAGCTGGTGCGCGAGCGAAGGCGCGTGGTCCACCTCCAGTTTCGCGCCGATCTCCGCCAGCGAGGTCCGGGTGTCCAGCCCGCCCATGGCCTCCGTGGCGCGGGCGCGCGAGCCGTAGGCCACGCCCGTCACGAACGTCCGCTGCCCCACGAGCCCCTGGTACCGGGCGCTCGCCGCCTCGGAGACGCCGTCCAGATGCCACATGCGCGAGGGGAGCGTCGCCGAAAGCTGCTCCGCGCTCCGGTACCCGCCGACCTCCACGGACTGGCCGGGCCGCGGCGCCCAGGTCAGCCGCGCCTCCGCGTCGTACGTGCCGCTCTCCGCCTCGGCGCCGCCGCCCAGACCGCGCGGGTCCAGCACGAGCGCGCGCCCGCTCTCCAGCGCCGACGAGAGCGGGAGATCCGCCGGAGCCGGCCGCCCCCACCCCACGTGCGCCCCGACACCCCGGCCGAGCGGCGCCGCCACCACGCCCCGAACCCCGCCGAGACCGGCCGCCAGCGCGCCGGTCGGGCGCGAGGGCACGTCGCGCGTTTCCAGTTCGAGCACGCCCGCGCCGCCGTCCAACTCCACCGGCAACGGGCCGCTGTGCAGCCGCGCCGAGGCCAGCCCCTCCGGCTGGAACGACGGCCCCAGCGCGCCCGCGGCGTAGATCGGGACGCCGTCGCGGACGACGAGGGCGCGGCCGGGCTCGGCGCCGCGGATGGTGAGCGGCCCGCTGGCGCCGGCCGCGCGCGAGACGCCGGGCACGAGGGTCAGCGCGCCGAAGAGGTCGCCGCCGAGGACGGGTCCTTCGGGCGCGAGCGCGGGCCGCACGCCCCCCGTCTCGCCGATGCCCGCGACGACCGCCAGCCCGGGCTCGGGTTCGAGGACCGTACCGGACGGCCGCACCACGGCGTCGGCGGAGCGGATGGCCTCGGGGCGGAGGCGGACCGTGGGCGGGAGCTGCGGCGACGCCGGGAAGACGTCCAACTCCACCCGGACGGGCCGGTAGCCCACATGCGAGATCCGCACGATGTAAGCGCCCGTCGGCAGATCCTCCACGGCGAAGCCGCCCTCCCAGTCCGCCACGCCGCCCAGGTCCAGGTCCACGAGCCAGACGTGCGCGCCGGGGAGCGGCTCGCCGGTCTCGGCGTCCACCACGCGGCCCTCCAGCACGCCGGTGTACAGGCTCGGGTCGTCCCCCAACACGTCCACGCCCACGGGTTCCTCGATGAGCACGAACTGCCCGCGCCGCACCCGCTCGGCGCGGATCCCCGTCCCGCGCAGCAGCGCCCCGAGTGCCGGCCCCGGCGGTTCGCCCGGCGTGTACGCCCCGCTCACGCGCACGTCGCGCACGAGCGTCAGCGCGAAGACCAGCTCCACGCCGCTCGCCTCGGAGAACCCGTAGAGCGCGTCCGCCAGCGGGGCGTCCTCCCACACGACCGGCGCGGCAGCCTGCGCCTGGACGCCCGCCGCGAGGAGGCACGCGGCGAGGCAGCACAGCAGAGCGCGGGGAAACAGTCGCACCGGGGTCAGAGATCGCACGAGGGCCGAACGATACGCGCCCGCTCCCCCGTGTGTGCCGCGAATGGCGAGCGGATTCCCCCCGCCGCCGCGCGCTGGCGGCGGCCGTCGGCGCCAGGAATGGGGGATGGAAGCGCTTCGGGGCGGAATGCCTCCGCGAGGGCGAACCGCGCGCCGTCCATCGCGTAGGTCCCGCACGCCCCTCGATCGCATGTCTCTCGTTCTTCTCGCCAACCGCGCCCCCATCCGCCAAACGCCCGAAGGATGGGCTGCCGCACTGGGCGGCCTGGCCTCGGCGCTCCTCCCCGTCCTCGAAGACCGCGGCGGCGCGTGGGTCGCCATGCGGGAGCCCGGGGAAGACACCCCGGAGCACCAGCCCTACCCGGCGGAGGACCCCGCCTTCACCGTCCGCCGCGTCCCGCTCTCCGAGGACGAGTTCGACGGCTACTACAACGGGCTCTCCAACCAGGTGCTCTGGCCGCTCTCGCACTACCTCGTGGAGTACGTGCTGCCGGAGCGCCGCTTCCGCGAGGCCTACCGGACCGTCAACCGACGCTTCGCCGAGGCCGCGCTGGAGATCGCCGCCGCCAGCGACGACGCGCCGCAGTTCTGGGTGCAGGACTACCACCTCATGATGGTGCCCGCGCTGCTCCGCGAGGGGCGGCCGGACGCCCGCATCGGGCACTTCTGGCACATCCCGTGGCCCGCGCCCGAGGTCTTCCGCATCCTCCCCTCCGCCCGTGAGCTGCTCCGCGGGATGCTCGGCGCGGACCTCGTCGGCTTTCACACGGCGGGGGACGCGGAGAACTTCCGCGAGTCCGCCCGCGACCTCCTCGGCGCCACCATCGAGGGCGTGGAGGTGCTCTGGCAGGGCCGCCGCGTCCGCGCCGAGCCACACCCCATCGGCATCGACGTGGGGAAGTTCGAGGGGCTGGCGGCGGACCCCGCCGTGATCGCGGAGTCCGAGACCTTCCGCAGCGAGCTCGTCGCGGACAAGGTGGTCCTCGGCGTGGACCGCCTGGACTACACGAAGGGCCTCCTCCTCCGCTTCGAGGCGTTCGAGCGCTTCCTGGAGGCCTACCCGGAGCTCCACGGCAAAGTGTCCATGTTCCAGATCGCGACGCCCTCGCGCACCGGCATCCCGGCGTACGACCAGCTCAAGCGCGAGGTGGAAGAGGCCGTCGGGCGGATCAACGGCCGCTTCGCCGAGGGCGCCTGGTCCCCCCTCCACTACCGCTACCGCGCGTTCACGCAGGCGGAGCTGGCCGCGCTCTACCGCGCCGCGGACGTGGCCCTCCTCCCCCCCTTGCGCGACGGCATGAACCTCGTCGCGCACGAGTTCGCCGCCGTCTCGGCCGCCGCCAGCCGCGAGGGGCACCCGCCCGCTGCCCTCGTGCTCAGCGAGCTGACCGGCGCCGCGGACTACCTCGGAGGCGCCGTCTGCGTCAACCCCTACGACACCGACGGCCTCGTCCGCGCGCTCCGCGCCGCGCTGGACCTCCCCAGAGACGAGAAGCGCCGCCGCCTGAATGAGATGCAGGGCGCCGTCCGCGAGCTGGACGTGCACACCTGGGCCGCCCGCTTCCTGGACCGGCTGGACGCACCCGCCGACGCTGCGTAACCCGCCGCCCGGCTGGCGGCCGCCCCGGCGGCACCGGACGGGCCCACTCGCATGATCCCGCACCCCGAGCGCCCCCTCCTCTTCCTCGACTACGACGGCACGCTCGCGCCCATCGTGGACGACCCGGCCGAGGCGTGGCCCCACCCCGCCGTCCCGGACCTCCTCCGCCAGCTCGCCGGGCGCCACCCGGTCGTCGTGGTCTCCGGGCGCGATGTGGCGGCACTCTCGCGCTTCCTGCCGGACGTGAGCGTCCGTGCGGCCGGACTGCACGGCGCCGAGATCGGAACGCTCGGCGAGACGCCGGAGCCCGCGCCCGAGCTCGCGCGCCTCCGCCCCGAACTGGACCGCCTCCGCGCGGCCGTCCCGGACGCCGAGGGCATCCGCGTGGAGGACAAGGGCGCGGCGTTCGCCGTCCACTACCGCGCCGCACCGTCCGAGGCCGCCGCGCTGGCGGCGCTCCGTGCGTGGGCCTCCGACGTGCCGGACGGACTGCACGCCGTCTGGGGCAAGAAGGTCGTGGAGCTGCGCCCGCGCGATGTCTCCAAGGGCACCGCCGTCACCCGGATCGCCCGCGAGCACCCGGAGCACACGCCGGTCTACCTCGGCGATGACACGACCGACGAAGACGCCTTCGCGGCGCTCGCCGCTGAGACCGGCCGCCAGCCGGTCACCGTCAAGGTGGGCGAGGGCGAGACCGCCGCGCGCTTCCGCGTGCCCGACGTGGGTGCGGCCGTGGACTACCTCCGGGGCTTCGCGGGCTGACCCCGCGCCCCGCTGGCGGTTCTTCCACGCGGGGCCTCCCGGACTCGCCGGCCGCCACCGCCAGCGCGACGGGAGGAATCCTCGCCCGCGCCGGCCGGTTCACCCTGCTTCACTCTCCCCGCGCCCGTGTCCTACCTCCCCATCGAAGACTACGGCCTCGTCGGCAACATGCGGACGGCCGCGCTCGTCGGCAAGAACGGCAACGTGGACTGGCTCTGCCTGCCCCACTTCGACAGCCCGAGCGTCTTCGGCGCCGTGCTCGATGACGAGAAAGGCGGACGCTTCAGCATCACCGTCAACGGCGGCTCGAAGTGCTGGCAGGTCTACCTCCCGGACTCCAACGTCCTCCTGACCCGGTTCACGGGCGACGAGGGCGCCGCCGAGGTCGTGGACTACATGCCCGTCGGGATGGAGGGCCCGGAGGGCGGGTACCACCGGCTCATCCGGCACGTCCGCGTGCTCCGCGGCCGCGTCACCGTCAACGTCCGCTGCGAGCCCGGCTTCGATTACGCGCGCGCCTCCCACACCGCCGAGTTGTGCGACGACGAGGGCGTCGTGTTCGAGAGCGAGACGAGCCGCGGGCCCGTCCGGCTGGCGCTCTCCACCAAGCGCACGCTCCACCTCACAGACGGCGCGAACGGTCCAGCCGCCGTCCGCGAGATGGAGATGGAGCGCGGCGAGCGCGCCACCTTCGAGGTCCGCCTGCTGGAGCCCGGCGAGCGGCTGGAGGACCCCCTCTCGCGCGAAGCGGAATACCACCTCTTCCGCGGCACCACGGATTTCTGGCGCCGCTGGCTCAAGACGTGCTCCTACACCGGCCGCTGGCGCGAGCCCGTCCGCCGGAGCGCGCTCGTGCTCAAGATGCTCACCTTCGAGCCGAGCGGCGCCATCGTCGCCGCGCCCACCACCAGCCTGCCGGAGCAGCTCGGCGGGCACCGGAACTGGGACTACCGCTACTCCTGGATCCGCGACGCCGCCTTCACGCTCTACGGCCTCCTCCGGATCGGCTTCTCCTCCGAGGTCCGCTCCTTTATCCAGTGGCTCCGCGAGCGTTGCGAGGCGGGGATCCCGGACGATCCCAACGGCCCGCTCCAGATCGTCTACGGCATCGACGGGCGCCGCAACCTCACCGAATCCGAGCTGGGGCACCTCGAGGGCTACCGCGGCTCCGCGCCCGTCCGTATCGGCAACGGCGCGCACGACCAGCTCCAGCTGGACATCTACGGCGAGCTGCTGGACGCCGTATACCTCTACGACAAGTACGGGACGCCCATCTCGTGGGACTTCTGGCAGGACCTCGTGCGCTACTGCGACTGGGTCTGCGCCAACTGGGAGCGCCCGGACGAGGGCATCTGGGAGGTCCGCGGCGACCGCGAGCACTTCGTCTACTCCAAGCTGATGTGCTGGGTGGCGCTGGACCGCGCCCTCCGCCTCGCGGACAAGCGCTCCCTCCCCGCCCCGCGCAAGCGCTGGACCAAGACCCGCGACCGGATCTACCGCGCCATCATGGAGAAGGGCTACAGCCAGGAACGCGGCGCGTTCGTGCAGACCTTCGGTGGGACGGCGCTGGACGCGAGCAACCTCCTCATGCCGCTCGTCTTCTTCACCGGCCCCAACGACCCGAGGATGATATCCACGCTGGAGCAGACGCTGAGGGCCCCCGAGGAAGGCGGCCTCACCAGCGACTGCCTCGTGTGGCGCTACAACCTCCGCGAGGTGGACGACGGCGTGGGCGGCGGCGAGGAGGGCGCCTTCAACCTCTGCTCCTTCTGGCTCGTGGAGGCCCTCGCGCGCGCCGGCCGGATCGAGCCGGCCTACCTGGAGAAGGCCCACGTCATGTTCGAGAAGATGCTCAACTACTCGAACCACCTCGGCCTCTTCGCTGAGATGACCGGCCTCCGCGGGCAGGCGCTGGGCAACTTCCCCCAGGCGTTCAGTCACCTCGGGCTGATCTCCGCGGCCTACAACCTGGACCGGACCCTCAACGAGGCCCACGACCCCCGCTCCTCCCGCACGACCGGCCCCATGCACGCGGGCGCCAGCGCCAACGGCACCGCGGGCGACGCCGGCTCCCCGGCCACGCACCCCGGCGCGGAGCCCTCCAGCCAGCCCGGCCCGACCGGCGCGCGGTAGCGCTCGGCTGGCGGCCCGCCTTCGCGCGCGGCACCGCCAGCGGGGCGAGCACGAAAAACGCCCGGCCGCACGAGGCAGCCGGGCGCGAGCGTCAGCAGAGACGCGAGGGGGGCGGAGTTACTCGCCGGCCTCCTCGTCCATCTCGGCCTCCATCTCGTCGGTGGTCGCCTCCATCTCGTCGGCGCCCTCCTCCATCATGGCCTCGCCTTCCTCCATCATCTCCTCGCCCTCGGCCTCGATGGCCTCGTCGGCGGGCATGACGTCCTCGACCGGGGTCTCGACCTCAGCGGCCGGCTCCTCCTCGATGACGGCGGTGTCGTCGCCCTCGGCGCAACCGGTGAGGCCGACAACGGCGAACGCGATAGCGAACAGGCTGATCTTCTTGAACATCTGGGTGTGCCCTTCTGGGCAGTTCGGGTGGTTGAGAGAACCGAGCCGGGGTGAAAGACTCGGGAATGCTCGAGCGAGCGGCGCAATATAGAGTGCGCGCGGCATCCGTTCGCAACGTCCTCCTCGGTGAACTCGCCGTGCGCTCCGCTCGGAGGGGTTCCGCCGCCCTCTCCCCCGTCGGATCCTCCCCCCATCTCTCCCCCTGCGCGATGGCCGCCCTCGACTCTCTCCTTCATCTCCTGGACCTCGAACCCCTGGAGCAGACGTTGTTTCGCGGGCAGAGCCAGTCGTACGGCGCGAAGCGCGTGTTCGGGGGGCAAGTGCTCGCGCAATCCGTCATCGCCGCGGGGCGGACGGTGGAGGCGGACCGGCGCTGCCACTCCCTCCACGCCTACTTCATCCTCGCCGGCGAAGCGAATGCGCCCATCGTCTATCAGGTGGAGAACCTGCGCGATGGCGGCTCCTTCACCACGCGGCGGGTGACGGCCATCCAGCACGGGCGGCCCATCTTCAACGCCGCGCTCTCCTTCCACCGCGACGAGGAGGGCCTGGACCACGCCGTGCCCATGCCCGAGGCTCCGGACCCGGAGGGCGTCCTCGGCGAGGACGAGCTGGCGCGGCGCGTGGAGCACCTCATCCCGGAGCGGTTCCGCGAGACGCTCACGAGCGAGCGCGCCGTGGACTACCGCCCGGTCAACCCCGTCGACCCGTTCGCGCCGGAGGCGACGGACGCCGAGTTGGAGGTCTGGCTCCGCGCCAACGGCGAACTGCCAGAGGATCCGCTCGTGCATCAGGCCATCCTCGCGTACGCCAGCGACTACGGCCTTCTCGGCACGGCGCTCCGTCCGCACGCGCGCTCCGTCATGGACCCGCGCATCATGGCCGCCTCGCTAGACCACGCCATCTGGTTCCACCGCCCCTTCCGCGCGGACGCGTGGCTGCTCTACGCGATGGAAGGCCCCAGCGCCGCCGGCGCACGGGCGTTTACGCGCGGGACCGTCCACGACCGCGAGGGCCGGCACGTGGCGAGCGTGGCGCAGGAAGGGCTCGTCCGCCTCGTGAGCCGCTGACCCGCTGGCGGACCGTTCCGGCGGGCGCGAGCGTATGGGGCGGCATGATTCGCGTTCTCCTCGCCTGCGCCCTGGGGGCGCTCGCCCTCGGCGGGTGCCGCCTGGAGCCCTCCGCACCCGCGGAGGCCACCGGCTCTGCTGATGCCCCCGTCCCCGATCCGCCCGTCGTGGCGGGAGACACCGTGCGCGTCACGCCCGAGCGGGCCGCCGTCGCCGATCCGCCGATCCCGGCTCCGCCGGCCGTCACCGCCAGCGGGTGGGCCCTCCCGGTCGTGGGCGTGGAGGTGGGCGACCTAGTGGACACGTTCACGGCCGCCCGCAGCGAGGGCCGCACGCACGACGCCATCGACATCCTCGCGCCGCGAGGCACGCCCGTCGTGGCCGCCGCGCCGGGGACCGTGCAGCGGCTGTTCACGAGCGACAAGGGCGGGCTGACGGTCTACGTCCTCGGCGAGGACGGCCGGGCCGTCCACTACTACGCGCACCTGGACACGTACGCGCCGGGGCTGGCAGAAGGACAGCGCCTCGCGCGAGGCGACCACGTCGGGACGGTGGGCGATACGGGCAACGCCGTGCCCGGCAACACCCACCTCCACTTCGCGGTCTGGACCATCGAGCCGGGCGCCAGCTTCTGGGACGGCGAGCCGGTCAACCCCTACGAGCTGCTCACGGAGTAGACGCCCCGCTGGCGGCGCCGCTCGGCGAGCCCGAGCCGCCGGACGCGCTCCCGCCGCTTCGGCCCGCGATGTCGCGGAAGCGAACGGGCGTGCCGGCGCTCACGAGACCCGCCAGCCGCTCCACGTCCCAGTTCGTCAGCCGCACGCACCCCGCCGAGGACGCGTACCCGATGGTGCCCGGCGCGCGCGTCCCGTGGATGCCGTAGTGCGGCTTCGAGAGCGACATCCAGACCGTCCCGACGGCGTTGTTCGGGCCCGGCGGGAGGATGGCGTCTTCCTCGTCGTCCGGCACGTTGGCGAGGATAGCGGGCTGGTAATGCCAGTCCGGGTTCCGCGCGATGCCGGTGATCTGGAAGCTCCCGCTCGGCGAGGGGTCGTACTCCGCGCCGACGGTCGTGGGCGCGTGGAAGAGGACCGCGCCGTCTTCCGCGAGGCCGTGGATCCAGTGCCCGGAGCCCGAGATCTCCAGCCGCGCGATGGAGCCGCTGAGCGAGGGCGCGCCCTGCACATTCGGCGCGCGGAGCGTATCCCCGGCAGCCAGGCCGTTCAGGTCCACGCCGTCGTTGAGGCGCTGGAGCAGGCCGGGCGAGGCGTGGAACCGCTCGCCCAGCTTCTCCGCCAGCGACTCGTAGCCGAGCCGGTCCATCTCGGCCTTGGCGTAGACGTCGTCCGGGATGGGCTCAAAGGGGCCGGTCACGTCCTCCTCCGTCAGGACGTGCGCCGTCACGAGCTGGCGGGGGCTGCCGGCGCGCTCGGCGAGGGCGCGGACCGTCGCGGAATCCGCCACGCCGAGGCTCTCGCCCGTTTCGGTCGCCTGCTGGAAGGCGACGAGCGCGGCCTCCGTGTTGTCGCCCCAGCGGCCGTCGATCTGGCCGGGCGAGAAGTGGGCACGGTCCAGGAGCACCTGGAGCTTGAGCACGCTCGGGCCCTCCACGTCGCCGCCGAGTGGGAGGTGGAGCGAATCGCGCCACGCGGCGGTGCGGCGGGCGTCGCGGGTCACGTCCGCCAGCTGCTCGCGGTTGGAGCGGGCGGCCTCCGCCTGCGCGAGGGTATCGACCTCGTCGGACTGGCGGGAGCGGCCGGTGTAGCGCTGCGCCTCCAGCGTCGTGCTGTCCGGCAACTGGTCGTCCCCGATGGTGGAGACGGAGGCGGTGGGCGGCGCGTCTGCGGCGGGCGCGGGGGAATCGGTGGGCTCGGTGCGGCAGGCGGTCAGGAGGACCGCCCCCATGGCGAGGACGAGGGAGGAGCGCATCGGGAGAGGAAGGGAGAGGGGACTCTCCAAACGCGGGCGGCTCCCCGGGGTGCCCGAACGCCACGCGCCCCGCCGGGGGGTGAGTCCGGCGGGGCGCAGCGAAGTGGGACCGAGGCGGCGTCCCTGGCGTGCCGCCTCGGCCCTGTCGACCGGTCCCGGGCCTCTGTACGTGTCAGCCCCACAAGCACAGAAGCGGGCTGCCGGTCGGTTGGGTGCACACGCGCAGGGGGCGGCCTCCGGCAGAGCCGGGGAAGCGTGGCCTCCGGTAGTGGTCCAGAGGCCGCCCGCTGGGCGCGCGAAAGAACAGGGGCATCCGGGGTCGCGGCTCGGCGGTGGCGGGAGCGCTCCGAGCGGAGCGGGCCCATCGAGCGCAGGGCCCCGGATGCTCACACCCTCTTTCAAGCGGCGTGCCAAACGCCGAAGCTCCCGTGGGGGCCCCGGAGGGCGCTGCAGGCGGCCCGTCCGTCGCAGCGTGCGACAAACACCGACAGATCCGCTGCATTTTGCGACGCCCTCACGGCCGCCTCCCTGCCGCCGTCCAGCCCCCTCGCCCGGCCCCCGCTAGCTTCCCGCATGACCGCGCTCGCCCTCCGCGTCGCCCTCGTAGACGACGACCCCGACTTCTCGCGCCTCCTCGCCCGCCAGCTGGCGGCCGGCGCCGGCGTGGACGTGGAGACCGAGGCGTTCGCCTCGGGCCCGGCGTTCATCGAGGCGCTGGACGGCGGCGCGGCGTTCGACCTCGCGCTGCTCGACGTGGTCATGCCGGAGATGGGCGGGCTGGACGTGCTCCGCCACGTCCAACTCCGCGAGCCGGAGATGCCCGTCGTCATGGTCTCTGCGCAGTCCGCGGTGCGGGTGGCGCTGGACGCGCTGGACGGCGGCGCGCACGACTACCTCGTCAAGGGCGAGGACGCGCTGGACCGCGTGCCCGTCCTCGCGCGGCAGATCGCCGAGCGCAAGGCGCTGCTCACCGAGGTCCAGAGCCTCCGCCAGCGGCTGGGCGCTCGCGCCGAGGCCCCCGGCATCGTGGGCCAGAGCCCGCCCATCGCGCGGATGCTCACGCTCATGAACCAGGCGCTCCGCGCCGACCTCCCCGTCGCCATCCTCGGCGAGAGCGGGAGCGGGAAAGAGCTCGTCGCGCGGGCCATCCACGCGGGCTCGCCACGAGCGGACCGGCCGTTCGTGGTGCTCAACTGCGGCGCGATCCCGGCGGAGTTGATGGAGAGCGAACTGTTCGGGCACGAAAAGGGCTCCTTCACGGGTGCGCACAGCCGCCACGCCGGCGTCTTCGAGCAGGCCGACGGCGGGACGCTCTTCCTGGACGAGATCGGCGAGCTGGCGCCGCCGCTCCAGGTCAAGTTGCTCCGCGTGCTGCAGGACCAGACGGTCCGGCGCGTGGGCGGACGGGCGCCGTTCCAGGTGGACGTCCGCATCATCAGCGCCACCCACCGCGACCTCCGCGCGATGGTGGACGAGGGCAGCTTCCGAGAGGACCTCTTCTACCGCCTCGTGCAGTTCGTCATCCCCGTCCCGCCGCTGCGCGACCGCGGGATGGACGTGGTGCTCATCGCGGAGCACCTCCTCGCGGCGCTGCGCGAGCGCTACCCGGACCTCGGGCGGAAGCGGCTGACGGCCTCGGCCCGCCGCGCGCTGCTGCGCTACGAGTGGCCCGGGAACGTGCGCGAGTTGAAGAGCGCCATTGAGCGGGCGGCGCTCGTCACGGATGCCGAGACGATTGGCGCGGGGGACCTGCTGCTGGGGCGGGCGCTGCTGGGGACGGCGCGGACACCCCGCGAGCGCGCGATGACGGGCACCTCCATTGAGGAGATCGCCACGTTCGAGGAACTGAAGGCGTTCGCGCTGGAGCACGCGCTGGACGTGTGCGAGGGGCACGTGGAGAAGACCGCGGACGCGCTCGGGATCACGCGCTCCACGGTCTACCGCCTCGCGAAGAAATACGAGATCGACCTGTAGCGGTCAGGCGAGCCGTTCGCGCGGGCGCTTGAGCCGGACCCAGAACCGCGCCCCGCCGCCCTCCCGGTCCTCGTAGCCGACGGTCCCGCCCCAGCTCTCCACCGCCAGCCGGACGGTGTAGAGCCCCAGCCCGATCTGCCCGCGCTGCTCGCCGAGGGAGGCGAACCGTTGGAAGAGCGCCTCGCGCGCGTCCTCGGGCACGCCCGGCCCCTCGTCCTCCACTGTCAGCCGCACCTCGCGCCCGTCCACTGCGGCCGCCAGCCGGACGGTGCCGCCCTCGGGCGAGTGACGGATCGCGTTCTCCGCGAGGTTCATCAGCGCCCGTTCCAGCCGCCGGGCGTCGGCGACGGCGGGGAGCGCCTCGGGGGCGTCTACCGCGAGGGGCACGCCGGCGGTCTGTGCGCGCGGGCCGAGGAGCTGCGCGGTCTGGCGGAGCGTCTCGGCGGCGTCGGCCGGGGCGGCGGTGGCGGGCATCATGGCGTCCACTTCGCGGCGGAACGCGCGGAGCACGTCGTGGATGAGGTCCCGCATCCGGTCCGCCTGCCGGTGGGCGATCTCCAGAAGTTCGCGGTCGTCCTCGGGGAGGGCATCTGCGCGGAGCAGGCGGAGGCTGCCGCGGAGCCCCGCCAGCGGGTTGGAGAGATCGTGCACGATGGTGTGGAGCAGGATCTCACGCTCGGCGTGTCGGCGGCGCGTGCGCTCCACGTCCAGCGCCTCGTCTCGCGCGGCCTGGAGCAGGCGCTGGGTGGTGGTGTAGCGCATGAGCGGGAGCCCGAGCAGCAGCCACGCCCCGCTGGCGGCGCGGATGGCCGTGGCCTCCAGCGTTCGCTCCACGCCGTCGGCGCCGGGCTCCGTGAAAGGGCCGGACATCAAGCGCCCGCCCGGCGGGCCGTCCCACGTGTCCGCCGCGATCGCGAGGAAGTGAGCGAGGAAGTCCGAGGACGCCGCGGGCGTCACGCAGCCCTCGGCATCGGGCGGGAGATGACCGCGGAGCCAGTCCGGGAGCGGCGCGGCAGCGCGGAAGTGCCCGTCCGGCTGGCGTTCGAAGGCGACGAGGTCGAGCGCAGCGAGGAGGTCCGGGGGGAGCCCGTCAGCCACGGGCCGTCGCGACCGCCGCCTCGGCCAGCGCCTGGAAGGCGTCGTCTACGGCGGTGCCCTCGCGGGCGCTCGTACGCCAAAGCTGCCAGCCGCTCGCGCGGAGGTCCTCCAGGTGGGCGTCCTCCACGTCCCACTCGTCCACGAGGTCCTCCTTGTTGATCGCGAGGACGGCGGGCGTGGGGCCGAACGCCTCCGCCAGCTCGTCGCGCAGGGCGAGCACGCGGTCCAGCGTGACCGGCCGCGTTCCGTCCGCGACGAGCAGGAAGCCGGCGGCGCCGCGCAAATATGTGGCCTGGAGCGGCGCGAAGGCGTCGTCGCCGTTGATGTCCCACACGACGAGGCCCACGGGCTCACCGTTCACCTCCACACGCTTCCGGCTGATCCGCACGCCGATGGTGGTGAGGTACTCCTCGGAAAACGCGCCCTCCACGTAGCGGCGGACGAGGCTCGTCTTGCCCACGGCGGGCGCGCCGACGAGGCAGACCTTGAGGCGGAGGGTCTCGCTCATACCTGTTATTCGGCGCGGAGGACGCGGAAGGTGGCGCGGCGGCTGGGCGGGTGCGCGCCCTCGCCGAGCGTTTCGTCGGCGCCGCGGCTCAGGGTACGCACCGGCAGCCGATCCCCGAGCGCCCCGGTCACGGCACGGGCGACGGCCTGCGCCCTCGCGAGGCCGAGGGCGCGGTTGGCGTCGGGCGTGCCGCGGTCGTCGGTGTGGCCGGTGATCTCCAGCGTGAGGCTCTCGCCGTGCTGGCGGGCGGCCTCGGCGAGGCGTTCGGCGCGGGCGAGGAAGGGCGCGAGGGCGTCCGGCGGCGGAGCCGAACCGTTGTCGCCGAAGGGAAGCGCCAGCGCTTCGACCTCGGCGATGGCCGCGCCCAGATCGTCGCGGAGGCCGGAGAGATCCAGCCGGTCGGCGCCGGGCACGAGGGGGAGCAGGTCGCGGGCGGCCGAGGCCCACGCGGTGTCGGCGGAGGCAGGGCCGAGCGCGCGGATGGTCCCGTCCGGCAGCACCGCTAGCCGGACGCCATCGGGTGGACGGAACGCCTGCGTCGCGCGCTGCGCCACGAGCGCGGAGTCCGCAGAGAAGGCCGTCACCCAGCGGGCGTCCACGTCGGAGCGGTCCAGGCCGGCGGCGGCGAGGAACGCGTCGGGGTCGTCCGCCAGCGGGTCGCGCGCGCCGACGACGAGGAGGCGCCCGCCCTCGCGGTCCGTGCGCAGGACCTCGAGGCCGGGGGCGGCGTCCAGTGCCTGGAGGTACGCCGTCTCGCGGGCGTGTCCGTCCCACCACCGCACGCCGAGCCACGCCATCGCGCCGAGCAGCACGAGCAGGAGGACCGCCAGCTGGGGCGAGAGGCCGCTGCGCGGCTCCTCGGCGTAGGCCGCGTCTAGGCAGCCTTCGAGCACATCGCGCGAGGCGTCGAACGGGGCGGTCTCGCCGGTGAAGGTGGTGAGGGCCTCGCCCATCCGCGCGTGGATGGTCTCGACGGCGCGGCGGAGCGTCTCGCGGTAGCTCTCCGGCGGGTGGCCGCGGAGCACGGCCGCGATGATGGCGCGAGGGCCGGGCTCGATCCACACGGTCAGGTCGCCCACCTCCACCGCCTCCAGCCCGTCGTCCTCGTCCACGCTGAACGAGTCGCCGACGAACTGGCGGACGGCCGTGAGCATCGCGCCGACGAGGTCCGCGTCCTCGCCCGCGCCCGGCACGTCCGGCGCTACGACGTGCTGGAGCAGGAGCCCGGTCTCGCGATGGACGAGCAGCACCTCCTCCGCGCGGTACTGCAGCGTGTGCCGCAGCACCACCTCGCCGAAGGAGAGCCCGCTGCGCCACGCCTCCGCGCGCCACTTCAGCCCGCGCCACGAGAGCCCGTAGTTGACGGACTGGTTGACGGACTCCAGCGATTGCGCCATCGCGTGCCGGATGGCCCGCCGGATCGCCGGCCCGATGACCGGGAAGATGGCGTCTACGACCGGCTGCGGGTTCCTCTCGACGCTGGCTTTGAGCCCGCGCTCCACCGGCCCCGCCAGCGCCTCGCCGAGATCCTCGTCCTCGGACTCACGGAAGCGGACGGCGTCCGGGAGGACGCGGCCCACGCTGCGGGCGTCCAGCCTGGCGGGGGCGGCTGGGAGATCGCCGCGGGAGACACGGTCCAGCGCGTCGTCCCGGTCGCGGCCGAGGAGGAGGCGACGGAGGAGGCGGAGGTCCGCGGCCGTCGGCTGGCGGTCGCGGTTGGCGGATGCGGCGTCTGGGGCCTCGCGCGAGGCCTCGCCGGGGCGCTCCGCCAGCGGGGCGGGCGGGTCCGGGGCGGCGCCGTCCCCGCTGGAGAGCGGGACCTCGGTAAAGACGGGGCGGTCGTCGGAGGCCATGGCAGGGGCCGGGCGCGGGCGCAGGGACGCCGGCGGCTAGAGCCCTTCTTCGAGGCGGGCGGCGGCCTGCGAGAAGATGGCGGCGAGGGCCTTGCGGTCGGCCTTCCGCTCCTCCAGCATCGCGGCGCGCTTGTCCAGCGTGCGCTGGATCTCCTCGCCCGTGCTGCGGATGGCGTTCTGAGCGCGCGTGGCCTCGTCGAGGATGCGCTGGCGGACGACCTGCGCGGCCTGGTCGTTGGCGTCCTTCGCGTCCGTGATGCGGCGGGCCAGGGCATCGCGGCCGCCCTTGGCCTCTTGCGCGGCGCGCTCGATGGCGTCCTCGCGCTCGCGGCGCTCCTGCCCGAGCCCGGCGTTGAGGCTGGAGAGCTCGTCCTTGACGTACGCCTCCAGCGCCTCCAGGCGGCCGGTCACCTCCTCGCGAAGGGCCGCGGCGTCCTCCGCGAGGCGTGCTTCCAAACGGGCGAACCGCTTGTCCACATCGCTGAGTTCGCGGCCGAAGAGCAGGTCGCGGATCTTGTCCAGACCGCCGGCGGCGGCGGAGGCGTCCTGCACGGGCGCGTCGAACGGGAGGCTGTCCCCACTCGGGGCCGGGGTCGGGAGGTCGTGGTCGAGGTCGTTCATGGCGCGGGCTGCGAAGGCGCGGAGAACCGGGACGTTACGGGTCCGCTGCTGCGTTCGCAATTCCGGCCGCGCTGGGCGTCTCCCTCTTCACACCGTCGTTGCGCCGCGGATTTGTACCTCCAGGGCGTTTCGTTTCATGGCGCGAGGCGCGGGTACGGGTTGACCGCGCCGCCCGCCCGGTAGATGCCGTAGTGGAGGTGCGGCGGCGTCCCGGCTGCGTTCCCGCTCGTCCCCACGGTGCCGAGCGTGTCCCCCGCCATCACGCGCTGGCCGTCCGCCAGTTCGTCGGCGTGGGCGTCCAGGTGGGCGTAGTAGTGGACCTCGCGGCCGGGCCCCATCACGCGTACCACGTTGCCGCCCAACGAGTTGGTCCCCACGCCCAGCACTACGCCCTCCGTCGCGCTGACGACGGGCGTGCCGCGGTCGGCGAAGATGTCGATGCCCTCGTGCGTGCGGCCGTTCGAGCGCGGCGCGCCCCACGTGTCCGCGAGTTGGGGCGGTGTCACGCCCGCGACCGGGACGGGCAGCGTGTCTGGCGGCGCGAGCGAGGCCAGTTCCGCGAGGTAGAGCGGGCGCCGGAGGCTCGGCACGGCCACGGCCGCGGCGACCGCCAGCGCGGCGAGGAGGAGAACCGGGACGAGGCAGCCGGAGCGCCGGCGCGGTGGGGGGGAGTCCATGCCGCGGCTACGGAGCCGCGCGCGGCGGGGTTCGCCCCCGGCCCGCTGGCGGAGGCCCTCGCCGGGACCGTCCGCCAGCCGGGCGCGGTGTTACGCGGTTTTCTGCTTCGCGTAGGCGTCCAGGAAGCGGACGCCCGCCTCGATGCCCTGGTGGAAGCGGTCCAGCCCGAACTTCTCGTTCGGCGAGTGGATGGAGTCCGAGTCCAGGCCGAAGCCCATGAGCACGGTGTCCAGCCCGAGGATCCGCTTGAAGTCCGCCACGACGGGGATGGAGCCGCCCTCGCGCGTGAAGTGCGGCCGCTGGCCGAAGACGCCTTCCATGGCCTCCGCCGCCGCCTGCATGGCCGGCGCACTCGTGTCCACGATGGCGCCGTGGCCGCCGTGGAGGTCGCGGAAGTCCAGCGTCATCGTGTCCGGGACGTGCGCCTCGAAGTGCTTGCGGAGCTTCTCCGTGATCTCGCCGGGGGACTGATCCGGCACGAGGCGGCAGGAGATCTTGGCGGTCGCCTTGCTCGGGAGGACCGTCTTGGCGCCCTTCCCGGTGTAGCCGCCCCAGATGCCGTTGACGTCGAGCGTCGGGCGGCCCGTGGTGCCTTCGAGGACGGAGTAGCCCTTTTCAGACTTCGTCTTCGTGACGCCGGCCTCTTCCATCCACGCCTCCTGATCGAAGGGCAGCGCCTTGTACGCCTCGCGCTCCTCGTCCGTGAGGTCGCGCACGTTGTCGTAGAAGCCCTCCACAGTGATGTGGTGGTCCTCGTCGTGGAGGTCGGCGATCATCCGCGCGAGGGCGTTGATCGGGTTCTCCACGCCGCCGCCGTAGACGCCGGAGTGGAGGTCCTTGCCGGGGCCGGTCAGCTCCACCTCCACGTACGCCAGCCCGCGCAGGCCGTACGCGATGCTCGGCACGCCCGGCGCGAAGAGCGCGGTGTCGCTGACGAGGACCACGTCCGCCGCCAGCAGGTCTTTGTTCTCCTCGATGAACGGCGCGAGGTTCACGCTGCCGCTCTCCTCCTCTCCCTCGATCATCATCTTGAGGTTGACGGGGAGGTCCATCCCACTCTGGAGGTAGGACTCGGCGGCTTTCACGTGCATGAACGCCTGCCCCTTGTCGTCCGCGGAGCCGCGCGCCACGAGGTTGCCGTCCTTGACGACCGGCTCGAAGGGGTCCTGGTCCCAGAGCTCCAGCGGGTCCGGCGGCTGCACGTCGTAGTGGCCGTAGACGAGGACCGTCGGCGCGTCGTCGGAGACGTGGTGCTCGGCGTAGACGATGGGGTGGCCGGGCGTGTCCGCCGAGCCCGTGTCCATCACCTCCACCTTCGCAATGCCGATGGCGCGGAGGTTGTCCGCGAGCCACTCGGCGGCCTGCCGGGTCTGCGGGGCGTAGTCGGGATCGGTGGAGATGCTCGGGATGCGGAGCCACGCCTTGAGCTCTTCGACGAAGCGGTCGGCGTGCTGGCGGGCGTAGTCGAGGGCGGCGTCCATAGAGGATGGGTATGTGTCAGAATGGGAGATCGGAAGGTAGACGGCGCGCGGCGCCGTCGGTTCTGAGCGCGAGCGAAAGCCCGGCGCACGGCCGCGCCCGTCTCGCTGGCGGCCGCCGCCAGCGCGCGGCCTCAGGCCCGGCGCGCGTGGAGGATCAGCCGGGGGCTCTCGTCCGTGTACGGCCCCCCGCCGTAGTCCCCGTACGTCCCGACAACCTCCAGCCCGGCCGTTTGGTAGAGCGCGGCCATCTCCTCGCGCGAGAGCAGGCGCACGGATTCCGTGGTGACGTAGGGCTCGCCGCCATCGGCCGGGGTGAGCGTGATCGTCTTCTCCACGCGGGGGCCGTCCACCAAGCGCCGCTGCTGGCGGACGTGGACGCCGTCCGCCTCGCGCTCGTCCTCCGGCACGAGGTGGGCGCGGAGGTAGGCCGGGTTGAGCAGGTCCTGCACCATCCAGCCGCCGCGGCGCAGGGCCGCCGCCATCGCGCAGACCGCGCGGCCGTGGTCCGCCTCCCGCTCAAAGTAGCCGAACGACGAGAACAGGTTGACCACGCCGCTGAAGCGGTCGCGGAAGAGCGGCACCCGCATATCACCCGTAACGAACGCGGTGCGGTCCGCCAGCTCCTCCGCCGCCGCCCGCTGGCGGGCCGTCTCCACGGCGCGAGGCGAGAGGTCCAGGCCCGTGACGTGGTAGCCCCGGCGGGCGAAGACGCGGGCGTGCCGGCCGCGGCCCGTCCCCACGTCCAGGATCTCCGCGCCCGGCTCCGGCTCCGCGACCCGCACGATGAGGTCCGTGAGGCGCTCGGCGTCGCGCTCGTCACGGGAGCGGTAGACCACTTCGTAGAGGTCGGAGTCGAACCAGTCTTCGTACCAGGGCACAGGCATCGGGGGGCGAGGCAGAAAAGCTACCGGCGCACTGGTCATGGCCTCCGGGTGGTGGGTAGCCCTCTCCAGAAGCCCCCGGCGTGAGGCCGGGGCTCCCCTCTCTCTTCCCCGTCCCTCCCATGCACACGCTACTCCGCCTGACGGCGCTGACCGCCTTCGCGCTCACGTCGTCCGTGGCTTTCGCCCAGGCCCGCCTCCAGGTCATCCACAACGCCGCCGACCCCGGCGCGGCCGTCGTGGACGTCTACGTCAACGGGGGCATCCTCCTAGACGACTTCGCCTTCCGCGCCGCGACGCCCTACATCGACGTCGCATCGGACACGGACCTCGAGATCGCCGTCGCGCCCGGCACGTCCGCCAGCGCGGACGACGCGATCTACACCGAGACGTTCAACCTCCCCGCCGGCAGCACCACGCAGCTCATCGCCAACGGCGTGTTGGATCCCTCCATGTTCGAGGCCAACCCGGATGGCGCCTCTACCGCCTTCCAGCTTCTCGTCGGCGCGAACGCGCAGGAGGAGGAGAACGGCGCGGACCGGACCGGCGTCCGCGTGGTCCACGGCGCGACCGACGCGCCGACCGTGGACATCCGCTCCAACAAGGACGTCAACGTGGACGGCGTCATCCGCGTCAACGACGCCAGCTACGGCGCCATCACGGACTACGTCCGCACGGAGACGGAGCGCTACATCGCCTACGTCACCACCGCCGATGGCACGCCCGTCGCCGCGTTCGACGCCGACCTTTCGGAGGCTGGCGAGACCACGCTGACCGTCCTCGCGAGCGGGTTCCTCTCGCCGGACAACGACATGAACGGCCCCGCCTTCGGCCTGCTGGCGGTGGACGCCGAGGGCAACGCCTCGCTGCTTCCCGCCGCGCCGGCTCGCCTCCAGGTGATCCACAACGCCGCTGATCCGGGTGCAGCCGTCGTAGACGTCTACGTCAACGGTGACATCTTCCTGGACGACTTCGCCTTCCGCGCCGCGACCCCGTTCGTCTTCGTGCCGAGCGGCACGGATCTGGAGGTCGCCGTCGCGCCGGGCACGTCCGCCAGCGCCGAGGACGCCATCTTCACCGAGACGTTCAACCTGCCCTCGGGCTCCGCGACGCAGCTCATCGCCAACGGCGTGCTGGACCCGTCGATGTTCGAGGCCAACCCGGACGGGGAATCCACCGCCTTCCAGCTTCTCGTCGGTGCGGATGCGCAGGCGGCGGGCCGCGGCGGCAAGACCTCCGTGCGCGTGGTCCACGGCGCGACGGACGCACCTACGGTGGACGTCCGCTCCGGCGGCGCCATCCTCGTGGACGACGCGGCGTACACGGCCATCACCGGCTACCTCCGCCTCCCGGCCGCCAGCTACACGCTGGACATCACCACCGCCGAGGGCGGCGCGGTCGCCTCCTTCACCGCGGACCTCTCCGGCGCACCCGGGGCCGCCGTCACCGTCCTCGCGAGCGGGTTCCTCTCGCCCGAGAACGACATGAACGGCGAAGCCTTCGGCCTGCTGGCGGTCTTCGGCGACGGGACCTCCGCGCTCCTCCCCGCCGCGACGACGCTGACCGCGCGCGCCGAGACCGAGGGGATGGACCGGGCCACCCCGATGTCCGCAGAGAACCCGTTCGCGACGGCGCTGGCCGCGCCGGTCCTCGCGCTGGACGCCCCGTTCCCGAACCCCGCCGTGGGCTCCGCGACGGTCCCGTTCTCGCTCGCCGAGGCCGGTGACGTGCGCCTCGCCGTCGTGGACGCGCTCGGCCGCGAGGTCGCGCTGCTGGCGGAGGGCACGCGCGAGGCCGGCGCCCACCGCGCGGCGCTCCCCTCCGGGACGCTGGCACCGGGAACGTACGTGGTCCTCCTGCAGGCGAACGGCGACCGCTTCGCCCGGCCGCTGACGGTCGTGCGCTAAGCGCGCACCTGCCGCTTCTCAGCGGGGCGCTCCGGGTTTCCGGGGCGCCCCGTTCTCGTTCCGCTGGCGGCGGCCGCCAGCGGGTCAGGCCGCCCGGCTCTGCGGGTCGTCCACGAACGGCGTGAGGGCCTCGTCCACGGAGCGCGCGTCCGGGAACCACTTGAGGAGACGGCGGATGACCTCGTCCAGGAGCGCGTCCGGGCAGGACGCGCCGGCGGTCAGGAGCACCTCAACGGGGCTGCCCTTCTCCACAGGGAGCCACCCGTTGGACGTCCGCTCCTCTTTCTCGCGCCAGTCGAAGTGGTGGATCTCGCGCGGGCTCGTCATCTCGCTGGCGTCCGAGATGAAGTACGTCGGCAGGCCGGCGTCCTCGCACAGCTCCACGAGGTGGCTCGTGTTGGAGGAGTTGTACCCGCCGACGATCAGCGCGAGGTCCGCGCCGCTCTCGATGAGCGAAAGCGTGGCGTCCTGGTTCTCCTTCGTGGCGTAGCAGAGCGTGTCCGAGGTGTCCGCGAAGCGCGCAGCGTCCCCGTCGCGGGCGACGACCGCCTGGCGGACGCGCTCGGCGATGGCGGCCGTCTCCGTGGCGAGCATCGTCGTCTGGTTGACGACGCCGATCTGCGCGAGGTCGCGCGCGGGGTCGAAGCCCTCCGAGGTGCGGTCCGCGAAGTGCCGCCAGAAGAAGTCCGCGTCTTCGCGCCCGTCGATCACCGCCGCCAGCGCCTCGGTCTCTTCCATGTTCCGCACCACCACCACGGGCGCGTCTTCCTTCGCGTGGCCGAACGTGGCGCGCGTCTCCTCGTGGTTGCGCTTGCCGTGCACCACCACGGTGTAGCCCTTCGCGCCGATGTGCGCGCTCTTCTTCCACACGCGGACCACGAACGGGCACGTCGTGTCGTACGTCTCCGGCTCGATCCCGCGCTCGCGCAGGTCCGCCACGATCTCCGGCGGCGCGCCGAAGGCCGGGATGATCACCAAGTCGCCCGGCGCGAGGTCGTCGAACGGGATGAGCTGCTCGCCGGTCGTGGTGCGGAGGAACCGGATGCCGCGGGCCTGGAGGTCCTCGTTGACGTGGGGGTTGTGGATCATCTCCGAGAGGAGGAAGATCCGGCCGGCCTCGGCCTTGTCCGGGTGCTCCGCCAGCGCGCGGTACGCGATCTCGATGGCGTTCTCCACGCCGAAGCAGAACCCGAAGTGCCGCGCCAGCTTGACGCGGAGCGGGCCGAAGTCCAGCACGCTCGGCGCGAGGTCTTTCTTGCGGGGGTCCTCCGCCTTCCGCGCGGCCTTGACGCGGCTCACGACGGGGCTGCGGTAGAAGTCGGGGACGTCGAACTGGCGGGCCATACGGGCGGAGGCGGAGGCGGTGGGGGAACCCCCCAGACGGCGAAGCTACCGTGCCCAACGGGCCGCTCCGCAGGCAGTTGCTCGAAATCCGGGTGCACGCGCGGCGGGCCACGGGCGCCGCCAGCCGGGCGGACCGGAACCGCCGGACGTTGGTAGCTTGCCCCACTCGGAGGGGTGGCAGAGCGGTCGAATGCGTCGGTCTTGAAAACCGAAGTGCCCTCCGGGGCACCGGGGGTTCGAATCCCTCCCCCTCCGCTCCCGCCCATGGGGAGGCCCGTGCGTTACACTAGCGTAACGTTCCAGACACGCGGCCAACGGCGCAGCCCGTTGCACGCCACTTCTGACGGCCCGCCCTCCCCCGTGCTTCGCCTCCTTTTCCTCGTCCTCCTGTGCTCCACCGGCGCGCTGGCGCAGCGGGGGCCGGAACCGCCCATCACCGTCCTCTCCGCTGACGGCGGCCTCCGCGCCACGCTGGGCGGAACGCTGCACACCGACGCCCGCTGGCGATCCGGTGGCGAAGAGACGGAAGCCCCCACCGCAGAGGCGTTCCAACTCCGTCGCGCCCGGCTCGAAGTAGGGGTGGAAGCGGGCGAGGCCGTGCGCGTCGTCGTGAAGCCCGGCTTCGGGAAGGGCAAGGCCCAACTCGTGGACGGCTGGGCCGAGGCGGCCGTCGGCCGCGGGGTCCGGATCCGCGCTGGCCGCTTCAAAGCGCCGTTCGGCCTGGAGTCCCTCCGCTCCTCTTCCGCCCTCTGGTTCGCGGAGCGGGCCTTCCCGACCGCTCTCTCGCCCCGCCGCGATCTCGGCGCGATGGTGCACGGTTCGTGGAGTGACGGCCGGCTGGCGGCGGCCGTCGGCGTCTTCAACGGCGTCCCGGACGGCGGCAGCGAGAGCGGGGAGCCGAGCGACGCCAAAGACGCCGTCGCGCGGGTGACCGCGGAACCCGTGCCGGGCGTGCGCCTCGGGCTGGCGGGCGCGGTGGGCGCGGAGCGGGGAAGCCCGGACGCCCCGGCGCTCGCGGACTACGAAACCTCGGCGGACGCGCCCATCTTCCGCTACGCCCCGGGCGTCGTCGCCGACGGGGCCCGCCAGCGCGTCGGGCCGCAACTAGAGGCGGAGGCCGGGCGGTTCGGCTTGATGGCGGAGACGACGTGGGCGCGCCACCGCGTGCGCGGCACGGACGGCTCCGAGCCCCTCACCCACCACGCGTGGCAGGTGGCCGCATCGGCGGTGCTCCTCGGGCCGGGCGGCCCCGTCTCCGGACCGCGGACCGGGACCGTAGAGGCCTCCGCCCGCCTTCACGGCCTCCGCCTGGACCCCAACGCGGCCGCCTTCGCACACGACGAGGCCGCGGCCCTCCGCGCGACCGGCTGGGCGCTGGCGGTCCACGCCTCCCCGACCGCAGCGGTCCGCTTAGGGGGCACGGTGGAGCGGACCACGTTCCCGGACACCGAGACCCCGGCCGAGACGTTCGTCGTGTTCCGGATCGGCGTGGGGTTCTGAGACCTCGCGCCAGATCCCGCCGCAACCCCCCGGCCCGGCGAGTGCCAGGGCGGACCGTGAGAGAGGCGTGGAGCCCAGACGATCAGTGCGGGCGGACGTAACCTCGGCCCGGCGCCTCCGTTACCACCCGCGCCCTCCCGCTCCGCCATGCGCCTCCGCTTCGCCTCCGCCGCTCTGGCGGTCTGCCTTCTCGCCCCATCCGCTGACGCTCAGGACCTCCCGCCCGAGGTGCGGGACGGGGTGACGCTGGAAGAGGCCATCGCGCTGGCGGTGGACGCCAGCACCGAGGTGGCGCGGGCGGAGCTCGCGGAAGAGGGCGGCACCATCGCCGAGCGCGGCGTTCATCTCGTCGGTACCGCTCGCGGCATCACCCTGGAGAACCTGCTCTCCAACCCCTCCCTCAG
>DUBD01000244.1:34284-35242 GCA_012960515.1 Bacteroidota bacterium | reverse complement strand
GAGCCTCAGCTTCTCCGCCCAGCCGAGCCAGAGCTACGGCCTGACGTTCGACCAGACGACGGGCCAGCTCGTCTCCCAGACCTCGGAGAGCTTCCAGACCGGGCTCAGCGCGAACGTCACGCTCTACGACGGCGGCCGCGTGCGCGCCGTGACGCAGCAGGCCCGCCTCAACCGCGCCTCTGCCGAGGCGAGCGCCGAGCGCACCCGCCAGACCGTGGCGGCGGACGTGGCGGACCGCTTCCTCCAGCTCCTCCTGGACCGCCAGCTCGTCGAGATCCAGACAGAGCAGCTGACGGCGGCGCAGGCACAGCTGGACCGCGCCGTGCAGCTCGTGGAGCTCGGCGCCCGGCCCGCGAGCGACCTCCCGGCCCAGCGCGCGACCGTCGCCGAGCGGGCCGCCGCGCTGGCGGAAGCGACCGCCGCCATCGCCCGCGACCGCGTGCGCCTGCTGGACCGCCTCGCGCTGCCCCCCTTCGCCGACGTGACGTTCGTCGGCCCGACGCTGGAGGAACTGGAGGCGACCGGCCTCCTGACCGCGCCCGCGCCCGAGGTGGACGCCGCCGTCTCCACCGCGCTCGCCTCGCGCCTGGACCTCCGCGCGCAAGAGCTCTCCGTGGACGCCGCGCTGGCCAGCGAGTCGCTCGCGCGGACCGCCAGCCGGCCGGTCGTGAGCGCCTTCGGCTCCGTGGGCACGGGGTACTCCAGCCTCCAGCAGCAGCTCGTGGACCCGGACGCGGTCCAGCCCACGGTCCCAGTCACGCTCGAAGACGGCACCCAGGTGTTCGTCGGCGGCGAGCCGTTCGGCTTCCCCGTCGGCAGCCCGGAGCTGGAGCGGACGCCGTTCGTCTCCCAGCTGGCGGACAACCGCAGCGGCAACATCGGGCTGAGCGTGAGCGTGCCCATCTTCGACCGCTACGCCGCGCGCCGCCAGCGCGAGGAGGCCCGCCTCGCGACGGAG
>DUBD01000244.1:14699-34274 GCA_012960515.1 Bacteroidota bacterium | reverse complement strand
CCCGCCTGCAGCTCCAGGCGCTGGAGCAGGCCGTGGCCGCGGAGGTCGGGCTGGCGGCCGTCGAGATCGCGGGCGCGGAGGCGCGGCTGAACGCCGCCGAGGCCCGCGTCGAAGCCGCGCAGGCCGCCGTGGAGGCGGAGGAGGCCCGCTACGCCCTCGGCGCGACGACGCCCTACGACCTCGCGGACGCCCGCTCCCGCCTCGCCGAAGCCCTCGCGGCCCGCGCCCAGGCCGCCTACACCCTCGTCTTCCGCCGCGCGCTGCTCCGCCTCGCCACCGGCGACGACCTCACCTCCCTGCTCTGATCGGGCCTTCCCCGGCATCCCCCCCGCACTCCCCATGAGTCCCACGAAGAAAATCCTGATCGGCCTCGGCGTCTCGCTGGTGCTCATCGTCGCGCTGGCGGCCGTGTTCGGCGGCGGCGAAGAGGGCGTCGAGGTGGACACGGCCGAGGCCCGCGTCCGGCCCATCACGCAGTCCGTGACCGCCTCCGGCATCGTCGCGGCGGAGACCGAGGTCTCCATCTCCCCGGAGGTCTCCGGCGAGGTCGTGTTCGTGGGCGTGACCGAGGGCGAGCGCGTGGAGCGCGGCCAGCTCCTCCTCCGCATCCGGCCGGACGTGTACGCGGCGCAGCGGCAGCAGGCCCTCGCCGGCGTCCGCGCCGCCCAGACCGACGTGGAGGCCGCCCGCGCCGACGCCGCCCAGGTGGCCGCCGAGCGCGACCAGCTCCAGGCCGACATCGCGCAGGCGGAGGCCGAGGGCGACCGCGCCACCCGCGCGATGGAGCGCCAGCGCGCCCTCCTGGACCAGGGGCTCGGCAGCGAGATGGAGTTCGAGCAGGCACAGAGCGCCGCCCGTCAGGCGGAGGCCGCCCTCCAGGCCGCCCGCGCCCGCCTCGCCACGCTGGACACGCGCATCGCCAGCGCGAACGCCCGCGTCCGCGGCGCGCAGGCCCGCGTGGGGAGCGCGCAGGCGAGCGCCCAGCAGGCCGGCCAGCAGCTCTCTCTGACTTCCATCTACGCGCCCATGAGCGGGACCGTCACCTACCTCAACGTGGAGCAGGGCGAGACCGTGGTGGGCACCGCGACGATGGCGGGCACGGAGCTCATGCGGATCGCGGAGTTGAACGCGATGACCATCGAGATCGAGGTGAGCGAGACCGACGTGGCCCGCCTCGCCGTGGGCGACAGCGCCCTCGTGGAGGTGGACGCCTTCCCGGACCAGCCGCTGGCGGGCGTCGTCAGCGAGATCGCGACGAGCGCGCGGACCGGGCTCAACTCGAGCGGGCAGCAGAGCACCAACTTCCCCGTGGTGGTGGCCGTCCTCGCACCGGGCGAGACCGCCGCGGACGCCGCCGGGGAACTCGCAAGCGCCGACCCCGAGACGGGCCGGTCGCCTCGCGCGCCCGCCGTCCAGATCCGGCCCGGCATGAACGGGACGGTAGACGTGTTCACGCGGACCGTGGAGAACGCCGTCGTGGTCCCGATCCAGGCCGTGACCGTCCGCGACATGAACGAGATCCGCCGCGATAGCCTCCGCGAGGCCCGCGCCGGCGGCGACGAGTCCGCGGACCCGGACGCCGTGCCCGAGGAGGAAGACCTCCAGCGCGTCGTGTTCGTCGTGGCCGATGGTGCCGTGGAGATGCGGCGCGTCGAGACCGGCATCGCGGACGACACGCATATCGAGATCACCTCCGGGCTGCAGGGGGGCGAGACCGTCGTGACCGGCCCGTTCAACCTCCTCCGCACCTCGCTGGACGACGGCGACGCCGTCCGCACCGACGACGCCTAGCCCCCGCCCCGCTGGCGCCTCCTGCCAGCGCGACGAGACCGCCCTCCCCTACCGGCTCCCTCCCCATGCCCGTCATCGAGATTTCCGAGGTCTGGAAGACCTACGTCATGGGCACCCAGAAAGTGCACGCGCTGCGCGGGTGCTCGCTGGAGGTGGAGGCCGGGGAGTACGTGGCCGTGATGGGGCCCTCCGGGAGCGGCAAGAGCACGCTGATGAACGTGATCGGCTGTTTGGACGCGCCCACGAGAGGGACCTACCACCTCGCCGGCCGCAACGTCTCGCACCTGGACGACGACGAGCTGGCGGCCGTCCGCAACGGCGAGATCGGGTTCGTCTTCCAGACCTTCAACCTGCTCCCGCGCCAGGACTGCCTGGAGAACGTGGAGCTGCCGCTGGTCTACGCCGGGATCAGCCGGAAGGAACGCCGCGAGCGCGCCGCCGAGGCGCTCCGGGCCGTCGGCCTGGGCGACCGCATGGACCACAAGCCCAACGAGCTCTCCGGCGGGCAGCGCCAGCGCGTGGCCGTGGCGCGCGCCCTCGTCAACCGCCCCGCCATCCTCCTCGCGGACGAGCCCACGGGCAACCTGGACTCCAAGACCAGCGACGACATCATGCGGCTCTTCGAGCGGCTCTACCGCGCCGGCAACACGATCGTCGTCGTCACCCACGAGGACGACATCGCGGAGCACGCGCGCCGGGTGGTCCGCCTGCGCGATGGCGCCGTGGAGACCGACGTGCGCGTGGCCTCGCCGCACCTCGCCGGCCTCTCAGACGCGGAGCTGGACGCCCAGGCCCTCGAAGAGGTCTAACCCCCGCCGGGCTGGCGGAGGCGCCGAGAGCGCGCGGTCAGGAGAAGGCGAGCCAGACGCCGAGCACGGAGAGGATCAGCACGCCCGTGAGCACGAGATCGATGCGGCGGCGCGAGGTGACGCTGGCCGGCTCCACACCGTCGCCCTCGTCCGATGCCGTCGCGAAGGTCAGCCCCGCGATCTGGTCCGCGGGCGGCGGCGCCGTCGCGAGCGAGACCGCCACGAGCAGGATCGTGCAGATGAGGAACAGCACGATGGCGAAGTGGAGGAAGTTGAGCGCCGTGAACCACCCGAGGTCCGCGCCCATCGTCTCCGCCGTCAGCCGCCCGAGCCCGAGCGCCAGCCCGCCGAGGAGCGCCGCCATCGCGCCCGGCGCGTTGAGCCGGCTCCAGAACAGCCCCAGCAGGAAAACCGCCGCGATGGGCGGCGAGATGTAGCCCTGCACGGACTGGATGTAGACGTAGAGCCCGCCCTCGGCCGCCTCCACGAATGGGATCCACGCCAGCCCGAGCACCGTCAGCGCGACCGTCGAGAGGCGCCCCACCCACACCAGCTGGCGCTCGCTCGCGCCGGGGTTGAGCTTCTTGTAGACGTCCCACGTGATGAGCGTGGAGCACGAGTTGAACACGCTGGAGAGCGAGGACATGAGCGCCGCCAGCAGCCCCGCGATCACGAGCCCCCGCGCACCCACGGGCAGCAGCGCCGCCACGAGCGTCGGCAGCGCCTCGTTGTCGTCCGCGAGGGTGATCCGGCCCTGCGCCGCGAGCGTGGCCGCCAGCAGGCCGGGGAGCACGAAGATGAACAGCGGCAGCAGCTTGAGGAAGCCCGCCAGGATGGTGCCGCGGCGGGCGTCGTCGATGGACTTCGCCGAGAGCGTCCGCTGCACGATGAACTGGTCCGTGCACCAGTACCACACGCCCAGGATGGGCGCGCCGAAGAGGATGCCCGTCCACGGGAAGTCCGGGTCCGTGGCCGGCTTCCACATGTCCAGGAAGTCCGGCCCCACCGTCTCCGCCATCGTGCCCCACCCACCGACGGCGCTGAGCCCGGCCAGCGTCACCGCCAGCGCCCCGCCGATGAGCACGAACGTCTGCAGCAGGTCCGTGTAGAGCACCGCCCGGAGCCCGCCGAACACGGTGTACGCGCCCGTCGCCGCCACCACGATCAGCGCGCCCGTCCAGAACGGCACCCCGATGGCGCTGAACACCACGGCCCCCGCGAAGATGGTGACGGAGATCTTGGTCAGCACGTACGCCAGGATGCTGACCGTCGCGAGGTACCAGCGGGCGCCCGCGGAGTAGCGGCGCTCCAGGAACTCCGGCATCGTGAACACGCCGCTCTTGAGGTAGAACGGGACGAACACCCACCCGAGGAGCAGCAGGATCAGCGAGGCCAGCACCTCGAACTGCCCCGGCGCCATCCCGCTGGCGGCGCCGCTCCCCGCCAGCCCCACGAGGTGCTCGCTGCCGATGTTGCTCGCGAAAAGGCTCGCGCCGATCACGAACCACCCCACGTTCCGCCCCGCGAGGAAGTAGTCCGCGGAGTCCTCCGTGGTGCCGCGGCGCTCGCGGAGCGTCGCCACGATGGCGACCCCGAAGACGACGGCGAAGTAGAGGCCGACGACGATCCAGTCGAGCGGGCCGAAGGGCGTGTTCATGAAGGCGGGGAGAAGGCAGGCTCGCGAGGATAACGCCTCGCCGCGGACGCGAACCCCTCGGCGCCGTGACACAATCGACACAACTCGTCCGGGTCCGCGCGATGCCCCCGGTGCGGGCGCGCACGCCGTGGGTCCGTGCGTGCCATTCGTGTTCCCACGCGGTCGGTTCGTTGCAAGGGGCGCCACCGCCACACTCCCGCGATGTATCTGCAGGGCGGCCCGGAGGATACTGGGACCGTCGCCGACCGGCACACTCGGCGTGACGCTTCCCTCCCGATCCCGCGGCTCGCGTGCAGAGCCGCCCTCCCCCCTCCCGATCCGATGTCTTCCCTCCTGAAGAAAACCGCCCGCCGCCGCACGTCCGCCGTCCTCCGCCGCCTCGGCGCGCTGGCGGTCCTGTTCATCGCGCTCGTCGGCGTCTCGCAGAGCGCCGAGGCGCAGCAGCGCCGCGCGGACCGCGGCGACCAGCTCGAGCACCAGATCGAGCAGCTGACCGAGGCGCTCGACCTCTCCGACGCACAGGCCTCGGAGATCCGCGCCATCCTCCAGGCGCAGGCCGCGAACCGGCCGGAGCGCCCGCCCCGCGGCTCCGGTGACTCCGGCGACCGTGAGGCCCGCCGCGCCGAAATGGAGGCACGCCGCGCCGAGGCGGACCGCCAGATCGAGGCCGTCCTCTCCCCGGACCAGGTGGAGCGGTACCGCGCCCACCGCGAGTCTCAGCAGGGCTCCCGTGGCCGCCGCGGTGGCCGCCGCGGTGACGACCGGCGCTAGCACCCGCTCCCTTCCGGCCCCGGGCGCACCGTCCGGGGCCTTCCCCCTTCCGGCACTGTCATGCTGACCCGCCTCCTCCTCCCGCTCCTCCTCCTCGCGCTGGCGGTGCCCGCCGCCGCGCAGGCGCCCGTCGCCGTGACGGGCACCGTCGTAGACGCCGAGAGTGGGGACCCGCTCCCCGGCGCGACGGTCCTCCTCATCCGCGCCACGCCGGACAGCACCCGCTCCGGTGCCGCCACCGGCCTGGACGGCGCCTTCCGTATCGAGGCGGCGCCCGGCGCGTACCAGCTCCGGGTCTCGTTCGTGGGCTACGTGCCTCTGACGCAGCCGCTCCGCGTGACCGAGCCCGTCGCCCTCGGCACCCTCGCGCTCTCCACGGACGACGACGCCCTCGGCGAGCTCCAGGTCGAGGCCACCCGCCAGCGGGTCAGCGTCCGCGGCGACACCACCGCCTTCAACGTGGACGCCTTCCCCGTCAACCCGGACGCCACCGCCGGCGACCTCCTCGAGAAGCTGCCCGGCGTGATCGTGGAAGACGGCGAGGTGCAGGCCGAGGGCGAGACGGTCCAGCGCGTGCTCGTGGACGGCCGCGAGTTCTTCGGCACGGACGTCAGCGCCGCGCTGGCGACGCTCCCCGCCGAGATCATCCAGGAGGTCCAGGTGTTCGACCGCGCCAGCGACGAGGCCCAGTTCTCCGGCTTCGACGACGGCGAGTCCGAGAAGACGATCAACATCGTGACGCGGCCGGGGATGTCCAACGGGCAGTTCGGACGCGCCTACGCCGGGGCGGGCCCGGACGGCGAGTACCTCGCGGGCGGCAACGTGACCATCCTCGACGGCGAGCGCCGGATCACCCTCGTCGGCATCGCGAACAACGTGGACCAGCAGAACTTCGCGACGGAGGACCTGCTGGGCGTCGTGAGCAGCGGGGGCGGCCGGCGCCGTGGCGGAAGCCGGGGCGGCAGCGTCTCGGACCTCCTCGTGGACGACCAGTCCGGCATCAACGAGGCGACCGCGTTCGGCATCAACGTCACCGACAAGCTGTTCGGCGGCGCGCTGGACCTCCAGGGCAGCTACTTCTACAACACGACAGACAACACGCTGGACGCCGCGCTCACCCGCGAGTACCTCTCGGACGGCGCCGTCTCCCAGCTCTACGACGAGACCGAGGCTTCCGGCGGCACCAACACCAACCACCGGCTCTCCCTCCGCGCCGAGGCCGAGCTCTCGGACCGGACGCAGCTCTCCATCCGCCCCCAGCTCACGCTCCAGTCCAACGAGACCGAGGGCACGCTCCTGGGCCTCACCACGCTGCCCTCCGGCGCCCCCCTCGCGCAGACCTCGTCCGTGGACGCCTCGGACCTCTCCGCGCTCTCCGGCGGCGTGGACGTGGACCTCCGCCACCGCTTCCCCACCAGCGGGCGGACGCTGTCGTTCGGCCTCGGGCTTGACGCGGACGGCCAGGACGGCGAGCGCACCCAGGCCTACACCGTCACCGCCTTCGGCTCCGAGAGCGGGGAGACGGAGGAGGACGTGGACCAGCGCATCGTCACGGACTCGGACGCGCGGACCCTCTCGGGCTCCCTCCGCTACACCGAGCCCATCGGCGAGCGGGCGCAGCTCCAGCTCTCCTACCGCCCGAGCCTCTCGTGGAGCACCTCGGACCAGCTCGCCACGCTGGCGGACGCCACGGGCGCGTACACGCTGCCGGACTCCGCGTACAGCAGCCTGCTGGAGCAGCGCTCCCTCGTGCAGCGCGGCGGCATCTCGCTCCGCTTCGAGAGCGGGCGCAGCCAGCGCGGTGAGAGGACCGGCGAACGGAACGCACGCTCCGAGGGCCCGCCTCCGGACGGACCGCCCGAGGGCGGCAGCCCCCCGCCCGACGCGGCAGGCGGCCCGCCAGCGGGTGGCGGTGACGGACGCCGGGGCGGGCGCAACGCGCAGGGCATCAGCGGGCAGATCGGGCTGGACGTGCAGCACGAGACGCTGGAGGCCGAGCAGCTCCTCCCCACGGCCTACGCCGTGGACCAGAGCTACTGGTCCATCCTCCCCTCCGCCCGTCTCCGGATGGCGCTGGGCGAGGGCACCCAGTTCCGGCTCTCCTACCGCGCCCGCACGCAGACGCCCTCCGCCAGCCAGCTGCAGGACGTCATCGACAACAGCAACCCGCTGCTGCTCACGACCGGCAACCCCGAGCTCGCGCCGAGCACGACCCACAGCGTCCGCGCCCAGGTCAACGCCACCGATCCCGAAGGCGGCTCCGTCCTCGTGGCCGCGCTCAACGGCTCCTACGGCCAGAACGCCATCGTGACGGCGACCACCCTCGCGACGACGGACACGGAGATCGCCCCCGGCGTGGTGCTCCCGGCCGGCGCGCAGCTTACCCGCCCCGTCAACCTGGACGGCTACTGGAACGGCCGCGCGCTCCTCACCTACGGCCGCCCGGTCTCCCTGCTCAAGAGCAATGCGAACGTCTCTCTCGGCGCGAGCTACACCCGGACGCCGGGCCTGGTGGACGAGTCGGAGAACGTCTCGGACCAGATCGGGCTGGACGGCCGCGTCTTCCTCGGCAGCTCCATCAGCGAGCGCGTGGACTTCTCGCTCCAGTACGGCGCGCGGTACACGGCGGTCGCCAACTCCGCCGTGCCGGAGCTGGACCAGGACTACGTCCGCCACCTCGCCGGCGCGGAGGTCACGCTGCTCCCGTGGGACGGCATCGTCTTCGCGACGGACCTCAACGCCCTCCACTACACCGGCCTGGACGACTCCGTGGACCCCACGCAGGTGCTCTGGGGCGCCCGCCTCGGCTACAAGTTCCTGGACCGAGACCGCGCCGAGGTCAGCCTCTCCGTCTCGGACATCCTGGACCAGCAGGCCGACGTGGAGCGGACCGTCACGGAGCTCTACGTGGAGGACGCCCAGTCGCAGGCGCTCGGCCGGTACGTCATGCTCAACCTCACCTACAAGCTCAGCAACTTCGGCCTCTAGCCGCCTCGCGGCTACCGCCCTCCTCCCATGAACAGACTCCCCCTCGCCGCGCTCGCCGCCAGCCTCCTCGCGGGGTGTGCCAGCACCCCTCAGCTGCAGAGCGCGCCCGCCACCACTCCCACCCGCATCGACGGCTCCGACACCGACTGGCAGACCGACCTCCAGCCCGTTGAGGGCCAGACCGGGCTCTCGCTCGGCGTCCGCAACGACGGGGCCGCGCTCTACGCCGTCGCCGTGGTGCGGGGCGAGCAGCAGGTCCGCCAGGCGCTGGCGGGCGGGCTCACGCTCTGGCTGGACCCGGACGGCGGCAAGGCCCAGGCGTACGGCGTCCGCTTCCCCGTCGTGCAGCGCGAGCGGGGCGCGCGCCCCGACCCCAGCGCGTCTTCCGCCGACCGGCTGGCGGCGTCCACGCGCGACCTCGAACTCCTCCGCGATGGCGAGGCCACCGGCGCGCTCCTGCCCGCATCGAGCGCCAGCGGGCCTCAGGCGGCGGCCTCGGTGCAGTCCGGCGTGCTCGTCGTGGAGTACCGGATCCCGCTCGGGGACGGCGCGACGGCGCTGGACGCCGCGGGCGCGGAGGCCATCGGGCTGGGCCTGACCACCCCGGAGCGCGAGCGTCCCGAGGGTGCCGCGCGAGGCGGACGCGGAGGCCGCGGAGGCGGCGGTATGCGAGGCGGCGGCGGTCGCGGAGGCAGGGGCGGCGGTCGCCCCGGCGGCGACCGCGCGGAGCGCCCGCAGCCGCTCGACGTGTGGGTCCGCGTGGCGCTCGCGGACTGACCTGTCCCCCCGCTGGCGGTCGCGCTCGGCGAGAGCCACCGCCAGCGGAGCGGCCCGAACGGAACGCGCCGACCCCGGGATCGGAGTCGGCGCGTGGTACCGCGTACGGGATTCGAACCCGTGTTACCGCCGTGAGAGGGCGGCGTCCTAGGCCTCTAGACGAACGCGGCGTGTCCGGAGGGCATCCAAGGTACGGACACGAATCGGCGGTTTCAGCCCTCCAACGTCATCTTCACGTGGGGGATGCCGGCCTCCCAGAACCGCTCGCCTCGGGGCTCGAACCCCCACGCGCCGTAGAAGTCCTGCAGGTGCTCCTGCGCGGAGAGCACGAGCCGGGTGTAGCCCGCCGCCCGCGCGCTCCCCATCGCGGCCTCCACCATCGCGCGGCCGTAGCCGTGCCCCCGCGCCTCCGGCACCACGGCGAACCGTTCCAGCTTGGCCCACGGCTCGCCCGGCTCCGCCGAGACGGGCCGCCAGCGCGCCACGGCCACCGCGCGGCCCTCGGCCTCGCCGAGGAGGTGACGGCACGAGGCGCCCCGGTCCTGGGGCCAGTCGTGCGCGTCCCACTCCTCCTCCGGCGGGCACGCCTGCTCCTCCACGAAGACCCGCTGGCGGATGGCGCGGGCGGCGGCCCACGCCTCGTCGTCGGTCACCTCGCGGACGTGCAGGGGCGCGCTCACCGGGCTACTGCGCGAGGGCCGGCGCGGCCGAGGCCGTCAGCGTCTGCCCCAGGCCGAGTGCACGGAGCAGCCAGCCCTCCGTCTGCGGGTTGGAGTCCGGGATGCCCTCGGGGCTGTGCGCGGCGCCCTCGTTCGCGAGCGTGTTGTTCCACGTGTTGAACTCGTAGTCGCCGCCGACCGTCCCGGCGCGCGCGTCGAACGCCTGCGAGAAGGCGTACGGCACCACGGGGTCCGAGGTGTGGTGGTGGATCTGGAGGTTCGCGAGGTCGCCCTTGAACAGCGAGGACGAGCGGCGGATGACCTCCCGTCGCGCGGAGGCGTAATCCGCGTCCTCGTCGTACTGGTTGTTCGCGCCGCGGAGCGGGTCCAGCACCTCGTTGAAGAGGAACTCGCCGCCGGGCAGGCCCAGCGCGCCCTCGTCCTCGAGGAGGAGCCCGATCGCCAGCTGGTCGGCCGTGCTGTTGTAGAAGTCGCTCGGGCCGTAGTACTCCGTCACCGCGTCGATGCGGTCGTCGCGGATCTGGTGGAGGAGCGCCACGTTCGCGCCGCGGCTGTAGCCGATGGCGGCGATGCGGTCCTCGTCCGTCTCGTCGTCGAAGAGGTCCAGCGCGGCGGAGAGCAGCGCCATGGAGTCGTCCACGTCGTAGTCCCAGGGGCTCGGCTCGCCGCCGGAGACGTACTGCGCGTCCAGCCCGGCGACGCCCGCGAAGAGCGGCTCCGAGCGGTACGTCGGGGTGACCTGCACCGTGCTCGCCATGAGCGTCGGGTAGAGGTCCGTCATGGCCTCCAGGGAGGCGTTGCCGCTGGAGAACGGCGACTGGGACGAGATGGAGACGCCGCTGTCGCCGCCGTGGTGCACCACGAGGACGGGCGCGTCATCGCCCGCGCCGTCCGGCACGCGGACCACGCCATAGTGCGTGAACGGGGCGCCCGGCCCCTCGGTCATCGTGTGGGAGACGACATAGACGGTCGCGCCGTCGTACGCGCCGGAGGCGACGATGCTCGCCCCGCTGGCGGCGGGGTTGCGCGCGGCCCACTCGTCGCGGACGGCCTGGATCTCGGCCGCGCTCGGGTCCGAGAACAGGCGCTCGAACGAGACGCCGAAGAGGATGCGGAGGTCCTCCTCTGGCTCGTCCGTGCCGGAGTCGCAGGCGGGGAGGACGACGAGGAGCAGGAGGAGCGAGGCCAGAAGGCCGGGGACGCGAGTCATAGAACACGTGCGGAAGCGAAGTCCGCGAAGATAGGCGGCGCGATTCCCGCTCGCCCTCGGTCCGGCGCCCTCGCGCTACCGCACCGCCACGCCCATCACGTGCGGCGCCACGAGCCCCGCGCGAAGCCGGAACCGCTCCGCCTCCACGCGCGAGAACCCCGCGCCCCGGATCGCCGCCAGCGTCTCGCGGTCGGGCCGGCAGCCGTCCGCGATCACGCCCCACGGCCCGCGCAGCGCCCGTTGCAGCCAGCGGAGCCCCGTCCCCTCGCGCGCGGCCACGTGCTCGATGAACACGAACCGCCCGCCGGGCTTGAGCACGCGGCGGACCTCCGCCAGCGCGGCGGGCACACGGTCCACGGAGCACAGCACGAGCGTGGAGACCACGGCGTCCACGGAGGCGTCGGCGAGCGGGAGGCGCTCCGCCACGCCCGGCACGATCTCCAGGTCCAGCCCCGCGGCCTCGGCCGACTGGCGGAGGCGGCGGTGGAAGTGCACGTTGGGCTCCACGGCGATCCACCGCGTGCCCGCGGCGAGGTAGCGCGCGTTCGGCCCCGCCCCCGCTCCAATCTCGACGACGATCCCCGCCAGCCCGCCGAGGAGGTCGCGCTTGCGCGCGCCGTAGATCCGGCGGTCCGCCCGCTCGCCGTGGGCGAGGAGCCACGCGAAGAACGCCTTTCCCACGCCGCGCCGGACCACAGTCCCCCGCTCCGGCGTACGCTGCCCTCCCCTTCCACTTTCCCTCTCGTCACACATGGCCATCGCCAAAATCATCGAGGTCTCCGCCGCTTCCGAAACCAGCTTCGACGACGCCGTCAAGCAGGCGTACAACGAAGTCGCGCAGACCGTCCGCAACGTCAAGAGTGTCTACGTCCAGGACTTCATCTTCGAGCCCGGTGAGGCCGCCGAGACCGGCGGGCGCTTCCGCGTGCACTGCAAGGTGACGTTCATGGTGGAGAACCCGAACGCCTAGCGCCTCGCGCGGATTCCCCGCAGGAGCCCCGGTGCCGCGCTGGCGCCGGGGCTTTCGCGTGCGCCCCCGCCCACCGGCCCCGCCAGCCCGAGCGCGACGAGCCCGAGCACGGCCAGCCACAGCCGCGCGAGGTAGAGGTCCAGCACGCCGCGCGGGAGCGCGTCCGCGAGGATCTGCATCTGTGGCGGGGGAAGCCGCTGCGCCCAGAACGCGAACGCCGCCAGCCCCACGAGTGCCTGTACCCACCCGGCCCGCTCCCGCGCCTCCACCAGCGCCACGAGCAACAGCGGGAGGGCGAGGATGAACGTGTACTCCCAGCCCAGCGGGATCACTGCCGGCAGGATCGCGAGGATGACGAACCCCGCCCGCACGCGGCCCACGCGGCCCGTCCACGCGCTCCACACCGCCGCCGCGAGGACGGTCACGCCCACGAGCCCCGCCGCCGCGCTGGCGGCTGCTGTGGCCGGGAGCTTGAGGCCGCGGACGAGCGCGGACTCGGGGACCGTCAGCCGCGTGAGACTCGCTTGAATGGAGTTCGCCATCGGCCCGACATCTGTGATGCCGGAGAACGTCGGCAGCCGCTCGAAGAGGTACTCGCGGTACAGCTCCAGCGGCACGACGGGAAGAAGCGCCAGCGGCACGAGCACGAGGCCCGCCGCCGCCCCCATCGCGAGGCGCGGCCACCGACGGCTCAGCCCGAGCGGGAGCAGCGCGAGGGGCAGCAGCTTCAGCCAGAAGCCCGCCGTCAGCGCGAGGGCGCCCCACCCCGGCCGCTCGCGCTGCACGAGCGCCAGGAACGCCAGCACCGTCAGCAGCATGAGCACGTTGACCTGTGCGTAGCGGAGGTTCTGGAACGCCGGCCCGGACCCCAGCGCGACGATCACGAGCGCCCATCGCACCGCGCTCGGCAGCACCCGGCCCCGCTCGCGCTCCCACAGCCGCAGCGCCCCCCACGCCGCGAGGGCAATCTGCACCGCGATCATCGGCCCCGCCATCACGTACCCGACGCGGAGCGGCACCCAGGTCGTCGGGATGAAGGCGAGGACGGCGGGCGGCGGGTAGAGGTACTCCGGGTCCGCGTAGAGCCCCAGCGGGTTGTGCACGAACCGCCGCGCGGCGTGGTGGAAGAACGAGTAGTCCACCACGATGAGGTCCGGGTTCTGCCAGACGAACGCGTAGTAGACCGTCGCGAGGTAGACCGGCATCGCGAGGAGCCACGCGCCCAGAACCGCGGCCGGGAGCCAGACGGTCCACCCCGCCGCGCGGAGGGAGCGGACGGCCTCGCGGAAGGAACTACGCCAGCGCATTCCAGAGCAGCCGCACCGCCACGATCCCCGCGAACCCGGCGAACGCCCACCGCACCCACTTCACGTGGACCCGGTGCGCCGCACTCACCCCCAGCCGCGCCGTCACCACGGCCGGCAGCGCGAGCGCCAGCGCGTACGGCACGTGCACGTAGCCCAGCGCGCCGTCCGGGACGGGCGCGCCCAGCCCCCGCGCGACGTACGTCAGCACGCCCACGAGCGTGATGAGCGCGATGGCGGTCGTGCTCGTGCCCGCCGCCAGCTTGAGCGGGAGCCGCACGAGACCGTTGAAGGCCGGCACCAGCACCACGCCCCCGCCGATGCCCGCCGCGCTGGCGATGCTCCCCGCCGCGGCGCCCGTCAGCGCGAGGGCGCCCACGCCGCGGCGCGCGCCCTCCGAGGAGAGCGAGTTGCCCTGCCCGTCGCGCTTGGTCAGCATCCGGACCACGACGGCCACCAGCGCCAACCCGAGCACGACCTGAAAGACGCGCCGCGAGTACCACGGCTGCGTGGTCACGAACGTGGTCACGAGGATGACCGCGAGGGCCGCCACGGCGCCCGCCGTCCCCGCGGTCCGCCAGTCCACGGCGTCCTTGCGCGCCTGCGCCACCGCCCCGCTGGCGCTCGCCGCGAACGTGCACAAGAGCCCGGAGCCCAGCGTCAGCGGCGTCAGGACGGGGTCTTCCAGCCCCAGCCCGCGGAAGGTGAACAGCAGGACCGGCGTGAAGATGATGCCGCCGCCCACGCCCACGAGCCCCGCGATGAACCCGCCCAGCGCTCCGGCGGCGACGAGAAGGGCGACGAGTTCTGGCGACATGGGCAGGAGGCGGGCGGCCCGCACGATACCGACACCGCGCGCCCGCTGCTCCCGCCCGGTCCGGTCAGTCCCCGAGGAGGCGGCGGTAGCGGCGCTCGTCGCCCAGCACCTCCAGCGCGCGCTCCACGACGGGGTCGCCGTCCAGCAGGCGGCGGGCGAGATCGCCCTGCGCGAGGTAGCGCGAGAGGATCTCCTGCCGCAGCCGCGCCCGCAGCCGCGGCGCGTGCCGCTCGAAGTCCTGCGCCTTCTCGCGCTCGACGGCCGCGCGGAGGTCCGCCAGTTCGTCGTCCGCGCCGCCGTAGCCGGCCTCGGCCAGCGCCTCCGCCAGCGCGTCGGCCTCGCGCTCGGCGGCGGTGCGGTAGTCCAGCCCCTCGCCCTCGGCGAAGCGGCGGAAGTCCCGCAGCAACTCGTCGTCGATGGCGAAGCCGGCGGGGAGCGTGGGGGTCTCGGCGCGGTACCGGTTCGCGAAGCGCAGGAACGCCCCGACGCGGACGAGCGCCGCCTCCAGGTCGCTTTCCTCGCCCAGCCCGACGGCCTCGTCCGGCTCGATCCCGCCACCGCCGCGGACCGTCCGGCCGGCCGTGGTCGTGAACGTGGGGCGCTCGGCCACGTCGCGCGCGTCCAGGCCTTGCTGGTAATCCACGGACTGGATGCTGCGGCCGGAGGGCGTGTAGTACCGCGAGACGGTCAGCTTGAGCGCCGTGCCGTAGGGCATGGGCCGCACGATCTGCACGAGCCCCTTCCCGAACGTCGTCTCCCCGACGACCACGCCGCGGTCGTGGTCCTGCATCGCGCCCGCCACGATCTCGCTCGCGCTCGCGCTCCGCCCGTCCACGAGGACCGCCACGCGGAGGTCCGGCGCGAGGGGCTCGTCGCGCGTGGTGTAGCCCTGCACGGTGCCCGCCGAGCGGCCTCGCGTGGAGACGACCGGCGTGCCGCGCGGCACAAACAGCCCGACGATCTCCACGGCCTGCTCCAGCAGCCCGCCGGGGTTGCCGCGGAGGTCCAGCACGAGCGCGTCCATCTCGCCCGACTGGCGGAGGCTGTCGATGCCGCCGCGGACCTCGGCGGCGCTCTCGTAGAGGAACTGCTCCAGCCGGATGTACCCGATGCCGTCGGCGAGGGTGGTGATGGCGGTCACGTCGTGCGATTCCGCCTCGGCGCGGACGAGGACGAACTGGAGCGCGCCGCCTTCGCCCTCGCGCTCCACCGCGAGCTCCAGCGTGGAGCCGGGCTCGCCGCGGAGGAGTTCTCGCGCCGCCTCGTCGTTCAACCCGTCGGCCTCGCGCCCCGCGATCTGCATGATCCGGTCGCCCACGCGGACGCCCTGCCGCTCCGCCGGCCCGTTCTCCTGCAGCCCCGTCACCACGAGCGCGCCGCCGCGCATCGCGACCGCCAGCCCGGCGCCGCCGACCTCGCCGGACTGGCTCAGGCGCCCGTCGGTCGTGACGGCCTCGTCGAAGAAGACGGTGTACGGGTCCAGCTCGCCGAGCATGGCCGAGAGGCCGGTCCGCATGAGCGCCTCGGCGTCTACGGGGTCCACGTACTCGCCGGCGAGCGTGGCGTAGAGCTCCGCGAAGAGCCCGAAGTTCTTGCGGACGGCGAAGAGGTCGGCGTCCTGGGCCGCGGCGGGCGGAGCCGCCAGCGGGGCGAGGGTCAGGAGCGCGAGGACGAAGGGGGCGAGTCGGCGCACGGGCGTGGAGGCGGGGACGGGGCAAGATCGAACGCGCTGCGGGGCGCGTTTCGTTCAGGTGCCCCAGCCCCACCGCCTCGGGGCGTGCGCGGGACCGGTCCCGCGCACCCGCGCTCGCACCCGAGACTTCAGGCCACCCCCAACTCGGCGGCACGTCGTGCGGCCTCGGCGCGGCTGTGGACGCCCAGCTTCCGGAACAGCGACTTCGTGTACGAGCGGACGGTGTGGACGCTGATGCCGAGCGCGTGCGCCGCGCCCTCGTCGGTCTGTCCGAAGGCGAGGAGCCGGAGCACCTCGGTCTCTCGCGCGCTCAGCCCGGCCGCCGCCAGCGCAGCGGCCCGGTCCCGCTCCGCCTCGCGCGACTGGCGGACGCTGCGGACGACGGCCCCGGCCACGGACGCCGCCAGCGGGGCGCCACCGGCCGCGGCCTCCCGCGCCGCCGCGATCACGCCCTCCACCGGCGTCTCTTTGACGAGGTAGCCCGCCGCGCCCGCGTCCAGCGCGTCCAGCACGCGGGCGTCGTCGTCGAACACGGTCAGCATCACCACGGCCACCTCGGGCCAGCGGCGCGCCACCTCGCGCGTGGCCTCCACGCCGTCCATCTGCGGCATCTCGATGTCCATCAGGACCGTGTCCGGCCGCTCCGGCAGGAGCGCCAGCGCGGCGAGGAGCTCGGCCCCGTTCTCCGCCGTCGCGACGACCTCCACGCCGGGGAAGAAGCCGAGCTTGCGCACGAGCCCCGCGCGCAGGTCGGGGTGGTCTTCGGCGATGGCGAGGCGGAGCATGGAAGAAGCTCGCGCCAGGACACTCGGCGGGCTCTCCCAAAGGTGCGGGGGGGCTCACGCCGCCTCCAGCGGGATCTCCGCGCGGACGGCGGTGCCCTCGCCGTTTGTGACCGCGAACGAGCCGCCGAGCGCCTCCGCGCGGGCGCGCATGTTGCCGAGCCCGAATCCGCCGCCATCGCCCGAGGGGCCGCGGAAGGTGCCATCGTCGCGGACGACCACCGCCACGCGCTGGCGGCTCGCCTCTACGGTGATGGCGAGGCGGGAGCCGCCGCTGTGGCAGACCGCATTGCGCACGGCCTCCTGCCCGATGCGGTAGAGCGCGAGGGCCTGGGCGGGCGCGAGGGCGCGATGGGCGTCGCCCGTGGCGCGGGCGGTCACCGCCCACTCGGCGTGGCGGGCCTGCGCCTCGGCGAAGGCGCCGAGCCGCGTGGCGAGGTCGGCGGGCGTGAGGGCACCGTGGCCGAGCGCCCAGATCGCCTCGCGGAGGCTGCCCATCGTGCGGCGCGCGCGGTGCTCCACCTCGCGGAACGCACCGGCCTCGCGGCCCGCGGCGTCGGCTTCCAGCCGCGCCACTTCGGCCTCGGTGAGGATCGCCGCCACCTCCGCGCCGACGTGGTCGTGGAGGTCGCGGGAGATCCGCTCGCGCTCGGCCTGGAGCCGCCGCTCCAGCTCCAGCGCGCGGACCTGCGCCCGCAACCGCCGCTGGCTGGCGTACCGCACCCCGCCGACGAGCACCGCCAGCGCGGCGAGCGCGAGGAGCCCCTGCACCGCGCGGCGCTCCCACCACTGCGGCGCCACGCGGAACGTGAGGCGCGCCGTCTCGCCGGCGTCTCCTCCCTCCGGCCCGACCGCCCGCACGCCGATCCGGTGGGTCCCCGCGCCCACGTCGGAGAGCACGATGCGGCCGTCTTCGGCCTCGTGCCACGCCTCGCCTGGCAGGCGCCACTCCACGCGGGCCGGTCCCGCGAACCGGAGCGCGGCGGCTTGCAGCGTGACGCGGTGCCGGCCGGGCGCGAGGTCCGGCAGGCTCGCCTCGCGCGGCGTCCCGAGGAGGCGAACGGCCTCGTCGTCCACGGCCGCGGAGACGAGCGCGACGGGCGGCGGCGGGAGGTGCTGCGCTGCGGAGAGCGCGCCGAGGTCGGCGAGGACGGGGCCCGTGTTCGTCGCGAGGAGCAGGCGGTCCGAGGGGGCGTGGTAGACCGCGTGCTCCACGGTCTGCGCGCGGTCCTGCGTGAGCGCGACCCCCTCCGCGAGCGTCGCCCCATCTTCGCCCACGCGCCAGAGCGCGCGCGTGGTGACGGCGTAGAGCGCGCCCCGCCGTTCGAAAAAGGCCACCGTCGGGCGCCCACCAGTCTCCCCTGCCCGCTCGGCCGTCCACTGCGCGAGGTCCAGCCGGGCGATCCCGCGGTCGGTCCCGACCCAGTGCGTGCCGTCGCGCGCCTCGTAGAGCGCGAACACGGCGGACGACGGCAGCCCCTCGGGCGCTCCCATCGCGCGGGCCCGCCCACCGACGACCAGCGCCAGCCCGCGGCGCGTGAGGGCCCACGTGCCCGCGCTCGTGCGGATTACGTCCTCCACCGCCTCCGTCGGCAGCCCGTCCGCGACGGAGACCGTGTCGATCTCGACGAGCCCGCCGCCCGACTGGCGGAAGCGGCGGAGGCCGCTGCCGTAGCTCCCGAGCCAGAGGGAGTCCGCGGTCTCGGCGGAGCCAGAGACCCAGTTGCCGTCCTCTACTGCGAGGGGGAACCCGTTCCGGCGGGGGATGAACCGCCGGAGGTCCTCTGACGTGGTGGGCGCGAACAGCCACGCCTGACCAGAGGCACGGAACCGCCCGTCCGGCGTGGCGACACCGGACCGGACGGTCCCACTTCGGCGGAAGCTCGTCGCGTCTGCCGCGCCCCCGGTGAGCCGCACGTGCGTCGCGCCCTCGTTCCCGAACGCCCACGCCTCGTCTCCCGCCAGTGCCACGCGCCGGGCGGGCACGTCGGAGAGCGCGGTGAGGTGGGTGCTCGCCAGCCGAGCGGCGCCCTGCCCGAAGGTGCCGAGCCACAGCCCGCCCTCCCGGTCGAGCGCCGTCGTCTGGACGGGAAAGGACAACAGAAGCGTCCCGCTCTCTCCCGTCGCGGGGTCGATCCGCCGGAGCCCCCCGGAGCCCGTGGCGTACAGGTCGCCACCGTGCGCGACGAGCTCCGCCAGCCCGCCCCGGACGTTCACGGCAGGCCCCGCCAGAACCCGGTCCCCCTCGATCCGCAACGGCGCGAGGCGGATCGGCCGGAGGCTCCCGACGATCTCAAGCGTCGCGAACAGCCCTCGCGTGGTGGGATGCACGGTGACGAGCGCGCCGCCGCGACCGTCCAGCCCCTCGATGGGCACGCGGTCCACGCGGAAGCTCTCGCCCTCGGGCGTGAGCACGAGCGCCGCCGGCTGGCGGAGGCCGCTGACGAGCAGACGCCCCTCCCCGATGTCGTGGAGGAGCCCGCGCTGGTGCCCGAAGCCGCCCGGTCGTGCGAGGACCCGCCATCGGACCCCTTCGAGCCGTGCGATTCGGTCGCTCTGGGCGACGACGAGCCGCCCCTCTCCATCTGCCAGGATCTTCGCGATGGGTTGCGATCCGCCAGGCGAGGCCACCGGCTCCCACCCCGTCTCGGTCCGCCTCGCGAGGCCGCCGTTCGTCGCGGCCCAGAGGGTGCCATCGGCGGTCTCGGCGAAGCCGGTGACGTAGGGGTGCGGCAGCCCGTCGTCTACACCGAAGGTCACGGCGCGGGCGCCGTCCCACCGCGTCGCGCCCGCATCGGTCCCGAACCACACGAACCCCCACCGGTCCGGGTAGACCGCGAGGACGTAGTCCGACGGGAGGCCGTCGGCGCGGGTGAGGCGCTCGAAGACCGGCTGCGCCCGGGGGGCGGCTCCGGCGAGGAGCACCGCCAGCGCGGCGAGGGCGAGACGGGTCACGGGCACGGCGGCGGCAAACGCCGAGAAACATAGCGGCTACCGGCCGAACGGCCCTTCATGCGGACCGCCCCCCGCATCTTCGGGAGTGCTCCCGCCTCGCCTCTCGTGTACGCTCTCCTCTCCTTCCCCCGGTCCGTGTCGCCGTTTCTCCCTCTCCTCCTCGTCGCGTGGGTCGCGGTGGGCTGCGGCCCGCTGGCGAGCAGCGTCGCGGGCCGTCTCCCCGCGACGGGCCTCGGCGAGCCCGCGCCCGCCCTCGCGCTGACCGACGTGCGAACGGGCGAGCCCGTCCACCTGGCGGACTTCGCGGGCCGCGCCGTGCTGCTCAACGCGTGGGCCACGTGGTGCGCGCCGTGCCGCGCCGAGATGCCCGC
>DUBD01000244.1:12972-14689 GCA_012960515.1 Bacteroidota bacterium | reverse complement strand
ATTCCTTGAAGACAAAGCGCACGGTCTTGTCCGCCTTCAGTAGGCGGGTCACACTGGGCAGGAATTTTTTGCAATAGCCGCATTGATAATCAAAAAACTCCACCTCCGGGATCCGGCCCAGCGCGAGCGCCCCGACCGACTGGCGGTCGTCTTCGTCAGCGACGAGCCGCCGGAGCTGCTGCGCGCGTGGCTCGCGGACCGCGCGACGGAGGGCGTCTACGCCCACGCCGACCTGGAGAGCTTTGTGGGGCCGTACGCCGCCGTCCAGGGCGCCCGCCCCGTCTCCTTCGTGATCGATGACGCGGGCGTGCTTCGCGAGCGCATCGTCGGCGCCCAATCCGCCGACGCCTTCCGCCAGCGCCTCGACGCGCTCGCCCGCTAACCCTTCTGCCCCTCTCTCATGCGTGCCGTTCTGCTCCTCCTCGCTCTCCTCTTCGCCGTCGCCCCCGCCTACGCCCAGACCGCAGACTCGAACGACGACATCGAGGTGGAAGGCTCCATCTGCGCGGGCGTCCCGGACGGCCTGCTCATCGCGATGGTGGGCGGGACCTGCGCCATCCTCGGCGTCGGGATCATGGTGGGGTGCGCACCTGTCGCCCGCCCCCGAGAGACCGGCGATGAGAACGGGCCCGCGCGAGGCCGCCGGGGTGTGGGCCTCGTGGCGGAAGAGGCAGACGCTCCCCCTCGCGACCCCTCACGTCCCGACCTCCTCGACTCGAACCGATGATGCGCCTCGTTCTCCTCTTCCTCGCCCTCACGCTCGTCACGACCACCGCGCACGCGCAGTCCGCCGAAGCCGACGCGCTGGCGGCTCTTCTGAACGAGGAGGACTCGGGGAGCACCTATGAGCCGCTCTACATCGCGTGCGGCGTGACGGCGGCGCTCACCTGCGTGCTCCTCGTGGCCTATCTCATCGGCGAGAGCACGTACGCAGACGGCGAGGCTGTGCTGGTCCGAGCGGACGGAGACGAGGTGGTCCTCGCGGACCCGGCGACGGCGACGCACGCCATCCGCGTGATCGAAGAGGAGCGCACGGGCGTCGGCGTCGGGGCGGAGGCGCCCGCGCGCATGGTTTCTCTCACGGACCTCGCGACCCGCCAGCCCGTCGCGCTCGGCCCGCTCGGGGGCTCCACGGCGACCGTCCGCTCGCTCGACGACCTCCGCGCCCTTCTCTCGGACCGATGACCCGCCTCACGCTTCTCGCCCTCCTCGCGCTCACTCCGTTGGCGGCTGGGGCCCAAGACGCCGAGGACGCGCTGGCGGGCGCCGCGGGCGTGCTCAAGGTGTTCGTGGACGACGACCGCGACCCCGAGGAAAGCGACGACTGCGTGGACTGCCTCCAGTGCGGCCGGTCCGACCTCGATGGGGGAAGCGATAGTTGCCTCGGGAGCAGCAGCGAAGACGAGACCGGGCTCTACGTCGGTGCCGCCATCGTCGCCGTGATCATCGTGGCTGTGCTGGTCTTCAGCGGGGACGATGGTCTGGAACCGCTGCCCACGGCCGCCCCCGCCCCGGACGCCACGCCTCCTGCGCTCGGAGACCTCGCGGCGGACGACGTGCGCCTCGTCTCCGCCCCCTCCGAGGCCGACGTGATCCTCTCCGTCCGGCCCTTCCGCCAGCGGCACGGGATCGGGACCGCGCCCGCGCCCGACCGGCTGGCAGTCCGCGCGAGCGACGCCCGCACCGGCGCGCCCCTCCCACTCGGCAGCCTCGGCGC
>DUBD01000244.1:0-12962 GCA_012960515.1 Bacteroidota bacterium | reverse complement strand
ATGATTTGCCGACCAAAAATGATTTACCGCCTAAAAAAGTAGATTTACCATCTAAAAAGTCGATTTACCGTCTAAAAATGATGATTTTAAGCGTTTTTATAGAGTAGAACAGCACTAAGTCCGTCCAGATCCGCGCTGACACAGCGTGCCTCGTCCGCCCCGCCCCCTATCCGGTCTTCCCCGGCCGCGGCCGCCTCCTGCTTCTCCTCGCGCTTCTCGCGGCCCCGGCGCTCCGCGCGCAAGACGCGCGCTCCGTCGCCCTCGTGCTCCAGAACGATGAGGACGACGACGGCTGCGGCCCGACCAACATCGTGCTGTGCGCGGTGGGGTTCGTCGTGGCCTCCAGCGCGTTCCTCTACCTCAGCGACACGATCTGCGGGACGCCAGAACAGGAAGGCACCTGCGCGATGCCGGGCGGGCAGACCGTCGCCCTCGCGACTCCCGCGGTTGCAGACGTGATCGTGCGCGCGACGCCCGTGTCCGGCCTCGGCGTGGGCCTGGATGGCGAGGCGCGCTACCGCGTGGAGGCGACCGACGGGCAGACAGGCGCGAGGCTGCCGCTGGGCACCCTCGGTGCGCCGCACGCCACCGTCCGCGAGGGCGAGATTCCGGCTCTGCTCGCCTCCCTCCGCACCCCGTGACCCGACTCGCCCTCGCCGCGCTGGCGCTCTCGCTCGGCGCGTCCGCCAGCGCGCAGGACGGATGGGACTGGGGCTGGTCCGCGCCCGACTCCTCCTGGGCCGAGGACGCCCTGCTCCACACGCTGCCGGACACCGAACGCGGCGCGGGGCAGGCCGCGCTCCAGTTCTACCAGCGCGACGTGGTGCCCCGCATGGCCCGCCCGTGCCCGGCGTGGCCCTCCTGCTCCATGTACGCCCGCTACAGCGTGGCGCGATGGGGCCTGGTGCCCGGCACGCTCATGACGATCGACCGCCTCTTCTTCCGCGAGAACGCCGCCTTCGTGGGTGGTCAGACCGCCTTCCGCTTCCGCCTCGATGGCCGCACCCGACTCTACGACCCGCCCGACGCCAACACCGCGCCGACGCTCCACGACTGGCGCCAGCTGCACCCGGACTATCGCGATCGCTTCCATCCTCCTCACGATGGCGATCCCGACGGCGGCCCAGCCCGCGCGCCCGGACAGCGCCGCGGCGTCGGCGCCTGAGACCGTCGCGCCCGCCGAGGCCGACCGCCAGCCGGTCACCGTCGGCGACCTCGCGCGGCTGGCGGAGCGGTTCGAGGAGGCCGAGCAGCCGTTCCTCGGCTACGCCTTCCACATGGCGCACTACGAGCTCGCGGCGGACTCCGCGACGCGGCTCGCCAGCGGGACCGCGGCGCTCAACGGGGCCTTCTTCGCCGGGCGCTACCCCGAGGCCGAGCACGCCCTCCGCCGCCTCGCGACAGACTTCCCCACGCTCCGCCGCACCTTCCGCTGGCAGTACGCCGTCCTCCTCCTCCAGGACGACCGCTTCGAGGACGCCGCCCTCGCGCTGGGCGCCGCGGACCTCCAGCCCGCCGACCGCGACACGCTCGGCCAGCGCCTCGCCATCGCCGAGGCCCTCCTCGCGCTCCACGAGAGCGACCATACCACGGCCCTCGCCGCGCTGGAGCCCGTGGACACCGAGCAGGCGTTCGGCCCCGAGGGTGCGGCCTACGCCGTCGCCGCCGCGCGGATCGGGCTGCGCGAGGGGCCACCGACCGGTGCCCGCTCCCCCGGGCTGGCGGCTGGGATGAGCGCGGTCGTGCCCGGCAGCGGGCAGCTCTACAGCGGGCACGTCTACGACGCCGCCCAGGCGTTCGGCCTGACGACGGTTCTCAGCTACGGCGCGTACGCCTCATGGCGGCACGAACTGGACCGCGGCGGCCCCACGCTCTACCTCCTCCCCTCCATCGCGACGCTTGTGGCGGGCGCGTTCTACCTCTCCAACGTCCGCGGCGCGCATGCCTCCGCGCGGCGGTTCAACGCCTACCGCGAGGCCCGCTTCTACCGCGAGGCCATCGACGGGCTGACGGTCGTGCTGAGCGACGACGGGTGGATGCTGGGCGTGCGCCTCTCGCCCTGAGCGCCGGGCGGCTCGCGCGAGGTCGCCGGACGGCCGGTCCGCGCCGCCAGCCGGGCGCGGGCGCGCGGTAGGTTGCGGCCCTCCTCCCTCGCGCCCCTCATGCCACACCGTCTCCTCCGCGCCGCGCTGGCGCTCGTCGTCGCCGTCGCCAGCGTCTCCTGTCAGGCGCAGATCTCCGCCACGCCCCCGCCCGTCCGCGCCCAGAACGGGATGGTGGTGGCCGCCGAAGAGAACGCGGCCCAGGCGGGCGTGGAGGTGATGCGCGCCGGCGGCAACGCCGTAGACGCCGCCGTGGCGACGGGCTTCGCGCTGGCCGTGACCTACCCCATCGCGGGCAACATCGGCGGCGGGGGGTTCATGGTGATCCGCTTCCCAGACGGGACCGCCACCACGTTCGACTACCGCGAGACGGCCCCGGCGCTCGCCACGCGCGACATGTTCCTGGACTCCACCGGGACGTACATGCCGGACGTGGCGCGGCGCGGCGCCCTCGCCAGCGGCACCCCCGGAAGCGTGGCCGGGCTGCTCCTCGCGCACGAGCGGTACGGCCGCCTCCCGCTGGCGGAGGTGATCGCGCCCGCCATCCGCCTCGCCGAGGGCTACGCGCTCAGCCGCGAGCAGGCCGACCGCTTCAACGCCTACCGCGACCGCCTCCAGGTCTTCGAGAGCACCGCGCGCTACTTCGCGCCGGCGGACTCCTTCGCGGCCGGCCAGACCTTCCGCCAGCGGGACCTCGCGCGCGTGCTGGAGCGCATCCGCGACCGCGGCCGAGACGGCTTCTACCGCGGCGAGACGGCGGACCTCCTCGTGGCGCAGATGGAGGCCAGCGGCGGGCTCATCTCGCACGAGGACCTCGCGGCGTATCAGGCCGTGGAGCGCGAGCCGTTGTACGGGAGCTACCGCGGCCACCGCGTGATCTCCATGCCGCCGCCCTCCTCCGGCGGCGTGGCGCTGATTCAATTGCTGCGGAGCGTGGAGCCGTACGACCTCGGCGCGATGGGCCTCAACTCCTCCGCCTCCATCCACCTCATGGGTGAGGCCATGCGCCGCGTCTACGCCGACCGCGCGGAGTGGCTCGGCGACCCGGACTTCACGCCCGTCCCCGTGGAGTCCCTCACCGCCACCGACTACGTCCGCCAGCGGATGGCGGATGTCAACCCCTACCGCGCCGACACCAGCCGCGCCGTGACCTACGGCAACCCGCTCGCCGGGGAGTCCATGGAGACCACGCACTACTCCGTGGTAGACGCCGACGGGCTGGCGGTCTCCACCACCACGACCATCAACGGCGGCTACGGCTCGTACCTCGTCGTGGACGGCGCCGGGTTCTTCCTCAACAACGAGATGGACGACTTCGCCGCGGCGCCCGGCGTGCCCAACATGTTCGGGCTGCTCGGCTCGGAGGCGAACGCCGTCGCGCCCGGCAAGCGGATGCTCTCCTCCATGACGCCGACGATCGTGGAGGACCCGGACGGCGAGTTGTTCCTCGTCATCGGCTCGCCCGGCGGCGCCCGCATCATCACGACGGTCTTCCAGGTGATCACCAACGTGATCGACCACGGGCTGGACATCCAGGCGGCGGTCTCCGCCCCGCGGATCCACCACCAGTGGTTCCCGGACGTGATGTACGCCGAGCGCCATGCGCTCTCCGAGGACACCGAGCGGGCGCTCCGCCAGCGCGGCTGGAGCGTGCGCGAGGGCGGCCGCTGGAGCCGCGCGGACGGCATCGTGGTGAGCGTGGAGACGGCCGAGACCGCAGACGACCCCTCCGGCCTCACGGACCGCCAGACCGTCGTGCGGCGGCGGACGCTGCTCGGCGGTGCCGACCCCCGCGGGCAGGACGTGGCCGTCGGCTACTGAACCGGGGGTGGGAGCGGCTACGCGCGGTTGGCCTCGGCGCGGCGCGTCCGCTCCTCCTCCATCGTGTAGTACTCCGCGTAATCGCGCCCGCAGGTGCCGCAGCGCACGAGGCAGAGCACGCCGTCGTCGTCCGCCTCCCATACCTCGCCGACGGGCGTGTGCGCGCCGCAGTGGAAGCAGGCGCCGTGCCCGCCGAGCGTGCCGCCGTCCTGCACGGGCGTGCTCGCGCCGTAGGGCGTGCCCGCCTCCCGGGTGGCCTCCAGCAGCGCGCCGACGACGGCCGCCAGCCCGTGGCGCGCGACGAGGCCGCCGACCGCGGCTCGGAGGTCATCGGGGACGGCGGTGCGGGCGGGGTCCTGGTTCATCGTCGCGAGGGAAGGCCGAGCGGGGCGAGGCTACTCGACGCCCGCCCGGCGGCACGGTTCACGACGGGCCGGCGCCGCCCCGCTGGCGGACGCGCTCGGCGGGTCTGCCCGGCGGCTAGACGGACAGGATGTCCTTTTCCTTCTTGGCCATCATGGCCTCCGCCTTGCCGATCATCTCGTCGGTCAGCTTCTGGAGGCTCTCCTCGGCCTCGTACTGCATGTCCTCCGAGAGGGACTCGTCCTTGGCCGTCTTCTGGATCTCGTTCTTGGCGTTCTTGCGGACGTTCCGGACGGAGACCTTCGCGTCCTCCGTCCGCGCCTTCGCGGTCTTCGCCAGCTCGCGGCGGCGCTCCTCCGTCAGCGGCGGGATGGAGATGAGGATCTGCGCGCCGTTGTTGGTCGGGTTGAGGCCGAGGTTTGCGTTCGTGATGCCCTTCTCGATCGCGCCGATGGTGCCCTTGTCGTAGGGGCTGACCGTGAGGAGGTCCGCCTGCGGGGCGGCCGTCACGGCGACCTGGTTGAGCGGGACCGTGGTGCCGTAGGCCTCCACCCGCACGCCGTCCAGCATGGCCGGGTTGGCGCGGCCGGCGCGGATGGTGTCCAGCTCGGAGGCGAGGTGCTCGAGCGAGTGGCGCATCTGGTCGCGCGCGTCGTCGAGGACGAGGGTGAGGGAGTCGTCGATCATGGTCGGGAGGGGGCGTGCCGCTAGCGGACGTCCGCGAGGGCGACCGGCTCGGCGTCGCCGTCCCAGTGGACGAGCGTGCCGACGTCCTCGCCGCGGAGCACGCGGAGGAGGTTGCCGGTGGTGTTCATGTTGAAAACGAAGATGGGCAGGCCGCCCTCCTTCGCGAGGGTGACGGCCGTGAGGTCCATGACCTTGAGGTCGCGCTGGATGACCTCACCGCCGTGGACGGCGCCGAAGCGCTGCGCGTTCTCGTCCTTCTCGGGATCGGCGGTGAACACGCCGTCCACGCGGGTGCCCTTGAGGATGACCTGCGCGTCGATCTCGGCGGCGCGGAGCGCGGCGGCGGTGTCCGTGGAGAAGTAGGGGTGCCCGGTACCGGAGCCGAAGATGACCACGCGTCCCTTCTCCAGGTGGCGGATGGCGCGGCGGCGGATGAACGGCTCGGCGATCTCGTTCATGTCGATGGCAGAGACGAGCCGGGTGTCCAGCCCGACGGCCTCCAGCGCGTCCTGCAGCGCCATCGCGTTGATCATGGTCGCCAGCATGCCCATGTAGTCCGCGTGCGCGCGGCTGGACATCTTAGCGCCCTGCGGGGAGACGCCGCGGAAGATGTTGCCCCCGCCGATGACGAGCGCCACCTCGGCGCCGGCCTCGATCACGGACTTGATCTCGCGGGCGTACTGGTTGAGGATGCCGTGGTCGATGCCGAACTCGCGGTCCCCGAGGAGGGCCTCACCGCTGAGCTTGAGCAGGACGCGGCGGAAGCGCAGATCGGAAGCGGCGGACATCGCGTGGGGCGTGGGAGAGGCGGCCGCGCAAGGTACGGAGCGCGCCGCCGGGGCGGCAACGCTCGCGCGCTGGCGGTCGCGGTGGACGAGAGGGGGCGTACGGGCCCGCCCGGGGCCTCCGCCAGCGGGTCCGAGGGTCAGCGCCCGGCCAGCCGCTGCTCGATGGACTGCGCCGCCGGGTGGTCCGCGCCGAGCGCCCTGCGGACCGTCTCCAGCGCCTCGCGGTAGACCGGCCGCGCCTCCTCTTCCCGGCCGGAGGCCCAGAGCACGTCGGCGCGCTCGCGGAGCGCCTGGGCCATCTCGCGCGACCCGGGCTCGTGCGTGGCGCGGTAGACGCGGAGGGCGCGGGCGGAGACCTCGCGGGCCTCTCGCAGCGAGGCGTCCGTGCCCTGCTGGCGGAGCGCAGCGGCGAGGTCGCGGAGGCCGCTCGCGGCGGCGGCGCTCTCGTTCCCACGCGCACGGACGCGCCGCTCCAGCGCATCGCGCGTGATGGCGATGGCCTCGCGGTGCCTCCCGGCTCGGCTCAGCACGGCCGCCAGCTCGCTGCGCGTGCTCAGCACGACGGGCCCGTTCTCGTCGTTCGAGAGGCGCCGCACGCGGAGGGCCTCGCGGAGGGTGGTCTCCGCTTCGCCGAAGTCGCCTGCGTCCGCCAGCGCGGTGCCGAGTTGGGTCAGCGTGAGCCCGACGGACGGGTGGTCCTCCGGGAGCACGCGGCGCTGGAGCGCGAGCGCCTGGCGGTAGTAGCGGATCGCGCCCGGCGCGTCGCCCGCCCGGCGGCGCACGTCGCCGAGTTGGGTCAGCGTGAGGGCCACGTACGGGTGGTCCGGCCCCAGCGTCACGCGGTCGATGGCGAGGGTCTGCTCGAACACGTCGGTGGCGTCGTCGAACCGCGCGAGCTCCACGAGGAGCGTGCCCTTCACGTACAGGTTCTCGCCCATGCTCGGGTGCTCCATCCCGACGAGCTGGGAGTCGATCGCGATGGCCTCGCGGATGAGCGCGAGCCCCTCGGCATCTCGGCGCTGCACGTCGCGGACCTGGGCGATCTCCCGGAGCGCCTCGGAGACGCGGGGGTGAACCGCTCCCACGAGCCGGCGACGCATGTCCAACGCCTCCGCGAAGGCGCTGTCCGCGGCCTCCACGCTCCCGTTGTTGCCGTGCGTGCGGCCGAGGCTGACGAGGAGGTCGGCGGTCCGCTCGTGGTCGCCGCGGTGGAGGGCGCGCTGCAGGGCGAGCGCTTCGGCGAGGAGCGGCTCCGGGTCGCCCTCGGCGCCCCCCTGCTGGATCAGCGTGGCGCGGGTCTGCAGCGTCCCGACGAGGTCATCGTCCGGGCCGCCGAGTCGGCGCTGGGTGGCGAGCGCGAGCGTGAGGAGCGAGTCGGCCGAGGCGTAGTCCGCCTGCTCTACGCGAAGGAGCGCGAGCCCGGCCTGTGCGCGGGCGACCGCCAGCGGCTCGGTGCTGAGCGCGAGGGCGCGGCCGAGCGCGGCGCTGGCCTCGTCCATCAGCCCCAGCGACCGGTACACGCGGCCGATGGTGCCGTACATCTGCGCCTGCACCTCGGGCTGCCCCGCTAGCTCCGCCTCGACGCGCGATGCGCCCGCTTCCAGCAGTTCGCGCGCGGTCACCTCGTCCCCGCCGGACACCGCCGGATCTGAGGCGGTGAACAGGGTTTCCAGGAACGCCGAGACCTCGGCGGCCTTCTCGGCCTCCGCTTCGGCGCGGTCGCGCTCGCCCGCCAGCCGGACGGTGTAGAACCCGCTCAGCGCCACGAGCGCGAGGAGCGCGGCGGCGGTCCCGAGCACGCCCGCGCGGTGGCGCGCCACGAACTTCCGCACGCGGTACCCTCGCGAGGCCGGTCGCGCCTCGACGGGCAGGCCGTCGCGGAAGCGCTGCACGTCCGCCAGCAGTTCGGCAGCGGAGCCGTAGCGCTCGCTCGGCTCCTTGCGGAGGGCCTTGAGGCAGATCGTGTCCAGGTCGCCGCGAAGGCGGCGGGCGAGGGCGGCCTCGGTCGTGCCCCGCTGGCGGGCGGCCTCGGCGGTGGCGCGCGTGCTGGGACGCGGCGGCGTCTCCGAGAGGATGGCCTGCTCGGCCTCGTGGCGTGCCCGGCTGGCGGTGGGGATGGGCGAGGCGCCGCAGAGGAGGCGGTAGAGCAACCCGCCGAGCGCGTACACGTCCGTGGCGGTGGTGGGCGGCTCGCCGCGGACCTGCTCCGGCGCGGCGTAGGCGGGCGTGAGGACGCGGTGGCCGGTCCGCGTGAGGTCGCCCGCGTCGTCGTCTTCGAGGAGCCGCGCGATGCCGAAGTCGAGGAGCACGGGCCGGAGCCCCTCGGGCGTCTCCACCACGAGGAGGTTGCTCGGCTTGAGATCGCGGTGGACGACGAGTTGTTGGTGTGCGTAGCGGACGGCCTCGCAGGCGCGCGCGAAGAGCGCCAGCCGGGCGTCGATGGAGAGCGCGCGGGCGTCGCAGGCGTCGGTGATGGGCTCGCCCTCCACGAGCTCCATCGCGAAGAACGGGTGGCCGGCGTCCGTCAGCCCGCCGTCCAGCAGCCGCGCGATGCCGGGGTGCTGCAGCCGCGCGAGGATGCGCCGCTCGGCGTGGAAGCGCGCGAGGACGGCCGCGGAGTCCATGCCCGGTTTGACCAGCTTGAGCGCTGCCGACTGGCGGAAGCCCTCGGGGCCGTCGGCGTCGGCGCGCTCGGCGCGGTAGACCGTGCCCATGCCGCCCTCGCCGAGCGTCTCGCCGAGCGTCCACGCGCCGACGCGCTCGCCCTCGCGCGTGGGCAGGAGGTCCGCCAGCTCGTCGCCGGAGAGGAGGTCCGCGGCGTGGCCGGCGAACATCGGGTGCCGCTCGCGGTCGCCTTCCAGCAGCGCTTCCACTTCGCGGTAGAGGTCGGGGTCGCCGCCGCACTCGGCGCGGAGCCAGGCCGAGCGCTCGTCCTCCGGACGGTCCAGGGCGTGCTCGAAGAGGGTCTGGACGCGGGTCCAGCGGTCGGAAACGTCGGCCATCGCGGAGAGAGGGTCTGCAGGGAACGCAGCGGGGGCGGCGGGATCCGGTCAGTCGGGCGCCTCGCGGAGTTCGTGGCTCAGCCACGCCCGCGCCATCCGCCAGTCCCGGCGGACGGTGATCTCGGAGACGCCGAGCGCCTCGGCGATCTCGGGCTGCGTCAGGCCGCCGAAGAACGAAAGCTCCACGACGCGGGCCTGTCGCTCGGAGCGCTCCGCCAGCCGGTCGAGCGCTTCGTCCAGCGCGAGAAGCTCGTCCGTCCGCGCGACGCGCCCCACGGCGCCCTCCTCGAACGTCGCCAGCACGGCGCCGCCGCCACGCTTCTCCGCCTTCCGCTTCTTGGCGTAGTTGATGAGGATCCGCCGCATCGCCAGCGCCGCCACCCCGAGGAAGTGCGCCCGGCTCTGCCAGTCCGCCCGGTCCTGGCGGACGAGCTTGAGGTACGCCTCGTGCACGAGCGCGGTCGTGTTGAGGGTGTGCCCGTCGCGCTCGCCGCGGAGTTGGCGGCGCGCGAGGTCCTGGAGCTCCCCGTAGACGTGCGGGAGGATGGCGTCGACGGCGTCGGAGTCGCCCGAGCGGAGGTCGGCGAGGAGCGCGGTAACGTCGGCGGAGGGCACGCGGGGCGAGACGGGTGAGCGCCCAAAGTAGCGCGCAGGCCCCAGACGCCCGGCTGGCGGTCAGCCTCGACGAGAGCGGGCGCCAGCGCGGCGGGGGGAAGGGGCGTGACCGGATGCGGCGAGGTCCGGTGCGTCTGGACACAGCGCCCCCTTCCAACTTCCTCCGATGACGCTCTCAACTCGCACCCCGCTCGCCCTCGCGCTCCTCTGCGCGCTCACGCTCGCCGCCTGCGACACCGCCGGGCCCGGCAACGGCCCTGACGATCTCTCGGTCGCCTTCGACTGGTCTGGCCGGATCCAGATCATCGAGGACTGCGAGCTCGGTGGCTCGAACACGGGAGACTTCCGGTTCACGGTGGAGGTCCTCGCAGAGATCGACGGGCGAACCTCGCGGGAGACCGTGCTCGACCGGGACTTCGCGGCTAACACCGGGACCTCGGTTGGGGTGGCAGACGCTCCCACCGAGTTCACCGTGCCCTCCGGTGCGGACGCGACGTTCACGGTCTCGTTCTACGCCGTGGAGCGAGACGCCATCTCGAGCGACGACCTCGGCATCACGGAAACGGTCGAGCACACGGTGTCCGGCGGCCGGCTCAGCCCCACGGGTACTCAGCGGATCACGCTGTCCGATGGCTCCACCTGCCGCGTGGAGCTGGCCTACTCCGCCTCGACGAGGTAGACCCGGCCACGCTCGAAACGCAAAGCGGCCCGCCTGGCGCAATGCCGGGCGGGCCGCGGTGTCTCCGGGCTGGCGGTCGGGCTCGGCGAGAGCCTCCGCCAGCCGGCGGCGTCAGTCCACGGGAGCCGGAGGCTCGGGCGGCGGGGGTGGTGCCGGGACCGCGTCCACATTCAGCGTCGAGCGGGAAATCCGTTCGCCCGTTCCGGAAATCACGGTGAGGGTGCCAGGCTGATCGCCCTCGGCGAAGTGATCGGCGGCGGCCTCTGCAGCCTGGAGCGTGCTCCCAGCCTTCATCTGGACTGTGACCACACGCGCGATGCCCTCATCCGTTCGGACCGAGACCCGTTCCACATCGTGGCTGATGGACGGAGGGATCGGGGTCGCTGGCATCGGCGGGGGTGGGGGCGCGGGACGGTCCGCTGGCGGCTGCGGCGGCATTGGGGGCGTGGGTGGCCCCTCCAGGCGACCTTCTGGCGCCGCTGGTGGGGGCGGAGGCGGCGGAAACGCATCGGCCTGGATCGTGGCGCGCTCCTCGCGGAATCCGTCGCCGGTGACGACGAGAGTCCCCGGCTCACCGCCGGCCGAGTAGTAGTCCGCGATGGCTGCGGCGATCGCGCGGGACGTGCCGGGGGCGAGTTGGAGCTCCAACCGCCGCCCGCTGGCGGACTCCGTGGGCACGGCGCGGACGCTCCGGATGTGCTCAAGAAGCGTGTCGGCGGGCGCGAGGGTGGAGACGGCGCTGCGTTCGGGTGCGTCGGGGAGCGCGGATGCCGCGAGCAGCAGGGGGAGCGCGAAGACCGCACTCCCTATGAGATAGGCGAGACGGCGGCGTTCGGAACGAGGGTGGGCCATAGCGGTGAGGCGGGAGAGGAGAGGGGACGAGGAGGCGCCCAATGCGAGCGCGGGAGACGGGTGAGAGGCGTGCGTGATCAGCAGGCGGCCGTACGCCTCGGCGCGGTCCGGCCAGTGCGCCAGCACGACGGAATCGGCCGCGCGCTCGCGGTCCAGCGCGAGACCGCGGGACAGCCCGTGCACGAGCGGGTGCCAGACGAACAGCGCCCGCACGGCCCGCTCGGCCAGGTGCCAACCGAAGTGCGCGTGCCGGACGTGCACCATCTCGTGAGCCAGCGCGAGCTCTACGTCGCCCCGGTCAATGCCTTGCGGAATGGCGACCACCGGCCGCCGCCAGCCCATCGTAAAGGGAGGCGTATGGGCCGGCGCGATCCGGACATCCATCGGCCGCCGGATGCCGAGGCGCCGAGCGACTCGCCGCGCTTCCCATCTGAGGTCCGCATCCGCAGGCTCCAGCAGGCGGCGGTTCGCGTACAGCCAGAGGAGACCGCCAGCCAGTTTCACGAGAGCCGCCGCCGCCGCGAGGGCCGCCAGCGCCGCGAGGGCCGCCAGCGCCGCGAGGACTCCGGCCGCAATCTCCCACGGAGGCGCGACGGCCGGAGCGGCCATCCCCACCTCGGCGGCTACGTCCTCTCCCCTCCCACCGAGCACGAACGAGACGGCGTCGGCGCTCGGCATGAAGGAGGGCACTGCCGTCGCGAGCGGCGCCGGCAGCACCACGAGGGCCGGCAGCAGCGCGAGCACGCTCCCCCGCGCCCAGAGTGAGACTACGGGCGACGGCTCTGCGCGGCGCACCGCGACCTCCGCGATGACGGCGATACCCGTCCACGCGGCCACGGGCGCCCAGAAGGCGGGAAGCGCCGCCGCTCCCCACGTCACGAGGGTGTGGAGCAGATCACCCATCGGACTCGGAGGGGCGGTCGCCCAGTTGGTCCAGGAGGCGGCGGACCTCCGCCTGCTCCGCCTCGGTGAGCGATTCGTGCCCCGCAAGCGTGTGGATGAGCGTGCGGGCGGAGCCCCCGAAGACCTTGTCCACGATGGAGCCGAGGACGGACTGGCGGACCTCCTCGGCGGGCTTGGCCGAGGTGTAGACGAACGTGGCGCCCTCGCGCTCGTAGCGGAGGTAGCCCTTGTCCGCGAGGTTCTTCATGATGGTCGTGACCGTGGTGTAGGCCACGTCCCGTTCCATCTCCGTGTGGACCTGGCGCGCGGAGGCGCGGCCGAGGGCCCAGACCAGACGGAGGATCTCCATCTCCGTCCCTCCGAGGGGGGTGATCGCGTTTCGCATCGGTCCCTTCGATTCAGTTCGAAGGAGAGGGTACGAATCAGATCGAACCCTGTCAACCCCTCCCCCGCGCCCCCCCAACAGAGCGGCCCGCCCGGCACGAAGCCAGGCGGGCCGCGGTGTCTTCCGACTGGCGGACGGGCTCGGCGAGAGCCTCCGCCAGCGGGCGGCCTTAGCCGCCGAGCGCGAAGCGCACGAACCGGACGAGTTCGGCGCCCTGGCTCTGCAGCATCTGCTGGACCGTCTGCGAGGAGTCCTTCACGAAGGGCTGCTCCACGAGGACGTTGTCCTTGAAGAACCGGTTCAGCTTGCCCTCGGCGATCTTGTCGAGGATCTGCTCCGGCTTGCCCTCGGCCTTTGCCTGCTCGCGGCCGATCTCGCGCTCCTTGTCCTGGACGTCCTGCGGCACGTCCTCCCGGCGAGCGGCGAGCGGGTTCATGGCGGCGGCCTGCATGGCCACGTCGCGGCCGGCGGCCTCCAGTTCCCCCTCGCCCTTCATCTCGACGAGCACGCCGAGCTTGGCACCGGGGTGGATGTAGTCCACGATCTGGCCGGCGGTGGCCTCCAGGACCGCCACGCGGCGAACGTCGATCTTCTCCCCGATCTGGCCGGTCTTCTCCGTCACCGCGTCGGCGACGGTCTGGCCGTCGAGGTCGAGCGCGAGGAGGGCGTCGCGGTCGGCGGGGCGCTCGGCGAGCACGAGCTCCGCGATGCGCTGGGCGAAGGAGGTGAAGTCGTCGTTGCGGGCCACGAAATTGGTCTCGCAGT
>DUBD01000243.1:7990-12632 GCA_012960515.1 Bacteroidota bacterium | reverse complement strand
CCTCCGTTCGGCCCGCTCGCCTGGCGGCGGCCGCCAGCGGGCCGTAGCCTCCGGCCGATCCCTTGTGACCCCACCATGCGCTGGCTCCTTCTCGGTCCCGGAGCGCTCCTCGCGCTTCTGGCCGCCGGGTGCGACACGACGACTCCCTACGCCTGTACCCTCGAGTTCCGCTCTGTCTCGGTCTCAGTCGTGGACCCGCAGGGGCGGTTGCTTCCCGGTCTGGAGGCGCAATCCATAGTGGAGCGCACCGGCGAGGTCTTGTCTCGCACGTCCGATCCGTACGATGGCTCCCAGGGGCAGTACGTCGTCGCGTCCGACGCGCATCTGGAAGCGCTCAGCATCGACGGCGAGGAGGTGGTGTTCACCGCAACGGGCGAGGGCGTCCGCGCCTCGGCGCGGTTCATCCTGGCCGATGACGGGTGTCACGTCCAGAAAGAGGAGGGACCGGCGCAGATCACCGCCGAGGCCCTTTAGCGGACCCACCGCCCCCCGACGATGCGCTTCTTCGACCCCTCCCTGCTCGTGCTCCTCGTGCTCGCCGCGCTGGCGGCCATGATCGGCGGGGCGGCGCCCGCACAGGCGCAGGCGTATCGCTCCGAGGCCACGGACCTCCAGGTCACGCTCCCGGCGGGGTGGGACGGCACGCAGGCGATCGACGAGACCGCGCTTCCTGGCCGTGCGACGTACCGGTTCGAGGCGACCGCGCCCGGCATTGCGGGGGCCGTGCTCGTGATTGAGCGGGTGACGGGACTGAATCCCCTCGCGCAAGAGCAATTCCGGCGTGGGCAGGTCCAGTTCGGCTACCACGGGCTTCGCCCCACGGCGGGCCTTCCGGAGAGCGCGATGGTGTTCGGGCCCGGGGCGGGGGCCTCACTCGCGGCGGGCGAGCGGACGGGCCGCGTCTATTTCGTTCAGAGGGGGCGGATCTACTGGGCCGTCCACCTCTCGGCACCCGCATCCGCGCTGGCGGATCGGCCGGACCTCTTCGACGCGCTCGCGGCGGGCGTACGGCTGAGCGATACGCGCGTGGCGCCGGACGGCGGAGAGGGCTGACCTCCCCGCTCAGGCCCGGCGCCAGCGGCTAGTTGGTGCAGATCGAGCGGAGCACGTGGCGGCGGTCGTCGAGCTCCTCGCGCCACGCATTCTCGTCCACCTCTTCGTCGCCGATGAGGTAGTCCCACCGGTCGACGGTGGCCTCCGAGAGGAGCACGGGCGTGCTCATGTGCGCGACCCGCTTGAGCAGAGGCTCCAGCCCGAGCTGGTGCGCGAAGGTGATCTGGCAGTCGTCCGTCGCGGTGCGGCGGACGGAGAGCCAGTTGTCGCCGCAGACGTGGCACGTGAAGAAACGGGCCTCGGTGTCGTCATCGATCCCGAGGTCGTCAACGTCTCCGGGATCGACCTCCATGGGGAGCATGGAGAACGAGCCGCAGGCTTTGCACTGAAGGCGGTCCATGGAGTGAAGGATGGTTCGTGACAGGATACGGGCGAGGGGTGACACCTCGTGTCAGGTGAGAGTATCGGCGGGTGTTCTGCGTTTCTCTTCACCTCCCCTCGGCGGGACCTCCGCACCGCGCTCTTCGTTCTCGCGCCGATGCCTCTCCCGACGCCCTACCTCGCCGAACTCTCCGCGCCGCCGGACGCGTTCGATCCGCCCCCCATCCGCCGCGGCTTCCAGATCGCGACGTACAACGTGCACCGGTGGGCGGGCGTCCGCGGCGGCCGCTCGTACGACCCCGGCCGCGTAGACGCGGTGATCGACGAGATCGGGGCGGACGTGCTGGCGCTGCAGGAGGTGCTCCGCCCGTTCGACCGGCCGGACCCGCTCCGGGCGCTCGCGAGGCGGCTCGGGATGCACCTCGCGTTCGTGGTCACGCGGATGCACAAGCGGGGCGAACTGGGAAACGCCGTGCTCTCCCGCTGGCCGCTGGCGGGCGCCGAGGCCATCGACCTGACGTTCGGGCGGCTGGAGCGCCGCGCCGCGCTGGCGGTCCGCATCGCCGACGAGGCCGCGCCCATCCGGATCGTCTCCACGCACCTCGCGCTGATGGACCGGACGCGCACGCGGCAGGTGGAGGCCCTTCTCCGACATCCCCACTTCGACGGCGGGCCGACGATCTTGCTGGGCGATATGAACGCTTGGCGCAAGAACCCCGCCTCGCGCGGGCTGGACCGCTACGCGGAGCGCCACCACAACGCCCGCTGGCCCGCCTCGTGGCCGAGCGTCCGGCCCGTGCTCGCGCTCGACCGCGTCTACTCCAGCGGCGTGGAGATCAGCGGGCTGCACGCGCACGAGACCGCCGCCAGCCGGCAGGGCTCGGACCACCTCCCCGTCGTCGGGATGGTGGACGTGGTGACGGATTAGGCTCTGTCCGTTGATTCGGAGCGAGGCCGAACGCGAGGACCGGGGTCGGCCCGCGAGGAGCGGGAAGCAGACGTAGCGCGAGCTACGGCGATGGAGCGCGACGCGGGGGGACGGCTCCGGGGCCGCGTGTAGGCCGATCTGGATTCGCCGGACAGAGCCTAGAGCATCACCTCGTCTTCGTAGCACCAGCCCCAGGTCTCGCCGGGCTCGATGCTGCGCATGACCGGGTGGCCCGTCGCGTGGTAGTGCGCCGTCGCGTGCTTGCCCGGCGAGGAGTCGCAGCAGCCGACGTGCCCGCACTCCATGCAGATCCGGAGGTGGACCCAGCGGGCTCCGGTTTTGAGGCACTCCTCGCAGCCCTGCGCGCTCGGCGTGACCTCGTGGATGTGGTCCGTGTGGGAGCAGTCCGCCTTCGGGTTGGGCGTCAGGCGGACCGTCGCGCCCGTATCGATCCAGTCGGCGGTCTGGCGGGACATGGCTGTGGGAGCAGGCGTGGAACGGTCGGTGAGCGGGGAGTCCGAGGTGCGGAAGAGGTCGGCGGAGCGGACGAAGCTCTGGGCGTCGCCGCCGAACAGGACGGAGTCGCCGGGCTCCAGCGTCACCTCGCCGCCGGGCTCACGGATCGTCTCGCCGTCGCGGTCGATCTGGATGACGTGGAGCAGCCGCTCATCGAGCGCGAGGTCCGCCAGCGAGCGGCTGGCGGCGGGCGTGTCTGGGCGGATGGTGACGGTGCGGGTGGAAAAGCAGTCGTCGTTCAGTTCGCATTCCACAGCGGGCGCGCCCATCATCTCGGCTTCGAGGGCTTCGTAGGTGCCGCGGCGCAGCGCTTCCTCGTGGCGAAGAATGTCCGCGGGCTCCACCTGGTAGTGGCGGAGCACGTCGTCGAACAGGCCCACGACGGCCTCCATCTGGACCGCGATGGCGCGGTCCGCGCCGGCCTCCACCAGTTCCTCCGCGTCGGCCACGCGAGGCGCGCAGGCCACGATGCGCGTCGTGGGGGAGAGCGCCCGCGCGACGCTCACCACGCGGTGCGCCATCTGCGGGTTGTCGTCCGGGACGACGAGCAGCTTGGCGCGTTGCAGCCCAACGGCTTCGAGGATGTGCTGCTTGGCGTAATCGCCCCGGAGGACGCGGAGCCCGTCGGCCTCGGCCTCGCGGGCGCCGTCCGGCGAGAGCGTCGCGATGACGAACGGGATGCCGGAGCCGTCCAGCACGTGGACGAGCTTGCGCGCGGCGTCCCCGTAGCCCGCGATGATGGTGTGGTTCTCCAGGTCCTCGAAGGCCTCGCCGGAGACTTCGGGCTCGCTCTCGGTCGCGCGGCTCTCGTCGCGCTGGCGGAGGCGGGCCGCCAGCCGGGCGGACTGCGGCGCGATGATGGGCGTGAGCGCCATCAGCACGACCGTCGCGGCGATGAACGACTGCGCGCCGGCCTCGCCCATGCCGAGGGGGGAGAGCCCGGCCTCGCGCCCGGCACGCTCCAGCACGAAGGAAAACTCCCCGACCTGCCCCAGCCAGAGCGCTCCCGCCGCGGCGACGGGCGTCGCGCTGCCCTGCACCTTCAGCGCCGTGAACGTCGTCACCAGCTTGATGACGAGGACGGCCGCGATGAGGCCGAGCACCATTGGGAGGTTGGCGAGCATGTAGCCCACGTCCAGCAGCAGCCCGACCGAGACGAAGAACGTCGCAGAAAACAGGATCTGGAGCGGGAGGATCTCGCTGAGGGCGTGCTCAGAGAACCGGCTCTGGCTCACCACGAGGCCCGCGAGGAACGCGCCGAGCGCGATGCTGACGCCCGCCAGCCCCACGATGAACGCGGTCCCGAGGCAGATCGCCATGACGGTCAGCAGGAACAGCTCGGGCGAGCAGGTCCGCGCGACGTGCTCCAGCAGCGGCGGCAACACCCGCCGCGCCACGACCAGCACGAGCACGATGATCAGCGCCGCCGTCCCGAGCGCGATCCCGAGGTCCATCAGCCCGACCGACTCGCCTCCCGCACCGGAGCCCAGCGCCGGCACGAGCAGCACCATCACGATGACCGCGAGGTCCTGGAAAATCAGCACGCCCACGCTGGCCTGGCCGTGCGGCGCGTTCGTCTCGCCGCGGTCGCCGAGCAGGCGGAGCGCCGTGGCATGCAGCTCGACGTCCAGCTCCGACCAGAAGACCTTCATCATCGATGAGGCCGACCCGAGCTCTCCGCCAGCCATGAGCCGGGCAGCGGTTCCGTACGTCTGCCACCTGTAGGCCTGCGCACCCGTCCAGGCCCGGACCACCTCGTCCAGC
>DUBD01000243.1:0-7980 GCA_012960515.1 Bacteroidota bacterium | reverse complement strand
GACGCCGACCTTCCAGTCGATCCCAAAGGCGACGAGGATGCCGGTCACGATGGCGGTCGTCAGGCCCACCTGGAGCCCGCCGCCGAGGAAGATCAGCCGCTGGATCTTGGCCAGCTTCTCCAGCGAGAACTCGATCCCGATGGTGAACAGCAGCAGCAGCACGCCGATCTCCGCCGCCGCCTCGATCACCTGTTCGTTCGTCACCAGCCCGAACGCGTTCGGCCCGATGAGCACGCCCGCCAGCAGGAAGCCGACGATGGGCACGAGCCCGATCCGCTGGCAGACGTAGGCCACGCCCGCGGCCGCGAGGATGAGGTAGACGACCTCCGAGAGGAACGGCGGGACGGCCCCGGCGGCGACGATGAACGGCATAGCGCGATGGGTTTTCGGAGTCTACGCCCGGTCTCCGCGGCGGTCACTCGCGCCGTCCGCTAGCGGTTCGCCCCGGCGAGCGCCGCCGCCAGCGGGTCAGGGCATCGCGGCGGCGACGATGGCGCGGCAGGCGTCCAACTCGTCGCGGTTGACGGCGTGGCCCATGCCCTTGTAGATCCGCTCGTCCACGTCCGCGCCGAGGTCGGAGAAGACGAGGGCGCTGCGGCGCACGCGCGAGAGCGGGATGTGCGGGTCCACGTCCGAGCAGCCGAGGAAGACCGGTGTGCCCGTGAGGTCCGCGCTGTAGTCGAAGCGCTTGTCAGCGGGGGGCTTGCCGTCCGGGTCCTCGCCTGTCCCGATGAGCCCGCCGGAGAGCGCGAGGACGCCGCCCCAGCGTCCGCCCGTTCGCGCGGTCCATTCCAGCGTGAGGCACGCGCCCTGGCTGAAGCCGCCGAGCACGATCCGCTGGCGGTCCAGCCCGGCGGCCTCGGCCTGCGCGACGGCCCGCCCGACGGCCGCGAGGGCACCGTCGAGGTGGGGCTGGTTGGCGTCGAGCGGCGCGAGGAAGGAGAGCGGGTACCACGTCGCGCCGTCGGCGTCCGGGGCGAGGAGGGCGACACCCTCGGGGGCGATCTCGCGGCCCAGCGCGAGGATGTCGGCCGCACCGGCACCTCGGCCGTGGAGGAGGATGAGAGCGGCGGAGGCGTCGGCGAGGGGCGTTCCGGCGGTGCGGATGGGGGCGGACTCGTGCGGCATCAGGCGTCGGTGGAGTCGGGGCGGGAGGGGAGAGCGAGACGGGTGGTGTCCGGGAGCGGCGTCGCGTCCTGGACAACGAGCCGTCCGTCCACCTCGGCAAGGGTGAATTGGATGGGGGTGCCGGGCGCGAGGTCGGCGGTGACGCTCGGGTCGGCGAGGAGCAGGTCCATCCGCATCGCGTCCATCAGGTCGGGGATGGCCTCGTGCGTGATGGAGGCGGCCTGTCCTCCGGCGCGTGGCCCGTTGTAGACGCCGCGAACCTCCCAGGTCTGTGTGGGAGCGGGCGTCTCCGGGGCGTCGGAGCACGCGCCCATCGCGACCGCCAGCGCGGCGAGGAGAATGGCGGCGCGCATCAGTACGGGAGCGTCAGGGGCGCGAGGCGGGCTTCGATGGCCTCGCGCTGCGGCTCGTACTGCGGGGGCAGCTTGAGCGCGCGGCCGAGCGAATCAGCGGGCTCGTCCACGTCGAACCCCGGCGGGTCTGTCGCGATCTCGAAGAGGACGCCGCCGGGCTCGCGCGCGTAAACGGAGTGGAAGTACTGGCGGTCGATCTGCGGCGTGGGCTTGAGGCCGAGCTGGAGCAGGAGTTCGCGCGTCTCTAACTCCGCCTCGTCGTCCGGCACGCGGAAGGCGATGTGGTGGACCGTGCCCGCGCCCATGCGCCCGGCCTCGCCCGGCTGGCGGAAGACATCGACGAAGCGAGCGCGCTCCGCCTTCGGGTTGACGAAGCGGACGCGGCCGTCGGCCTCGGCGTGTTCCTCGTAGCCGAGGGCGTCGGTGAGGACGCGCATCGTGGCGTCTGGCTGGGCCGTCGCGAGGGTGACGGAGTGGAAGGCGCCGAGCGCGGCGTCCATCGGGATGGGGCCGTCCTGCCAGCCGCCCTCGGCATCCGCGGATTCCACGATCTCGATGACCAGCCCATCCGGATCGCGAAGGGTGAGGACCGTCTCGCCGAACCGCTCGGCCGGCGCGTCGAAGTCCACGCCGACCGTCGGCGCGTGGCTCGCGAGCCGGTCCAGCCACAGATCGGCCGCGCCCTCCGGGGCGGCGTACGCCGTGGCGGTGGCCTGCGGAGCGCCCACGCGGCCGCGCATCGCGCCGTCTCCCCAGGGGAAGAAGGTCATGAACGAGCCGGGCGTGGCGCGGTCGTCCGCGAAGTAGAGGTGGTAGGTGCCGGGGTCGTCGAAGTTGACGGTCTTCTTGACGAACCGGAGGCCGAGCAGGCCGCCGTACACGTCCATCGTCTGCTGCGCGGGGCCGACGATGGCGCTGACGTGGTGGAGGCCGGTGACGGGGGAGGGCATGGGCGTGCGGCGGTTTTGGGCTTGGACCGACCCCTGCGCGCCTCGTTCCGCCAGGGGCGGGCGGTGACGCTCGACGAGAGCCTCCGCCAGCCGAACGCTACACGCGCACGACTTCCGCGAGGCTCGTCATCCGCGAGACCGTCCGGAAGAACTTCTCCGCGATGCCGCGCGCGAGGCCCTCGTGCTGCTGCGGATCGAACCAGTCGGCGGGCGGCTCAGCGCTCGTGAAGTAGAGCACGGGCGGGTCCGGGCGGCCGTACAGGTCGTCCACGACGCGGAGGAGGCGGAGGGCGTCGTCGGTGCCGGAGATGCGGACGCCTTCGAGGAACAGCGCGTCCAGCCTGCCGAGGTCGTCCGCCAGCGCGCCGCGCTCCACCTCGGAGGTCAGCCGGAGCAACTCCGCGAAGCCGACCCAGCGCTTGGGCTCGGGCGCCTCGCGGAACGCCTCGCGCATGGCCGCGGTCGCCGCGGTGGCGCTCCCGACCCACGCCCGCCCCGGCTTCGCCAGCCGCTGGCGGAAGTCCTGGCCGGGCACGACGACCACGTGGTACTGCTTCTCGAACTCCTCCCGGATAAAGCGCGCCAGCCGCTCGTTGCCGAAGGCGGCGCCTTCCACGAGGGCGTCCGGGTCCGCGTTGGAGGTCGCGGCGAGGGTGACGCGGCGCTCGCGCAAGGCCCGCAGCACCCCGATGAGGCGGACCTCCTGCGCGGGGTCGTCCAGTTCCACTTCGTCCAGGCAGAGGACGCGAGCGCGGCTGGCGATCCGCTCCGCATAGGCCTCGGGCGTCTCCGTCGCGCGGAAGAGGGCGGAGGAGTGGGTGAAGGCGCACGGGATGGGCGTCGCGCCCGGTGTCTCCGGCGTGGAGAGCGCGTGGTAGATGGACGTCAGGAGGTGTGTCTTGCCCGTGCCCACCGGCCCCACCAGGTAGAGCCCACCACGGAGCCCGGTCTTTCGGCGCGGCTTGAGGCCGAACCATCCCGGCCGCTCGTAGCGGATCCGTGCCAGCCGGACGAACGCCCGCGCTTTCTCCAGCGCGTCCTCCTGCGCCTCCGTCTGAGGACGGTAGAGGCGGAACCGGGCATCGGCGAAGCGGGCCGGGGGAGCGAGGGAGTCCGGGAGGGCGGTCATGCGAGGGGAAGGTCGGGGCTCGGTTCCGGTGGGGCGTCCGGGCGACTGGCGAGGAGGGCCGCGAGGATCAAGAGCGCGCCGCCGACGACCGCCAGCGGGCCGAGAGCTTCGCCCAGCAGCAGCACGCCGAGCGCCGCGCCGACGGCCGGCTCCACGTTCGCGAGGACGCCCGCACGAGCGGCTTCGACGCGCACCAACCCCCAGGTGAAGAGCCAGAAGGTGAGCGCGGTGCAGACCGTCCCGAGCGCGAAGACCGCCGCCCACCCCGCCGGGCTGGCGGGCACGCTCGGGCCGCCGCGCCATGCGCCGAGCGCCAGCAGCACCGCGAAGCCGAACGCGAACTGGAGCGCCGTCGCCGCGAGGGCGCCCGTCCGGTACGCGAGGCGGCGGGAGAGCAGCGTCCAACCCACGGCGCCGACCATCGCGAGGAAGCAGAGCGCATCGCCGAGGAGCGTCCGCCCCGGCCCCGGCTTGCCGACGAGCAGGAGCACGCCGGCGGCGGAGCACGCGATGGCGTCCCACGTCGCGGGCGTCGGGCGCTCGCGGTCCACCCAGAGCGCGGCCACGGCCATGAGCGGCGGGGCCACGGCCACGAGCAGCGCGGCCGACGAGGCCGTGGTCCGCGCGAGGCCCTCGAACTGCAGCAGGAAGACGACGAGCGCCGCCGTCGTCCCGCCGATCGCGATCAGCCGCCAGTCCTCGCCACTGAGCGTCAGGCGGCGCCAGCGCACGAACGGCAGCAAGCACAGAGACGCCAGCCCAAAGCGCCACGCGATCAGCCACGTCGGCGTGATCTCGTTCAGCGCCACCTTCCCGAGCACGAAGGTCACGCCCCAGAGCACCGCTGCCGCGAAGACGGCCGCCAGCCCGCGGCGGCGCTCCGAGAGGTCCGCCGGAAGCGCGAAGGCGTCAGGGCGCATCCCGGTCGTCCACGAGGGGGAGCGAGACGAGGTTCGCGAACGCGCGCCACGCGCCTGGGTTGAGCGCCGCCAGCTGGCGGTACCACACGAGCGGGGAGTAGAGGTACGTCCCCTCGCCGACGTCCGCGAGCAGCAGGGCCGTCGTGAGCGGGGCCTCGCCGTCGTCGCTCATCGTGAGGAGGCGGGCGTAGCGCGGGTCGGCGTCGTCCGTGGGGAAGTAGAGGCCGCGCTCCTGCACCCAGCCGTCCCAGTCCTCGTCCGTGATGACGTGCGGCGAGACGAACAGCGGGTGGTCCGGCGCCTCCACCGTGACGGGCGCGTCCTGCTCGGTCACGCGCTCTCGGCCGAGCTGGAGCGGGTAGGGCGCGAAACCCTCGTCCGGGTTGGTGTCCTCGGGCCAGAGCGGGTGGGGCCGCCCGGCGTTCCACTCGAACAGCTTCTGGTAGCCCACCACGAGGTGCCCGCCCTCGCGCACCCAGTCCAGCAGGCGGTCGTTGTGGGCGCGAAGGTCCTTCCGGTCCAGGTACGCGCGGATGTCGATGACGACGGTGTGCAGCCCGTCGAAGTCACCCGTCGCGAGGGCCGTGGAGTCCAGTTCCACGACCTCCGCGCCCATCGCGGCGAGGGCCTCGGCCATCGTGCCGTCGTACGAGCGGACGTGCCCGACGCGCAGGCCGTCGGCGACGCGCACGGGCGGCAGCACGACCGCCCGCCGCATCTCGACGTACGGGTACGCGGGCGCGCTCATGGAGTCCGCGCGCGCTTCGGCGCGAAGCGCGTACCGACCGGGCGTGGGAGACGCCCCCATGTCAAGCGCGAGGGTGACGGTGTGGTCCCCGGCGGCGAGGACGGTATCCGCGACCGCGTTCGGCGTCGCGATGGGAGAGCGGCCGCGGCCGTCCCAGAACACGGCGGCCTCCACGCGGACGCGCGTCGCGGCGGGGTCGTACGTCCGCACCTGCACTTCGACGGGCGTGACGCCGGGGCCGAGGCGGACAGGATCGGGCGAGAGGTCCACCGTTACGGCGGGCGCTATCTCCAGCGGGAGGTCGCCCGCGGCCGTCAGCGTGCCGTCCGCGTCGCGCACGCTGTAGGTCAGCGGGTGCGGCGTGAGCACCGTCTCATACATCGCGCGATGCGTCGGGATCGTCGGCGGGGCGGTCTCGGGGACGGCGACCGTCGCCTCGCCCACGCGGAGCGCCAGCGGGTCGGCGTCGCGGAAAAGCGAAAGCGTCAGGCGGTCGTCGCCGCGCTCCTGCCACCGGACGGTGACGGTCTCGCCGGGCACAGCCGTCCGCGTGTCTGCCTCGATGGAGGCGAGCGGCCCGATGCGCCCGCTGTCGATGAGGTAGCGCACCGAAGGCTCTACGGCGTCCGCCCGTTCGAGCCCCGCCGCGAGGTCGGTCGCGCCCTCCGGTAGCGGCGGCGCCTCGTCCGACTGGCGGAGGAGCTGGAAGTAGGTGGTGTCGCGGTAGAAGCGGGGCGCGAACTTGTCGAAGCCCTGCGACACGTGCAGCGCCGCCGCCGCGACGGCCCGCTCCGCGCACGACTCCTCGGGCCGGTACCTCGTGGCCGCGCACGTGTCCGAGACGGGGACCGCGGCATCGAACGCCTCGGGGGCGCCGGAGGAAGAGCCGCTTCGGCTGCCAGAGGTCCACGCCCTCGTCCGCCAGCTGCTCGGGGTGGTAGGTGGGGTCCGCCGCGAGGGCGAACGCGTCGTACGCGGAGACCCCGACGGCCTGGTGGTGCCCGTGCTGGCGGTTCGCGCCGACGGTCACGGTGTCGTGGTTGGTGAACACCACGTCGGGCTTGAGGGCGCGGTAGAGGTAGACGAGCCGCGCCGTCACCAGATCGCGACCGGCCTCCGCGTCCAACTCGGACGGGCGGGGCTCCCAGAAGCTCTGCTGGGGCACACCCCACTCCGCGAACGCCTCGCGCGCGTGCTTGGAGAAGCCGAAGTCGTAGTGGTTGAGGAAGAAGACCTGCGTGCCGAGCGTCCGCCCCGCGGCTTCGGTCTCCCGCGAGCGGATCGCGCCGAGGCGCTCGTAGAGCTCGGGGCCGGCCTCGTTCTGGCCGCCGTCGCCGCGCGTGTAGATCACGGAGTAGGCCACGGCGTCGCGGTTGCCGCGGTAGTACGCGAGCGTGAGCCCGTCCTCGTCGTCCGGGTGGGCCGCGAGGTTCATCACGACGAGCGGCCGCGGCGTGTCCACCTCGGACGCGGCGGGTTGCGCCGCCAGCGGGGCGGAGACGAGGAGGACGAGCGCGAGAAGCAGCCGATGCATGGGGGGACGGGACGGACCGCGCGAAGGTACCCGGAAGCCCGCGCCGCGATCCGAACCGCGTCCCTCGTGCGGCGGTACCCTCTGCGTTCTCATCCGACCTCCTTTTCCGACATGACGGACGACGACCGCCAGTTCCTCTTCGACCTCCTCCGCACGCCCTCGCCGACAGGCTGGGAAGCCCCTGGCCAGCGGCTCTGGGCCCAGCGCATCGAGCCTGTCTCTGACGAACTGGACAGCGACGCCTACGGCAGCGCGTGGGCCATCAAGAAGGGCAAGAAGAACGCGCCCACGGTCCTCCTGGAAGCCCACGCTGACGAGATCGGCTTCGCGGTCAAGTACGTCACGGACGACGGCTTCCTCCGCGTGGACCGTATCGGCGGGAGCGATCAGGCCATCGCGCGGGGCCGCCGGCTGGTGATCCTCGGCGCGAACGGCCCCGTGCCGGGCATCGTGGGCAACACCGCCATCCACCTCCGCGAGCGGAAGGACGACGAGAAGGCGCCCAAGCTGGAAGAGCTGTTCGTGGACGTGGGCGCTGCCTCCCGCGAGGACGTGGCCGACCTGGGCATCCGCGTGGGCCACCCCGCCGTTTACGCCGACGGCCCCGAGATGCTCAACGAGACCCGGATCACCGGCCGCGCGCTGGACAACCGGCTCGGCGGGTTCGTGCTCACCCAGGTCATGCAGGCGCTGAAGAAGGGCAAGAAGCCCGCCGCCACGACCGTCGCGCTCAACGCGGTGCAGGAGGAGATCGGCGGCAACGGCGCGAAGATGGCGGCCTACCACCTGGAGCCGGACGTGGCCGTGGTCCTGGACGTGACGCACGCGACCGACTCGCCCGGCATCGAGAAGGCGAAGCACGGCGAGGTCAAACTGGGCGGCGGACCGAGCGTGACGCACGGCACGGTGAATCACCCGGCCGTCGTGGAGCGGCTCATCGAGGTGGCGGAAGCAGAGGGCATCGCGCTCCAGCATGAGTCGTCCTCGCGATACTCCGGGACCGACACGGACGTCATCTTCACCACGCGCCGCGGCATCCCGAGCGCGCTCGTCTCCATCCCGATGCGCTACATGCACTCCACCGTGGAGACCGTGGACCTGCGCGACGTGGAGGCGACGGTCCGCCTCCTGGAGGCGTTCGTCCGGAGCATCGCCGCGGACGACGAGTTCCGCACCCGCATCCTCTAACCCTCCCGCGCTGGCGGTCGGTCTCGGCGA
>DUBD01000242.1 GCA_012960515.1 Bacteroidota bacterium | reverse complement strand
CCGCGCCCGCGGACTTCCCCGGTGCCTACCGCTACGAGGACGTGGCGCGCGAGGCTCGCTGACCCAGACCGCCCCCTGCTGGCGGACGCGCCCGGCAGGCGCCTACCACTCGTCTAGGTCGCCGGTGAGCTCCGCCTCCAACTCGTCGGCGGTGGAGGCCGTGGCGAGGAGGGCAGCCTCCAGCTCGGCCGCGCTCGCGTTGGCGCGGATCTTGGTCACGAACACGATGGCGGTCTCGTCGATGGCCCACGCGCCGAGCACGAACTGCCCGTTCGCCTCCAAGAGCTCCATCGGGATCGCCCCCGGCCCCCCGCCGATGTACTCGTTCGCGATGGCGTAGACCTCGCGCACCTCCATGTTCAGGAGGTAGTCCGTGTCTGGCCGCACCCAGACGAGGTGGGTCCGGTCCTCCGTCGTCTCGAACAGGAGGCGGTATTCCCCGGTCTCGTCGTGCTCGTAGACGAAGCCGAGTTCGTTCAGCGTCCGCTCCACCCGGAGGTCTTGCAGCGGCGGTTTGGTGGCGGTATCGGCTTTCTGCGCGAAGGCCGGCGCGGAGAGAAAAAGCGCGAGGGCGAGGACGGAGCGCACGGGGGCGGGCGTGGGGAGCCGCAAACTAGCCGCCACGCCGAGCCTCTAGCGCGCCGCGTCGCGCAACCGTTCTTCTGCCAGTTTCTCCTGCCGCCCCCGCCACAGCGGGGCCCCGCCCGGGCGTGCGCGGCGGTCGCAATACACCTCCAGCTTGTTCCCCTCGGGATCGTGGGCGTAGCACTGCCACGCGATCTGAGCTTCCTGGAGATCGGCCTCGCACCCCATCGCGCGGAGGCGCTCCACGAAGGCCAGCAACTCCGCCTCGTCGTCTACCTCGAACGCGACGTGGTCCAGGCGCGTCGCCTCCGGGAGATCGCGGCCTTCAGCCTCGCGCGACTGGCGGAGCACGAGCCGGTGGTGCATTCCGGGCACCTCGCCCACGTCCGTGCCGCCGGGGATGGGCTGCGCATCGGTCAGGAAGGCGTAGTGGCTCTCGTCGTCCGTCGCGCGTTCCCGGACCACGAGCCCGAGAGCGTCGGCGTAGAAGGCCGACATGGTGTCGAGATCGGAGACGTCGAGGCGGAGGTGACCGAGGCGGGCGGGCATGGCGCGAGGCGGAAGGGTCTGAATCAGAAGAAGAAGATGATGAGGACTCCAACCATGAGGTGCTGGGCGGGCTCCCACCGGGCGCCGGCCCCGGAGTTCCGGCGGGCGGCTGCCGCCAGCGGGCGGCGGCGGACGGTCCGGACCTACGCCTTGCGGAAGACGCCGTGGACGACGTGCGCGGGGCCGTCGTGGTAGATCCCCTCGCGCAGAACGGTCTCCGCCTCTTCTAGTTCGACGACCTCCAGACCGGCGAAGTCCTCGCGCAGCAGGTCGGCCGTGAATAGCATGTCCGCGCGCGGCGGGCCGCCAGAGACCTCGCGGTAGACGAGTTGCCCGACGTGAAACCCCTCGATCACGAGGAGCCCACCTGGTGCGAGCGCGCCCGCGGCTCGGCGATGCATCTCGGCGCGGAACAGCGGCGAGGCGTGCACGAACGACAGCGCGACCACGTCCACGCCCTCGACCGGCCACGTCCAATCCTGCAAGTCCGCGTGGACGGTCTCCACCTCCACGGCGCGAGACGCCGCCAGTCGCCCGGTCTTCGCCAGCCCCTCGCGCGAGAGGTCCACGGCGGTGACGCGCAACCCGCGCTGGGCGAGCCAGACGGCATCGCGCCCCTCCCCCGCCGCCGGCACGAGCGCCGCGCCCTCGGTGGGCAGCCGCTCCGACTGGCGAACGAGCCAGGCGTTGGGCTCTTCTCCGTAGGCGTACCCCGGCTCCGCGTAGCGGGCGTCCCAGAACGCGGCCGGATGGCTCGGGTCAGTGGGGGCCTCCGCCATCAGGACGCGAGCAGAATGGCACCGAGCAGGGGAACGAGGACCACTGCGGCCATACCGAGCAGCGTGAGAACGGCCGGCCAGGGCACGAGCGAGAACAGGGAGGGAGCGTCGTGGTCCGGCTCGAAGTCGCTGGACATGTCAGGAGGCGAAGGGAGAGTCTGCGCAGCCGCGCGTGGGGGTCCCGAGGTATCGGCGGGACGGGCGCGCTCTTGAAGCAGCGGGTTCTCTCATGCTTGTCAAAACAACCAACTGCCAAACGGGGCATAGAAACTCGGGTTTCCCCCGGGGCTCCACCTTCTCCGAGGGGTCACAAACCCCGTTCTGCCCCGCTGGCGGACCGGCTCCACGAGACCTTCTCAGACCTCGTCCGCCTCGGAACCCGTCGCGCCGCGAACCACCTCTCGCACCACGTCCGCGAAGGCCGCCAGCGTGTGGCGTTTGAGGTGCGCCCGGAGCGTCACCATCCGGACCTCGCGCTGGGGCGCGGGCGCAGCCAGGGGGCGCAGCCGGGCCACCTGGGAGGGGCCGAGGTGGTGCGTCGCGAGGCGGGGCAGCAGCGTCACGCCGCCCGTCCGGTCCACCATGCGGCGGAGGGTTTCCAGACTACCGCTCTCGAACCGGACGCTGCGCGCGGCCTCCCCGCTCGGCGCCGAGCCGCACAGGTGCAGCACCTGATCGCGGAAGCAGTGCCCCTCGCTCAGCAGCCACACATCACCGGGCGAGAGCCGCTCGCAGGCCACCTCGGGATCGGCCTCCATCCGGTGCCCCTCCCCCACGTACGCCACGAACGGCTCCGCGTAGAGCACCTCCGTCTGCAAACCGGCCCGCTCTTCCTGGGTCGCGAGGATGCCCGCGTCAATCCGTTCTGTGGCGAGTTGCTCCAGGATCGCCTCCGTGGTCAGTTCCAGGATAGAGAGTTCCACCTTCGGGTAGCGCGAGGCGAACGGTCCGGCCACGAGCGGCAGCAGGGACTCCGCGACGGTCGGGATGACGCCGAGGCGGAGTGGCCCGGCCGGCTCCTCCCCCTCGCCGGCGGCGCCCGCCAGCGCGGCGGCCTCACGGAGCACCACCCGCGCTTGCGCGATCACGCGCTCCCCCGCCGCCGTCGGCACTACGGGCTGGCGGCTGCGGTCGAAGAGGACGGCGCCGAGTTCGGCCTCCAGCTTCTTGAGCGCCGCGCTGAGCGTGGGCTGGGAGACGAAGCAGGCGTCCGCGGCCCGCCCGAAGTGGCGGTGCGTGTCCACGGCGACGGCGTAGCGGAGTTGGGCGAGCGTCATGCCGAATAATAGTCCCAGCCTATCGGCAGATACCCAGAATCCATTTGACCTATGGACCCCCGCCCTCTAGTCTCCCGTTGACGCATCCCCTCTCCCCTTTCGGCTCTGAACGATGGCGACTGAACCCACGAAGAAAAACGGCCCCCTCCTCACCACCGCGGACGGCGCTCCCATCCCGGACCAGGAGAACTCCCTGACCGCCGGACCGCGCGGCCCGCTCCTCATGCAGGACGTGGTGCTGCAGGAGCAGATGCAGCGGTTCAACCGCGAGCGCGTCCCTGAGCGCGTGGTCCACGCCAAGGGCTCCGGGGCGTACGGCACGTTCACCGTTACGAACGACATCACGCAGTACACGAAGGCCTCCATCTTCTCGGAGGTCGGCAAGGAGACCGAGCTCTCCATCCGGTTCTCCACCGTCGCCGGCGAGCGCGGCGCCGCCGACGCCGAGCGCGACCCCCGCGGCTTCGCGCTCAAGTTCTACACCGACGAAGGCAACTGGGACCTCGTCGGTAACAACACCCCGGTGTTCTTTGTGCGTGACCCGTACAAGTTCGCCATGTTCATCCACTCGCAGAAGCGGCACCCGCACACCAACCTGCGGGACCCGGACATGCAGTGGGACTTCTGGAGCCTCTGCCCCGAGAGCCTCCACCAGGTCACGTGGCTCTTCGGTGACCGCGGCATCCCGAAGACGTACCGCCACATGAACGGGTACGGCTCGCACACCTACTCCATGGTGAACGCCGAGGGCGAACGCGTCTGGGTCAAGTTCCACTTCAAGACGGATCAGGGCATCGAGTGCCTCACGAACGAGGAGGCCGCGGCACTCATCGCGCAGGACCGCGAGAGCCACCAGCGCGATCTCTGGGAGGCCATCGACAACGGGGACTTCCCCTCGTGGACGCTCTACATCCAGGTGATGACCCAGGAGCAGGCCGACGAGTTCAAGTGGAACCCGTTCGACCTCACCAAGGTCTGGCCGCACGCGGACTACCCGCTCATCGAGGTCGGGAAGATGGAGCTCAACCGGAACCCGCAGAACTACCACCACGAGGTGGAGCAGGCGGCCTACAACCCGAGTTCCCTGGTCCCTGGCATCGGGCCGAGCCCGGACAAGATGCTCCAGGGCCGCCTCATGAGCTACCAGGACGCCCACATCTACCGGATCGGGGTCAACTACCGCGACCTCAAGGTGAACCGTCCGCTCGTGCCCGTCCGCAACTACATGCGCGACGGCCAGTTCGGCGGCATGCGGGACGAAGGCACTGGCCACCCGAACTACTACCCCAACTCGGTCGAGGGCGCCCCGCGCCCGGACCCGAGCTACGGCACGCCCGACTGGCACCTCGGCGACGTGACGGTCTCGCGCTACAACTCCCGCGAGGACCACGACGACTACTCGCAGGCGGCCGCCCTCTACAACCTCATGTCTGAGGACGAGAAGGGCCGCCTCGTGGAGAGCCTCGCCGGCGCCATGGCCGGCGTGACCCGCCAGGAGATCGTGGACCGCCAGCTCGCCCTCTTCGACAAGGTGGACGAGGACTACGGCCGCCGCGTGCGCGAGGCCGTGACCGCGGCCCGCAGCGCCGGAGGCGATGGCCAGTCCGTGGACGCCGCGATGGCCGTCCGCGACGCCGTCCCAGAGGGTGAGGCCCAGCGCGACTAGGCCCCGCCTCTCCCCGTCTCACGCGCCCCGGCGGCCTCGGCTGCCGGGGCGCAGTTCCATCCCCCCGCCCCGCTGGCGGCGGCCGCCAGCGCCCCGATATGTCCACCCCCATTGATCCCTCGACCGTCGACTACCACGAGATCGCCCGCCGCGGTGACGCCGAAGTGCTCGCGGTCTTCCTCGACGCCGGGCTGGACCCGGACCTCCGCGATGCCCAGGGCTACTCGCTCCTGATGATCGCGGCGTACAACGATCAGGAGCCCACCACCTCCCTCCTGCTGGAGCGCGGCGCGAACCCGGATCTCCCGGACGCCCGCGGCAACACCCCGCTCATGGGCATGGCCTTCAAGGGCCACGTGGACCGCGCCCGCCAGTTGCTCACGGGCGGCGCCGATCCCAACGCCACGAACCCCGCCGGCGCCACCGCGCTCCACTTCGCGGCGATGTTCAAGCAGGAGGCGCTCGCGGAGATGCTGCTGGCCCACGGCGCCGATCCCTCGCGGGAGGACGCGCAGGGTCAGACGCCCATCGCGATGGCCCGGGCGCACGGGCACGCGGATCTCGCCGAGGCGCTGGCGGCGCACGTCGGTGCATAGACCGCGCTCGGAGTGGCGACGGCCGCCACCCCGTAGGTCTGGATGGCGCGAGCCTGCGAGCAGCGTCTGACGCAGCCCCTGACGGCTCCGCTCGTCGCGACGTCAGAGGGGCCAGAGGGTCAGCAGCAGCCGGTGCCCCGGTCCGCTTCCACGCTCTCCGGCGCGGGCTCGCAATCGAACAGGCCGAAGTGCGTGCTCCGGTCGCCGATGACCTCGAAGTAGGCGCCGTAGCGCGTCGCCTGCACCATCGCGGCGGAGTTACCACACACGAGCATCGGGCGGTCCTTCTCGAAGAGGTGGTGGTCGTCCAGCCGGAACGCGTGGCGCTGGCCCACAAGACCGCCGCGGTAGATCGCGACCTGCCCGTAGTCCTCGCAGCGGTCCTCGATGAGGTCCGGGAGTTTGAACGCGCGGATCGTGCGGCTCGTGAACGAAGCGTTGCCCAGCTTGTCCGCCAGCGCGGCGTCCTCCACGACGATGGGGCGCTGGCTGACGGTGCGGACGTCCGCCCAGCCGAGACGCGCCATCAAGCGGCGGAAGTCCTCGCCGTACATCGCGCCGCCCAGACACTCGCCCACGAGGACGGGGTCGCCCTGAACCTCGGCGGAGAGGCGGCGGTCCGCGAACACGTCCGAGAAGTAGAGCTCGCCGCCGGGCTTGAGCACGCGCGTGATCTCGCGGAAGACGGCCTCCTTATCCGGCGCGAGGTTCAGCACGCAGTTGGAGATCACCACGTCCACGCTCGCGTCCTCGATGCCCGCCGCCGCGAGGTCTTCGATGGTGCCCAGCCGGAAGCTCGTGGTAGGGGCGCTGAACCCGAGCGATTCCGCGACGGCAGCTTCGTGCCGCTGCGCTACTTCGATCTGCGCCTCGGTCATGTCCACGCCGATGACACGGCCCGCCGGACCCGCCAACGCAGCGGCGACGAAGGCATCGCGCCCGGTCCCGCAGCCGAGGTCCAGGACGGTGCAGCCGTCGAGGGCGGGCGGGAGCGGGGATCCGCAGCCGTAGAACGTGCGGAGCACCTCGTCCGGGAGAAGCGAGAGGATCGGCTTGTGGTGGTCCGGGACGGATTCCTCGGAGCAGCAGGCGCTCGTCTTGAGGTCGGCGGAGGTCGTCAGGGTCTCGCCGTAGTACGTGCGGACCTGATCGTGGACGGTGGCGGTGGCTTCCATGAGGCGGTGCGGGAGAGGCCGTCGGACGGTTGAGCGGCGGCGGTGATGGCGAGCGCACCGGAACAGGCTGCCACCCGCTGGCGGTCGCCGCGAGTGGGACCGCCAGCGGGGCAAGCCCCCTACTCCACCACGCGCACGCCCGACTGGCGGACCTCCTCGGCGAAGATCTCCGAGAGCCGCGCCGTCATCGCGCCGGGCTCGCCGGACCCGATCGTGCGGCCGTCCAGGCGCGTGACCGCCGCCAGCTCGCCCATCGTGCCGGTGCAGAACATCTCGTCCGCGCGGTACGCCTCGGCGAGGGAGTAGCGCCCGACGCGCGCGGGGATGCCGTTGGCCTCGCACAGATCCAGCACGGTCTGGCGCGTGATGCCCTCGGGGCAGGCGTCCGTGTGAGAGGTCATGACCACGCCGTCGCGGACGAGGAAGACGTGCGTCCCGTTGCACTCCGCGATGAACCCGTCGCGGTCCAGTAGAAGCGCGGAGTCAGCGCCAGCGGCGTTCGCCTCGATCTTGGCGAGGATGCTCTGGAGCAGGTTGTTGGAGTGGATCTTCGGGTCCAGGCAGTCCGGCGGGAAGCGGCGCACGGAGGACGTGGCGAGCGTCAGGCCGGACGTGTCGTAGACGGGCGCCTTCCACTCCGCGAGCACGATGAGCGTGGGGCCGGACTGGTTGAGGCGGGGGTCCATCCCGCTCGTGATCTTCGTCCCGCGCGAGAGCGTCAGGCGGATGTGCACCCCATCGCGCATCCCGTTGGCTTCCAACGTCTTGCGCAGCTCCTCCACGATGGCGTCGCGTGAGGGCACGCCCTGAATCGCGATGGCCTTGGCGGAGTCCGCCAGCCGGGCGAGGTGCTCGTCCAGGCGGAAGATGCGGCCGTCGTAGAGGCGGAGGCCTTCCCACACGCCGTCGCCACCTTGCACGAGGGAATCGAACGGGGAGATGCCGGCCTGATCGCGGTGGGTGAGCGTGCCGTTGATGTTGACGAGGAGGTCGCGGTTGCGTTCGTCGAAGGTCTGGAGCATGAGGGGGACGGCGGACCGAGGGCGGCGGGCCGCAGTAGCGAGAAAGGAAGATGGAGGGAGCGGCCTGGCGCTAGGGCGAGGCGGCACGAGAGAAGCGCAGCGCGCTCAGCGTCGTGACAGACGCTCCCGGCTGGCGGGAGGAGTCGGCGGGAGATCAGACGGCGTTGCAGCGTCGGCGGCGATCGGGTGCGAGCCAGCGCGCGTTTCGACGGCCATCTCGGTTTAGTCGGCGGTCTGCGGGCGTTCGTCAGCGATCAACCGAAAGGCGTGCAGGTGCTCGTAGAGCGGGAGCGCCGCGTCCAAAACAGGCGCCAGCGCGGCGGGGACGTTCGGTGAGCGATCCGGCTCGGGCGGGGCGAAGCCGGTCGTCTGGTACAGGCGGGAATACCAGACGGGGCCCCAGACGCCGTCCGTCTCGCGAGGGCCAGGCGCCCACTGGAGCATCGCGGGGTCCCACGGCACGTCTAGCGCCTCGCAGAGCGCGCGGAGCGCGCCCTCAGGATCGGCGCGGACATCGTGGCCGACGAGGACGGGCGGGGCGTGGCCGAGGCGGTCGGCGGTGCGGTCGAACAGCTCCACCTGCTGCGGGAGGCCGGTGTCTTCCAGCGTCGCGTCCGGGAGGACCTTCGCGAGCGAGGCCAGCATGGCGGCAGGCTGGCGGATGAGGAAGGCGTGGCGGAAGCCCTGGAGCCACTCGCGCCCCACGCCGGGCGTGAGGTGGTGGGCCATGTGCTTCTGGTACCAGATGGGCGCGCCGTTCGGCACTGGCCCAGTGAGCGCCGCTGCGGCCTCCCGCCAGTCGGTCGGCTGCGAGGCGAGGACGGCCTCGCGCATGGGGTGCGGCTTGCCCGTGGTGGCGAGGTAGGCAGCGTAGAGCGGTTCGTCAGAGACGGCGGTATCGGCGCGGCTCTCCCAGGCGCGCAGGAGCGCGGTGGAGACGTTGCGCGGGCCGCTCCACATCGCGATGCGGACCGGCGGGGGCATGGCGGTCATGGCCGAAGGCTACGCACGCGCCGCCGATCCGCGCCCGGACTGGCGGACGCCGTCGGCGGCGACTACTCTGGCTCCGCTTCCTCCTCTCCGATCCCGAGAAACGCCTCGATCTCCTGGCGCCGCGCGTACACGTCGGCCTCACCGATGGCGATGAGGCGGTTGACGTAGCCCTCGTCGAACATGAGCATCGAGAGCCAGTCCGGGCTCTTCGTCTCCCCACCGCCGAGGCTGTTGACGAGGGTCTGCATCCGCGGCGGCAGGCGCGGCTCGATCCCACCCGCCAGCTGCCCGACGTCCTCGGACGGCCGCATCACGAGGAGGTCCACGGGGCGGAACCCGTTCATCTCCTCCGGCGGCAGCGCGCGGATGAGTTCGTTGATCCGCGTGAGCGTCTGCGCGTCCCGGTCGATGACATCGAGGAAGACCGCGCTCATGAGCACGCCGAGCACCTGCGCAGGGGGCGGATACTCCAGCACGTCCGGCGTGTCCGCCTCGTCTGGAGTGCGGGCGTAGCGGGTCGTGATGACGAGGACCTTGTCCGCGCCGAGGTGGAGCGCAGGCGAGAGCGGCGCCGTGAGGCGGATGCCCCCATCGCCGTACCACCCGTGCCCCACCTGCTCGTCGTCGATGGCGACGGCGGGGAAGAAGAACGGGAGGGCGGCGGAGGCGAGGACGTGCTCCGGGCGGATCTGCGTCCGCACGGCGCGGCGCATGGGCCGGTCCCATGGCTCGATCCCCTCGCCCTGCACCCACGTCACGGACTGGCCCGTCGTGTACGAGGTCGTCGTGAGCGCGAAGGCGTGGAGGTCCCCGCTCTCGACCGCCCGCGCGATGCCGTCGATGGGCTGCCCGAGGGGCCCGAGGTGCCGCTCCACGAACCGGTGCAGCGGGGTGGTGTCCAGCACGCCGCCCCGCCGCGGCGGCTCGATCTCTTCCGTCTTGCGGAAAAAGCGGACCAAGCTGCCGAGCATCCCCGGCCCCTCCATCTCGAAGACGTGATCGGCGCGGAGGTCTCGCCACGTCTTGACGAGGGTGTCGGTCGCCTCGCGGTAGGGCGCGTCGGAGTGGTTCGCGAGGAACGAGGCGTTGAGGCCGCCCGCTGAGACGCCGGTCAGGATGCGCGGGCGGTGCTCCGGGAACATGGACGAGAGCCCGCGGAGCACGCCGGCCTGGTACGCCGCGCGCGCGCCGCCGCCGGTCAGCACGACCGCCAGCCCGCCGCCGCCGCCGCTGGGGACGGGCTCCGTTTCTGAGGGGACGATGCCGAGGAGGCGAGTGAGAGCGTTCAGCATGGGCACACGAGGGGCCGAATGCTACGGCTGTCGCAGGCTCGCTGCCGCCGGGGATTCCCGCCCCCCGCGCCCAGCTGGCGGTGGTCCTCTGCGAGCGTGGAGCGGTCTACCGCTCGCGCATCGCGCGCTCGATCCGCCGTTTGGACTCCCGCTCGGCGATGGAGTGGCGCTTGTCATGGAGCTTCTTGCCCTTGCCCAGCGCGATCTCCAGCTTCGCGCGCCCGCCCTTGAAGTAGATCTTCAGCGGGACGACCGTAAACCCCTTCTGCTCCACGCCCTTGCGCAGCTTCTCGATCTCGCGCTTGTGGAGCAGCAGCCGCCGCTTCCGCGTGGGCACGTGGTTGGTGTAGGACGCCTCGGTGTACGGCGCGATGTGCGCCCCCACGAGGTCTACCCCGTCATCGCCGACGGAGACGAACGCTTCCGCGAGGGTCGCCTGCCCGGCCCGGAGCGACTTCACCTCGCTCCCCGTCAGCACCAGCCCGGCTTCCACGGGGGCTTCGAGCGCGTACTCGTGACGCGCGCGGCGGTTGGAAACGACGGTCTTGATGCCGGCCATGGGGAGACAGGAACGGGGCGTGCGGAGAAAGGAGAGGAACGTGGAAGAGGCGGGGTAGCTCCCTCGCCTTCGCGCGCTCCGGCGGGGAGCTACTCGCCCTCGGGCAGGCCGCCAGCCGCCAGCAGGTCCAGCGCGTCCGGGCTCTCGTCTTCCTCGTCCTCGATGGCGACGAACGGAAGCTCGGGGATGGCGCTGAGCGTGCCGGTGTAGAAGAGGTGATCGGCGAGCGCCTCCAGGCCGTCGTAGCCCAAACCGGCGAGCGAGAGTTGGAAGTCGCCGTCGCCGGTCGGGTCGCCGGACTCGATGGCGGCCTGGTGGAGCGCGCGCGCGATGGGGGGCGGCATCGCGCCAGGGCGCGAGGCGAGGAGGCCCCACGCCATCGGACGGGTGGTGAGGTCTGCCCACTCGCGGCCGAGGTCCAGGCGGAAGACGCCCTCAGGGATCTCCGCGTCGAACGGGACGAGCGCGGCGCCGTGCTCGCTCACCGCCGACAGGCCGGCGCTCTCTACCGGTACGAACGCCGGCCGCCGGTCGAAGTGCTCCCGGAGGACGAGCTGCGCGAGGAGCGCGTCCTGCCCGTCGCGCGGATCGAAGGCGACGGTCTCCACCTCGTCCAACCCCACGCCGATGGCGAGCACGCGCGAGGGCGAGGCGACACCGGACAAACCGGCCCCGGGCACCAGGCTGAACGCGTCCGGCTGGCGGAGGACCTGAAGCGAGGGGACGAGCGCGACGTCGGCCGTGCGGTCCGCCAGCGCGGCGGCGGCCGCCCACGGCTCCACCGTGCGCACCTCCCCGCCGATCACGCCGGTCACGAGCCGCCCGAGCGCCTGCGCGGCGGGGTGCGGCCAGACGGCGACGGTAGCGGCGGCGGAGCGGTCGGGAGTCGGCATGGGGATAAACGCGGCACGGGGTACGGGGCACCGAAACTGCGGCGCTCACGCCACGTGTTCCCGTGCCCGGTACCCCGTACCGGCAGGCTGAAAGCGAGTTACTTCGCGATGTCGCGCCGCTTCTCCTTGATGCGGGCCGCCTTGCCGCGGAGGCCGCGGAGGTAGTACAGCTTGGCGCGGCGGACGCGGCCCTCGCGGACGAGCTCGATCTTGGCGACGCGCGGGCTGGCGAACGGGAAGACGCGCTCCACGCCCACGCCGCTCGAGAGCTTGCGGACCGTGAAGGTGCGGGAGGTGCCGCTGTTCTGGATCGCGATGACGACGCCCTCGAAGATCTGGATGCGCTCCTTCGCGCCCTCGATCACGCGCACGTGGACGCGGATGGTGTCACCGGGATTGAACGCGGGGTGGTCGTCGCGGAGCTGGGTGGCCTCCACGAGGCCCATGAGATCAGTCGCCATGTCAGGATTCGGTCGCGCGGGGTGCAGCCCGCAAAGTACGGGGGATAAGGGCCTGGACCGGGGGTCTAGGCGGTCTGTGACGATTCTTCGCCGGTGGGAGCGGCGGATTCGGAGCCGGCCTCAGGGTCGGCGCCGAGCAAGTCAGGGCGGCGCTGGCGGGTCTTCTGGAGCCGCTGCGCCTCGCGCCATTCGAGGATGGCGCCGTGGTCGCCGGAGCGGAGGACGTCCGGCACGTCGAGCCCGCGCCAGGAGGCGGGGCGGGTGTAGGCGGGCGCGTCGAGGAGCCCGTCCTGGAAGCTGTCAGAGAGCGCGCTCTGGCTGTCGCCGAGGGCGCCCGGGAGGATCCGTACGAGCGCGTCGATAAGCGTGAGCGCGGGGAGTTCGCCGCCGGAGAGCACGTAGTCCCCGACGGAGACCTCGCGCGTGACGTACGCGTCGCGGATGCGCTGGTCGATGCCTTTGTAGTGGCCCGCGATCAGCACGATCCGCTTGAGCAGCGAGAGCCGGTTGGCCATCGGCTGGTCCAGCGTCTCGCCGTCCGGGGTGAGGAAGATGACCTCGTCCGGGGTGTCGCCGTCGGCCGTGATGGCGTCCAGGCAGGCCGCCAGCGGCTCGGGGCGGAGGACCATCCCTCCCATCCCGCCGTACGGCGCGTCGTCGATCTGGCGGTACTTCCCGAGGCCGTGTTCGCGGAGGTCGTGCACGTGGATCTCGACGACGCCCGCCGCGCGGGCGCGGCAGCGTGCTGCTCAAGGAGGCGACAAGGCCTTCTCGCGGTCCGAGGCGGCTGCCGCTTCCCCATTAGGTAGTGCGGTGTTCGACCCCGACGTCTTCTTCGCGCTCTTTCCCTCGAACCGCGTGGTGGACGCGCGGGCCACGGGCAACCA
>DUBD01000241.1:32835-67804 GCA_012960515.1 Bacteroidota bacterium | reverse complement strand
CGACGGGCTCCAGCACGTCCTCAGCGAGGTCCTCTAGGAAGCGCGAGGGCCGCGTGAGGTAGCCGCCACTCCGCCGCCAGCGCGCGGCGGGGTAGCTCACCCACAGCTGGCGCTCGGCGCGCGTGAGGGCGACGTAGAGCAGCCGCCGCTCTTCGTCCAACTCCTCCGGGCTCTTGACGGCGTACTCGTTCGGGAGCACGCCGTCGAGCGCTTCGATCAGCACGACGGTATCGAACTCCAGGCCTTTCGCGGAGTGGATGGTGGAGAGCACGAGCGGCTTCTCGTCGCGGAAGGAGCCTTCCACGTCTTCCTGGTGAAGGTCCACGGGATCCAGCGCGAGAGCTTCGAGCATGGCGGCGCGGGTGCCGTACCGCGCGGCGAGATCCGCCAGCCCGTCGAGGTCGGCCTCGCGGGCCTTCCAATCGTCGTAGAGCCGTTCGAGGTGGGGGCGGTAGTAGTCCAGAAGGCGCGCGATCTGGGCGTCGAGGTCGCGCCCGTCGCGGAGATCGGCGAGAAGCGCCGCCAGCTGGCGGACGGACTGGGCGTAGCGGGCGTCGTGCGGAGCCGCGAGGCGGTACGGGTCGCCGTCAGCCTCGCGCTCCGCCTGGATGCCGTCCAGCACCTTGCGGACCGTCTTCGGCCCGACGCCCTCTAGTAAGAGGAGCGCGCGGTTCCAGGCCACGGCGTCGGCCGGGTTCTCGGCCACACGGAGGTGCGCCACGAGGTCTTTGACGTGCGCCGCCTCCGCCAGCTTCAGCCCGCCGACCTTGACGAACGGAATCTGGCGGCGCGTGAGCTCGGCTTCGAGGGCGTACGAGCACCAGCTCGCGCGGAAGAGCACCGCCTGTCGTGCGAGCGGAACGCCGGCTTCGCGGTTGCCCAGCACCACCTCGCAGACGAACCGGCTCTGCCAGTCCTCATCCGGGCACTTCACGAGGCCCGGAAGTTCGCCGCCCTCCTTCCGCGTGAACAGCCGCTTGTCGTACTTCTCTCGCGCACCCGCGAGGACGGCGTTGGAGACGGTCAGGATGGGCTGCGTGGAGCGATAGTTCTCCTCCAGCTTGAGGACACGCGCCCCGGGGAAGCGCTCGGGGAAGGCGAGGATGTGACCCACGTCGGCCCCGCGGAAGCGGTAGATGCTCTGCGCATCGTCGCCGACGGCGGTGACGTTGCCGTGGACGCTCGCGAGTTGCTCCACGAGCGCGGCCTGCACGCCGTTCACGTCCTGGTACTCGTCCACGAGGACGTGCTGGAGCCGCCCCGCCACCTGCTGGCGGACGCTCTCGCGCGAGGTGAGGAGCTCCAGCGTGAGGCCGAGGAGGTCGTCGTAGTCCGCGAGGCCGTAGCGCCGCTTCGTCTCGCGGAAGGCCACCGCCAGCGCGGCGAGGTCGTCGGCGTGGCGGAGGTAGTGCGGGTGCTCCTCTTCCACGATCTCCGGGACGCTCACGCCACGGTTGGCGGCGCTGCTCAGGATGCGCTGGATCGTCCGCTTCTTGGGGAACCGCCGCTCGCGCGAGTCCAGCCCGCGCTCCGTACGGAGGAGGTCGATCACGTCCGCGGCGTCGGCCTGGTCCAGGATCGTGAACCGCCGCGGGACGCCGATGGCTTCGCCGTGCCGCCGCAGCACCTCCACGCAGAAGGCGTGGAACGTGCCGCCCCGGACGCGTTCGCACCGCCCGTCCAGCAGCTGCGACGCGCGGACGAGCATCTCGCGCGCGGCCCGCCGCGTGAACGTGAGCAGCGCGATGCGGTCCGGCGCCACGCCCGTCTCCACGAGGTAGGCTACGCGGTAGACGAGCGTCCGCGTCTTCCCGGTCCCCGCGCCCGCCACGATGAGCGTGGGGCCGCCGGCCGCCGTGGCCGCCGCCAGCTGCTGGCGGTTGAGCTCGGCGGCGTAGTCGATCTGGAGGTCCGGGCGGAGGGCGGGCGCCTGGGACTCGGGATCTCGGCGGAGGACGAAGCGGCGGGACACGCTGGGGGACTGGGGACTGGGGACTGGGGACTGGGGACTGGGGAAAGAAAGGGACAGCCGTGCCAGCCGACCGTCAGGCGGGGCCCAGACGCGGAACGCCTCGCTCAGTCGGCCCAGGCCTCCTCGTCGCCTTCCGCGAAATCGCCGAACGCTTCCGCCAGCCCGCCGAGCGTTTCGGCCGCGGTCTCGATGACAGCGCGGAGCTGGATCGCCGCCTCATCGTCGCCGTCGATGCGGCCGAGCGAGTCGCGGAAGTCGTTCTGGAGGGCGGTGAGGCGCTGGCGGTGCTCGCGGGCGAGGATGGAAGGGGCAGGCAAAGCGGCGTAAGGAAGTTCGGGGGACTTCACGCGCAGCGCGGCTCCGAGGTCCCGCGAGTCCGGCGGGCACCCGGCGCCGGGCTATATTCGAGAGGGGCGGCCCGTCGTTCAGGACGAGTGGCCGCCCGCTTCCTCCCGCACTCAGCCGGTCCGGCGCCCTGCGCAGCCCCCGGCCCCACGACCCCCGCGCTCGCCCCATGGGCAAGGTCATCGCGATCGCGAACCAGAAAGGCGGCGTCGGCAAGACGACGACGGCGGTGAACCTCGCCGCCTCGCTGGCCGCGACCGAGCACCCCACGCTCCTCCTCGACACCGACCCCCAGGCCAATGGGACGTCGAGCCTCGGCGTGGACAGCCGGACCGTCGCCTCCTCCGTCTACGAGGTGCTCATGGGCAACGTGAGCGTGGAGGACGCCGCACTCCACACGGAGATGCCGTTCCTCGACCTCGTGCCGAGCCACATCAACCTCGTGGGCGCCGAGATCGAGATGATCGACCTCGCGGAGCGCGAGCGGGTGCTCAAGAAGGCGCTGCAGAAGGCCCGGCAGACGTACGACTTCATCGTCATCGACTGCCCGCCGAGCCTCGGCCTGCTGACGCTCAACGCGCTCACCGCCAGCGACTCCGTGCTCATCCCGGTGCAGGCGGAGTACTTCGCGCTGGAAGGGCTCGGGCAGCTGCTCAACACCATCAAGATCGTCCGCCAGCACCTCAACCCCGACCTGGAGATCGAGGGCGTGCTGCTGACGATGTTCGACGGCCGCCTCCGCCTGAGCAACCAGGTAGCCGCAGAGGTCCGCCGCTACTTCGGCGACCGCGTCTTCCAGGCCGTTATCCAGCGGAACGTCCGCGTGAGCGAGGCGCCGAGCTTCGGGAAGCCGGTCCTGCTATACGACGCGATCTCCGCCGGAACGAAGAACTACATGGCGCTGGCGGGCGAGGTCATCAAGAACAACGCCCGCTTCCTGGAGCGCCCCGAAACTGAGGAGGCAGACGACGACGACGCCCCGGCCGTCTCGCTGGCGACTGCGCCCGAGCCTCCCCCCACGGCTGCGACCGCCCCGACGCCGCCGCGCTTCCAACCGCTCCAGCCCACCGTGACGGAGCGCCCGCCGCCGCCCGCCGAACCGGAGCCACCGGCAGACGACCCTGAGCCGCCCGCGAAGCCCACGACGCCGCCCTCGCCCGTCGTTCCGCCACCGCGGACCTCGCCGGCGCCTTCCACGCCTGCTCCGGAGCCCCGCCAGCCCGCGGCGCCCGAGCCGCCGGAGGCCGCCACGCACCGGCCCTCGCCGCCCGCGGCGTCCACGCCGCCCCCGAGTGGGACCGCGCCCGCAGGCGGAGATGGCTCCGCCCCCCCGTTCGGCCGTCCCGCCCCCCGCCCGACGCCCTCCGCACCGCCCGAGAACGGCCGTGCGGACGGCACCGCGCGCACTCCGGAGACCCGCCGACCGGCCGACCCCGGCCGCATCCACCTGCCGTCCCGCGCCACCCCCGGCCGCGGCTCTGACCCCTTCTCCCGCCCCGACGGGTCCAACGACTAAGCCCGCATGGCTGCCAAGAAAGCCGCCCTCGGCAAAGGCCTCAGCGCCCTCCTCCCCTCCCAGCCCAGCGCCCCCGAGGCCGAAGGCGAAGAGGGCCTCCCGCGCACGCGCCTCTACAACTTCGACGAGCGCCAGCGCCTCGCCGGCCGCGTGGCCGACGTGGAGGTGGAGGCCATCCGCCCCAACCCGTACCAGCCGCGCAAGGACTTCGACGAGAAGGCGCTCGACCAGCTGGCGGACTCCATCAAGCAGCTCGGCGTGGTCCAGCCGCTGACGGTCCGGTCGCTCGGGAAGGGGACGTACGAGCTGATCTCGGGCGAGCGGCGCCTCCGCGCCAGCCGCCGGGCCGGGCTGAAGGCCGTCCCCGCCTACATCCGCGAGGCCACCACCGAGGAGATCCTCGAGATGGCCATCGTCGAGAACGTCCAGCGCGAGGACCTCAACCCCATCGAGGTCGCCCTCGGTTACCAGCGGCTCATCGAAGAGGTGGGGCTGACGCAGGAGCAGGTCGCAGAGAAGGTGTCCAAGAGCCGGCCGGCCGTGGCCAACGCGCTCCGCCTCCTCCGCCTCCCGCCGCGTGTGCAGGCCAGCCTCCGCGAGGGCACCGTCACCGCCGGCCACGCCCGGATGCTCGTCTCCATCGACGACGAGGACGCCCAGCTCGCGCTCCACCGCGAGATCCTGGACGACGGCCTGAGCGTGCGCGAGGTGGAACGCCGCGTCCGCGCCATGCGCGAGGCCGAGCAGGACACCGCCGCCGAGCCCTCCACCACGGCCCAGAAGGCCGCGGAGAAGACCGCCGCTCTGACGGAGCGGGACCGGCTCCAAGTCGAGTCCTTCGAGGGCGAGCTCCGCGAGAAGCTGGCCACGCAGGTCCAGATCCGCCACCGCGCCGGCGACGGCTCCGGCTCCATCACCATCGCGTACTACTCCATCGAGGACCTGGAGCGCGTGATGGAGGCGCTGCGGAAGTAGCGCGCCCGTGAACGCGCGGTCCGATGCACGCGGACGCTCCCGCCCTCCCGCTGGCGGCCGTGCTCGGCAGTGGGTCCGCGCGGGGCTCGTTCTCGCCGGACTCGCGCTCGCCGCGCTCTCGCTGAGCGCCACCGCCAGCGCGCAAGAGGCGGACTCGCTCGCGACGCCCTCGGTCGCCGTCGCGGACGCGACCGTAGCAGACTCCACGCGCTCCCCCTCGGGGGCTCTCCGCCGCGCGCTGCTCGTGCCGGGGTGGGGGCAGCTCTACAACCGCCAGCCCGCGAAGGTGCCGGTCGTGGTGGGGGCGCTCGTGGGCGCGGGCGCATTCGCGGTCTACCAGCACGACCGCTACCTCCTCTTCCGTCACGCGTTCCTCTACCGCCAGCAGGAAGACCGCGAGGTCGCGGACGGCACGCCCAACGAGTTCGAGCGGTTCGAGGCCGAGTGGATTGAGGCGGGCAGCCTGAGCGCGACCGTGCTCCGCGACCGCCGCACCTCCGCCCGCTCCAACCGCGACATCGCGATCCTCCTCACCGGGCTTGCGTACGCGCTGCAGGCCGTGGACGCGTACGTGGCCGCGGAGCTGGACGGCTTCGACGTCGGCGAAGACCTCTCCCTCCGCGTGCTCCCCATGCCCGACGGCCCCGCTCTCGGCCTCCGCCTCCAGCTGTAGCCAGGACCGGCCCTCCCGGATTTCACGGAGGCGCTCAAACCGGCCGTAACGTTCCGGAAACGGCGACGGGTGAACACCGTTCGCATCGTCTTGCGAACGCCTCGGCAGCGCCTCCACACGCGCCGGCTATCTTGCTCGGTTCCCGCCCGCGGTCCCCGGCTCTGTCTATGTCCGTTCCCGCCCCCCGCCTCGGCCCTATGGCTGACGCTCCCGCCCCCCGCGCCATCTTCCAGAAGGCCCGCCAGTTCTTCGAACCCGAAGGGCGCTACATGCAGGCCAAGAGCGCCGGGGTCTACCCCTATTTCCGTCCCATCGAGGTCGCCGAAGGCACCCGCGCCGTCATCAACGGCAAGGAGGTCATCATGGCCGGCTCGAACAACTACCTCGGGCTGACGAACCACCCGGCGGTGGTGGAGGCCGCGCAGGCCGCCATCGAGAAGTACGGCAGCGGGTGCACGGGGAGCCGGTTCCTCAACGGCACGCTGGACCTCCACCTGGAGTTGGAGGCGCGCCTCGCCCGGTTCATGGGCAAAGAGGCCTGCGTTCTGTTCTCCACGGGGTACATGACCAACCAGGGCGTCATCCAGTCGCTGGCAGGCCGCGGAGACCTCATCTTCTCCGACAAGGACAACCACGCCTGCATCGTGGCGGGGACGCAGGTGTCCGCGGCGGAGACGGTCCGGTTCCGCCACAACGACATGGCGCACCTCCGGATGCTGCTGGAGAAGCACAGCACGGAGCGGCCGGAGGCGGGCAAGCTCATCGTGACGGACGGCGTGTTCTCCATGAGCGGGACCATCGCGCAGGTGCCCGAGCTCGTCGCGCTGGCGGAAGAGTTCGGCGCCGGGCTGATGCTGGACGACGCGCACGCCGTGGGCGTGGTGGGGCCGGGCGGCAAGGGCACCGCCGCGCACTTCGGCCTGACCGACCGCGCGGACCTCACGACGGGCACCTTCTCGAAGAGCTTCGCCAGCCTGGGCGGCTTCGTCGTCGGCTCGCACGAGGTCATCGAGTACATCCGGCACAGCGCGAGCGCGCACATCTTCAGCGCGAGCATGCCGCCGGCGAATGTGGCCACGGTCCTCGCCTGCCTGGACATCCTGGAAGCGGAGCCGTGGCGCCTGGAGCGCCTCAACGCCATCGCGGACCGGATGCGCGAGGGCTACCGCTCGCTCGGCTTCAACGTGTGGAGCAGCCAGACGCCCATCATCCCGGTCGTCATCGGCGACCAGATGACGAGCCTCGCGTTCTGGAATGACCTCCTGAAGGAGGGCGTCTTCGTCAACCCGGTGGTGCCGCCGGCGGTGCCGCGCGGGCAGTCGCTCATGCGCACGAGCTACATGGCGACCCACACGGACGAGGAGTTGGACGAGATCCTGGCCATTTTCCAGCGGGTCGGCGTCAAGCACGGCATCATCACGGAGGACGGGAAGCCCGGCCATCTCGTGAGCGGCCACGGCGACGCCCGCGGCGAGGCGGTCCCGCCGTCGATGGGGCGGTAGCGCTACTCCGCCGCCCAGGGCGGATCCGTTTTGCCGAGAAAGGCGGCGACGCCGGCCTTGCAGTCGTCCGTGGCACGCGCGAGCGCGTTGAGCCGGACGGCGTGGGAGACGCCTTCGGCCCACCCCATGCCGTGGACGTCCAGCAGGAGCCGCTTCGTCAGCGCGACGGCGGTCCCGCTCGTCTCCGTCGCCAGCTGGCGGCAGAGGTCGTCGGTGGCGGCGTCCAGGTCATCGGCGGGGAGGGCGCGCGTCACGAGGCCCACCGCGGCGGCCTCCTCGGCGGAGATCAGGCGGCCCGTGAGCATGAGGTCGCGCAGGTCGGCGTCCCCCAGCTTCCGTCGCGCGATGACGGCGACGATGGCGGGCACGAACCCGATGCGGACCTCGGTGAAGCCCAGTTTCGCGTGGTCTGCCACGAGCGCGATGTCGCAGGCGGCCGCCAGCCCGCAGCCGCCCGCGATGGCGTGGCCGTTGACCTTGGCAATGATCGGCTTGGGATGCCGCGCGATGGCGTCGAACAGGCCCGCGAGGTGCTCGGAGTCCGCGAGGTTGGCCTCGGCGCTCGCGCTCTGGAGCGTCTGCAGCGCCGCGAGGTCTGCCCCGGCGGAGAACGCCTTCCCGCTCCCCGTCAGCACGATCACGCGGATGCCGTCCTCGCTCGCGGCCTCCGCCAGCCGCTGGCGGAGCGCGCCGACGATCTCGGCGTTGAGCGCGTTGCGGACCTCGGGGCGGTCCAGCGTGAGAGTGAGAACGGCACCGTCGCGAGAGGTCTGGAGCATGGGGCTGAGGACTGAAGGGGGAAAGGCTGAAGATCGCGCGTCTCTCAGATCGCACCCGCCGGCCCCAGGTGCTCGGGCGCCTCGGCGAAGAAGAGGTAGAGCGGCCACAGCGCCTCCTGCTCGTCGATGGCCTGCGCCACGAGCCTCGGGCCGAGCGCGTCCATCTCCTCGCGCTCGATCCGCCGCATCACCCAGATGCCCTTCGCGCGGTGGATGTCCTCCGGCAGCGCGTCCAGCTCGCCCTCGAACTCCGGGTGCCCCTCCGGCTTGGTCACGTGCGGCGCGAAGGCCAGTTTGTAGCCTCGCGCGAGGAGCGTGTTGAGCAGGTCCAGCGCCTCGCCCGGTTCCGCCGCCAGCCGCTGGCGGGCCGCGCGGAAGAGCGATTTGGAGTAGTCGCCGATGTAGAGGCCCCAGCGGAACGCGTCGGGGTGGACGGCGTGGCTGAGCTGGAGATCCGTCAGCCGCTTGCGGGGCGGCCGGTAGAAGCTCATCCAGAGGTGCGAGTGGGAGCCGCCCGCGCCGAAGTCATTTTTGAGGATGCGCGAGAAGACGTTCTTCTCCGTCTCGAAGGGGAGCGCGTTGGGGATGACCCAGTTCAACGCGAGGTCGTCGCGGTAGCGCTTGAACGGCTCCGTGATGGCGCGCTGGAGGACCTCTTTCTCCTTCCGGTACCGCTCGATGTGGGGCTCCTCCCGGAGCCGCGCAAGGGCGTCCAGCCCCTCGGCGGGGAAGCCGTCGAACGAGAGCGCCAGCGGGTCGGGCGTGACGAAGGGCGGGCGCGCGGAGGGGACAGGCGGGAGGTCGGGCGTCATGGGCGGGCGGTCGCGTCGGGCGGACGGTACCGCCAGCCCGTGACGCCGTTCGGGCACTGCGGAGGCTTCACGCCCGCCTCCACCGGGAGATCACCGCAGAGGACCAAAGGCGAGAGACCGCACTGCCGTGTCTTCGGCGCACCACCCGCTCCCGCTCCGTTTGATCCGCGTGCTGGCGTACGGCGACCTGGAGATCACTGGCCGCGAACTACAGACGATAGGACAACTGATGATCTCCCCGACGACCAGCTCTGCGTCCAGGGTCCGCTTGGTTCCAGCGTGGATCGAGACGGCCTCCGCCTCTTGCGTTACGAAACCGATGAAACTGAACCGTACCGTATACCTGCCGGGTTGGACACCCGTGATCTCATAGCGCCCCTCGAGATCAGTCGCCACGCCCTGTTGCGTGCCGGCGAGAACCACGGTCGCGCCCGGCAGTGGTTCTCCGGTCTCAGCGTCGGTGACGGTCCCCGCCAGCGTGCCGAGGGAGTCCGCCTCCTGCGCCGCGCTGGCGGATGCGATGAGCAGGACCGAGAGAGCGAGGACGCGCATGGGGACGGGAGGCGTGGGGCCGCAAAGATGCGAAGGCGGCTCCGTGCTCGTACAGGCATTCTCGTGCCGCTCCCTCGGAGGCACCCACGTGTCATCCTGAGCGGAGGCTTCACGCCCGCCCCGCTGGCGGCGCGCCTCGGCGAGAACAATCGCGCCCTCCCGGCTGGAGCCAGGAGGGCGACGAGGCTACCGCACGCGTTGTCCGGCGCAGCGGTACACGCGGTCCGCGACGGCGGACGAGAGCGCAGCGAGCAGCTCCGAGCGGAGTTCGGCCTCCTCTTCGTCGCGGTGGTCGTCCGTGAAGCGGCGGCGCTCCTCGCGGCTGAGTTGGAGATCGCGCCAGTCGTCCGCCTCGTGGACCGTGATGGTCTCGCTCACGTCGCGGCTGACCTCGCCCTGGCAGACGACGTACCGCGTGCGGGAGTCCACGACGGCGTACTCCACCGTCGCGCCGCGTTCCAGGCGCAGGCGGATCCGCTCGTACGTGCCCGTCCCGCCGGTGCGGGTTTCGGCCGTCCGCGTGTCGCGGTCCCGGATCTCCTCGGTCTCCACCCAGTCGGTGACCTCGAAGGCCGCGCCGAGATCGGCGCCGAGATCGCCGGAGAAGACCGCCAGCAGCGTGTGGTTGTCCAGCAGGTCATCGGCTTGGCGCTCGTTGCGAACAAGGCGGCGCACCTCGGCCGGATCGGCGGAATAGACGAAGAGCGGCGGGCGCGTCCAGTGGTCGTCGTTGAGCACGTCGTCCAGGTCCGCGACAAAGCTGTACGGCGGCTCCGTGCGCGTACCCGGGCGTCCCCCGCGGACCGGTCCGCGGTCGCCGTCGTCGTTGCCGTAGCGGCCGCGCTCGGCGTGCAGCGGGAAGAACGCCACGCGCACGCTGCCTGCGTCCAGAATGGCCGACTGGAGGTCCACCATCGCGAGGGCCTCCGGGGAGTCCGGCGCGAGGAGGCCGAGTGCCGCTTCCGTGCTGGAGTACGCGCGGCGGAACTGCCCGGCCGAGAGATCGGCCTCGGCCCAGAGCGTGTACGTCTGGCGGGCCTCGTCATCGAGCGCCAGCCGGTCGGAGGCGGAGGGGCGGTAGGCCTCCGCATCGCGCAGGAGGTCCAGCGCGCGGGAGAACTCGCCCCGCTGGCGGGCGGTCTCGGCACCTACGAGGATGGAGCCGACGGCCTCAGCGAAGGCGGCGTCGCGGTCGCTCGCGAAGGTGGCCGGGAGCCCGAGCGTCACGCCCACCTCTTCAGCGCGGAGCGCGTGGCGCTCGACGCCCACGTAGAGGTCCGCAGCACGGATCGGGTCTGCGAGGGCCGCCTCGCCGAGCCACTGCTCCACGAGTTGCTCGCCCACCACGCGGAGCCGCCCGCGCGCGTTGCCGATCTCGGAGTCGCGCCGGAGCGCGGTGTAGTAGCGGTCGAAGGCGGTCGGGAGGTCGCCGGAGACCTCCGCTTCCATGGCGTCGTCGTAGGCGCCGCGGGCGGACGCGCACGCGCCGAGCGCGAGGACGAGCAGGAACAGGGCGAGGGGCGTAGCGAAACGTGTCATCGCGAGAGAGGCTGAGGGGCGCACCGGCCTGCGGAGACCGTGCCAGAGCGCGCCGAACCTACCGGGACGGCTCCGATCTCCCGTGTGAAGGCCGTGTGGCGTCTACCGCGCCGTGCGCCCACCGTCCACGCGATGCGCCAGTCCAGCACTCCGCTCACGCCGGGAGGCGCCGCCAGCGGACGGCGGATTCGCCCCGCTCTCACCGGGCCCGCGCCCGGCGCCGGGTATCTTCGCGCGGCACCCTCCCCCACCCCGATGCTGCTCTTTCTGCTCCAGGACGCCGCTCCCGGCGGCTTCGCCCTCGGCGGGCTCCTCTTCCCGCTGCTCATCCTCGTCGTCTTCTACCTCTTCCTCATCCGGCCGCAGCAGTCGCGGGAGAAGAAGCGCCGGCAGATGATCGACGAGCTCAAGAAGGGCGACCGCATCGTGACCGCGGGCGGCATCCACGGGACCGTGGTCAAGGTGGAAGACACCAGCCTCCTCGCGGAGGTGGACCAGAACACCAAGATGCGGTTCGACAAGAACGCCATCGCCAGCCGCGTCTCGGCGTAGCTCGCTCCGGCCTCGGTCTCGCGGGGCGCCCCGCGCCGAGGCCTGCCCGGCCGCGCCGAACGTTCGCGAATCCGGGCCGCTCTCCGGGCGTTCGCGCCCAAACACCCCCCGAGACCCATGGCTGACGAGACCCGGTTCGATTCCATCGAGGCCGCCATCAACGCCGTCCGCAACGGCAAGCTGGTCGTCGTCGTGGACGACGAGGACCGCGAGAACGAGGGCGACCTCATCGGCGCGGCCGAGCTCGTGACGGCGGACAGCGTCAACTTCATGGCGCGCGAGGCGCGCGGGCTGATGTGCGTGTCCATCACGCGCGAGCGCGCCGCGGCCCTGGACCTGCCCATGATGGAGCAGGCCAACACGTCGCTCTACGACACCCCGTTCACCGTCTCGGTGGACTACCGGCACGAGACCACGACGGGGATCTCCGCCGCGGACCGCGCCGCCACGATCCGCGCGCTCGCCAGCCCGGAGGCCAAGCCGACCGACTTCGCGCGGCCCGGCCACATCTTCCCGCTCCGTGCCACGCCGGGTGGCGTGCTACGCCGCGCCGGCCACACGGAGGCCGCCGTGGACCTCGCGCGGCTGGCGGGCCTCCGCCCCGCGGGCGTCTTGATCGAGATCCTCAACGAGGATGGCACGATGGCGCGCGTCCCGGACCTGCGGACGTTCGCGGACCGTCACGGCCTCCCGCTCGTGACCATCCAGGACCTCATCGCGTACCGGATGCAGAACGAGAAGCTCGTCCAGAAGCTCGTGGAGGTGGACATGCCGACGGCGCACGGCCGCTTCCGCCTCGCGGCGTTCGAGGAAGTGCTCACCGGCGACAACCACCTCGCGCTGTGCAAGGGCGGCCCGTTCTCCCCGGATGAGCCCGTGCTCGTGCGCGTACACAGCCAGTGCGTCACCGGCGACATCTTCGGCTCCGCCCGGTGCGACTGCGGCGACCAGCTGGCGACCGCGATGCAGCGGATCGAGCAGGAGGGCCGCGGCGTCGTGCTGTACATGAAGCAGGAGGGCCGCGGGATCGGGCTGGTGAACAAGCTGAAGGCCTACAAGCTGCAGGAGGAGGGCATGGACACCGTGGAGGCCAACGAGGCCCTCGGGTTCAAGATGGACCACCGCGACTATGGCATCGGCGCGCAGATCCTCCGCGAGCTCGGCATCGGCAAGATCCGGCTCATGACCAACAACCCGCGCAAGCGTGTCGGGCTGGGCGGCTACGGCCTGGAGGTCGTGGACCGCGAGCCGCTGGAGATCGAGCCCGGCGAGCACAACGCCGCCTACCTCCGCACCAAGCGCGACCGGATGGGCCATGAGCTCTCGCTCGGTGACGGCTTCTCCGGCCACGACCGCGAGGTGCTCGGCTCCGTCCTCGGCGGCGACGACGCGTAACCAGCCGCCCGCTGGCGGTTGCGACGGAGCGGCCCCAGAAGACGGAGCTGTTCCAAACGAAACCGCCCCGCTGACGGCAGGCGCCAGCGGGGCGGAGAAACGGAGCGAGCCGCGGCCTAGAGGTCCGGGTCGTCCAGGCGCGGGCGGAGCACGAAGAGCCCGTTCTCGCTGTCGTTCGCGATCACGAGACCGCTCTCGAAGTACGGGTAGTTGCTCCACTGGCCGCCGAACTGCACGTCCTCGCCCTGCGGGAACGTGTCGAAGTAGGCGACCTCGCGGATGCCCTCGGGGCCCTCACCGACGCCGGAGACGTCGAGGATGCGGAGGCCGGCCTTGTAGTTGGACTGGTAGGCGTAGTCCCCGATGATGTACATGTTGTGGTCGATCACCGGGATGCCGGAGTCCCAGATGTAGGCGAACTCCGGGTTGTCCAGGTCCTCCAGGTCGAACACGAGCGTCCGCTGCGTGGCGGAGACGCCGGAGATCTCGTCCAGCTCGTCGTCCAGCAGGAAGTACCGCTGGTCCTGCGTGAGCCAGCCCTGGTGCGAGTAGCTCGCGCCGGGGTACTCCGCCTGGGAGATCATGACCACGTTCTGCTTGTCCTCCACGTCGAAGACGGTCAGCACGTCCTCGTTGGCGGCGAAGCAGAGCTGGCGGCCGTTGTAGTCGGCGTCGGGGCCGCGGTAGACGAGGCACTGCGCGTCGTGCGTGTAGCCCGGCGCGGTGCGCGGCGTGGCGTCGGAGTCCGCGTCCGAGAAGCAGGTGGAGAACTGCGGGTTCTTCGGGTCGCTCACGTCGAGCGCGTGGAAGCCCGGAGCGGCACAGGCGTCCGGGAGGCCCTCCCCGACGGACGTGGTGCCGACGATGTACATGAACCCACTCTCTTCGTCCGCGACGATGTTGTGCGCGTTCGTGACGCCGCGGTAGTGCGTGTCCGGCTCGAAGGTGCGGTCCGCGTCGGCCTCGAGGCCGCGGAGGCGCGTGAGGTCGAAGACCTGCATCCCGTGGTTCTGCGCCTCGGAGACGATGAACGCGTGGTTGCGGTAGACCTTCATGTCGCGCCAGACGGTCGCGACGGTGGCCGTCGGCAGCTTGCCGAGGTTCTGCGGGTTGGTGGGGTCCTCGAGGCTCACGAACGAGGTGCCGTCATCCAGGCCGACGATGGCGTACTCGATGCCGGTCTCGGGATCGGTCCAGCCCCAGATGTCGTTGCCACGGCCAGCGTTGAACGCCTCGACGGGCATGTGGGAGACGAGATCGACACGGTTGCAGTCGTACTCGCCGGCGGTGCCGTCCTCGCAGGAGAACGAGACCTCACCGGGCGCGGAAGGCGCGCCGGGCGTGGATGGAGCGGAGGGGGTTTCGGAAGGCGGAGCGGGAGCCCCCGGAGCCGGATCGTTCCCCATCTCGGCGGTCGAAGAACAACCGACGAGACCGAGCACGAGTGCGGCCGTCAAGAAAGAGCGCATGGGTGAGCGTCGCGAATGTGGAATGGCGGAACGGAAGCTACGGGGCTCCTCGTCTGTGGGTTCGCGGATGCCCGGCTGCATGGACCCACCCGGCCCCCTCGCGTTCCCAACTGCGAGGGGGGCTGGGGTTCGGTCCGTTTGAGGCGTTGTTCCGGGCGCTAGGGCGTCAGGATGATCTTGCCCTGCACGCCGCCCCGTTCCAGCTGGCGGTGCGCCTCGGCGGCCTCCGCCAGCGGGAGGACGGAATCGATGATCGGCTCCAGGTCGCCGGTCTCGACGAGCGCCGCGATCCGGTCCAGCATCCCCCCGTCGCGCTGCATCATGAGGGGGAAGAGGGCCGCGTTCTTCTGGTACGCCGCGCCGAAGTGGCCCGTCGCGTCGCCCACGATGGTGACCATCCGGCCGTTGGGCGCCAGCGCGTCGATGCTGTTGGCGAGGGTCTCGCCGCCGACCGTGTCCAGGATCACGTCCGCACCGAGGTCGCAGGAGAGGTCCAGGATGGCGCTCGTGCCGTCGGCCTCGTGGTAGTCCACGAAGAGGTCCGCGCCGCAATCCAGGAGGGCATCCTCCATCTCGGGGTTGCCCACCACGACCACCCGCGCGCCGGCCGCGTGCGCGATCTGCACCGCGAAGTGCCCCACGCCCCCGCCGCCGTGGATGAGCACGTGCTCGCCGAGCTCCAGCCCGGCGCGGTCGATGAGCGCCTGCCAGGCGGTGCAGGCCGCGAGGGGAATGGCCGCGGCCTCTTCGTGCGAAAGGTCCGCCGGCTTGACGACCACGAGCCCGGCGTCTGCGACGTGGTACTCCGCGTACGCGCCTCTGGCGTTCAGCTCCGGCGTGTAGAACACCTCGTCGCCTTCCACCAGGTCCTCCACGCCCTCGCCGACACCCTCCACCACGCCGGACACGTCGTAGCCGAGGATGACGGGGGGCTGGATGCCGTACTGGTCACCGTGCTGGCGGATCTTGGTATCGACGGGGTTGACCGCGGCCGCGTGAACGCGAACGAGCACCTGGCCGGGTCCGGGCTCGGGGGTGGGCACGTCCTCGCGAAGGGAGAGGACATCTGGGGAGCCGAAAGAGTCGAAGACGACGGCGCGCATGGAGAGGGGGAGGTCAGAGAAGAGAGCACGGGGCCAACGCACGCACGGCGCGAGCGTTCAGAAGAGAAGAGAAAGAGCCGGCACGATTCGCGCACACCCCGCCGTTCGCCTCGCGCCCCTCCCCCATCCCATGTCCCGACCCCTCTTCGTCCTCGCCGCGCTGGCGGCGGCCGCCAGCGGGTGCATCCCGTCCCGCGCCACCGTGGAGTTCGTGGAGCGCCGGAGCCCGAGCGCGCTGTTCGACGTGCCTGCCGTGGCCGACTCGCTCGTCGCGCTGACGCTGGACGATGGGCCGGAGCCTGGGAATACGGACCGCGTGCTGGACGTGCTCGCCGCGCACGACGCCCGAGCCACGTTCTTCCTCGTCGGCGAGCGGGTGAAGCGCCAGCCGACGCTCGCGCGGCGGATCCAGCGCGAGGGGCACGAGGTCGCCAACCACGGCTGGACGCGGGACCCCGCGCTCTTCCTCTCGCGCGAGGCCATGACGGCGAGCATCCTGCGCACGGACTCGCTGCTCCGCGCCTTTGGCGATCCGGTCTGGTTCCGGCCGAGCGTCGGGTTCTACCACCGGGGGACGGTCCGCGCGGCGGACTCCACGGGCTACCGCATCGCGCTGGGCAGCGTGACCACGAACGATCCGCAGAACCCGTTCATCGGGGCGCAGGTGCGGCACATCCTCCGGGAGGTGCGCCCGGGCGACGTGATCGTGCTGCACGACGCGATCGGAGAGCGCACGAAGGCGCCGGAGATCCTGGCGCGGGTGCTGCCGGAGCTGCGGCGGCGCGGCTACCGCGTGGTCTCGCTCTCCGAGCTGGCGGAGGCGTCCGGGACCAGCCGGGAGTAGAGCGCGTCCACCTCCGCATGGAGATCGTCGAGCGAGCCGCTGTTGTCCAGCACGAAGTCGGCGCGCTCGCGAAGGTCCGCCGGCGCGGCCTGCCGGGCCATCCGCAGGAGCACGTCGGCCCGCGTGCTGCCGTCCCGCTCCATCGCGCGGACGACGCGCGTCTCGACGGGCGCGTAGACCACGGCGACGTGATCCAGGATCTCGTCCGCGCCGGTCTCGAAGATGAGCGCGGCCTCGTAAACCAACAGGCGGACGCCCTCGCTGCGGGCCGCCGCCAGCGCGTCGAGCATGGCGCGGCGGACGGCCGGATGCACGATGGCGTTGAGCGCTTCGAGCTCGGAGGCGCGGGAGAACACGCGCGCGGCCAGGGACGCCCGGTTGAGGCTGCCGTCCGCGAGGTACGTGTCCGCGCCGAACCGCTCCCGCACCGCCGCCCGGACGTCCGGGTCCTCCACCATGAGGGCTTTGGCGACGTCGTCCGCGAGGATGACGCGCACGCCGGGGTGCGTGGCGAAGCGAGCAGCGGCGGCAGTTTTTCCGGAGCCGATGCCGCCCGTGAGTCCGAGGCTGATCATAGAGGGGAAAGGGGTCAGACGCCCTCGCCGAACGCGTCGGCGACGAGAGCGCGGGCCTCTGCTTCGGCGTCCGATGCGGAGGTGAGGCGGGAGAAGGCGCCCTCGAGCGATCCCTCGCCAGCCTGGCGGAGGATCTCGGCGGGCGTGCCGTCCGCGAGGATGGAGCCATCGCGGATGAGGAGCACCTGATCCGCCACCTTCTCGACGGCGTCCAGCAGGTGCGAGGAGTAGAAGACGGTCGTCCCCTGGCCTGCGAGGGCGCGGAGGAGGGCGCGGACCTGGAGCACGGCGTACGCGTCCAGCCCGGAGAGCGGCTCGTCCAGCAGGAGGACCGGGGGGTGGTGGAGGACGGCGGCGGAGATGAGCACCTTCTGCTTCATCCCCTTCGAGAACGCCGCCATCGGCTGGCGGGCGGCCTCCGCGAGCCCCCAGAACGAGAGGAACGCGGCGGCGCGGCGCTCCAGCGTGCGCTCGCCCATGCCGTGCATCCGCCCGATAAAGCGGAGGTACTCCTCCGGGCTGAAGCTCTCGTAGAGGTGCCCGTGCTCCGGGACGAACCCGAACCGGCGCTTCGCTTCCACGGGGTGCTGCGCGATGTCCACGCCGCCCACGACCACGCGCCCGCGGCCGGGCTGGAGCGTACCCGTGAGCAGGCGCATCGTGGTGGTCTTGCCGGCGCCGTTGGGGCCGATGTAGCCCGCCACGCGCCCCGGCTCCACGGCGAAGGTGACACCGTGCAGGATCTCGCGCCCGTCGAACCCGACGTGGACGCCTTCGACGTGGATCATCCGCTCGTCATGTTGCCGAGGTCCCTCCCACCGATGAGGTGGACGTGGAGGTGGAAGACGGTCTGCCCCGCCTTCTCGCCGCAGTTGACGACCAGGCGGTAATCCTCCAGCCCTTCCTGCGCCGCCACCTTCCGGGCGACGGTGAACAGGTGGCCCACGATGGGCTCGTCCTCGGGCTCCACAGCGTCCGCGCGCGGGATGGGTTTGCGCGGGATGCAAAGCACGTGGACGGGCGCGACGGGGTCGATGTCGCGGAACGCGACCGCGACGTCGTCCTCGTAGACGATGTCGGCGGGGACCTCACGGTCGGCGATCTTCTGAAAGAGGGTCTTCTCAGCCACGGGAGGGGTATCGGCTTAGCGGGCGCCGAAGGTAAGGGGCCACCCGCCGCGCTGGCGGATGGCCCCGTCAGGCCCCCTCTCGCCGGCCGCCTCCGCCAGCCGGGCGGCTACTCGTTGTAGACGAACCCGAGCAGCCGGTCGAAGGCCTTCTCCACCTGCGCGTACTCCGCGGGGCACCGGACCGCCCGCGCCTCCGGAAGCCCGTCCGCGCCCACGAGGCCCGCGTACTTGTCGGGGTCGGAGCCGTAGACGAGACAGACCACGTTGTAGAGGCGCTGCGGCCCCAGCGAGTGCTCGCCCGCATAATCGGACTGCGAGAAGGTGCCGTCGGTCTGGAGCGCCAGCACACCGTCGATGGCGGCGCGGGCGCCCTTGCTGCCCTGGCGGATGAGCGTGAGCGCGGCGAACTGGTCCGCCACGTCCTCCTCGCGGCCCGTGATGGGGAGGTCCAGCTGGTGGCGGAGCGCGTGCCCGGCCTCGTGGAGCATGATGAACTCGTAGGCGCCGTCCACGGCCTCGCTCAGCCGGTCCTCGCCCACCTGCGGCGCCAGCACGTCGTAGAGATAGTCCATGAGCTCGTAGCAGAAGCGGACGCGGCCGTTCGTGCCGCCGTAGAGGTACTGCGCGTTGACGATGCCGCACTCCTCGAAGGAGACGGGCACGTTGCGCGGCAGCGGATAGCTCTCGTTGAGCGCCGAGACCACGCCCTCCAGCCGCCGCTCGGACTGCACGTTCTGCCGGATGGTGGCGTAGGCGGCGCTCGGCTCGTACGTCGCGGGCGACCACTTGCCGAGGAAGCGCGAGGTCTCCTCGCTGACCGTCTGCGGCCGGCTGGCGGCGCGCTCCACCAGGACGGAGTAGTCCCCCACTGCGCGGGCCCCGTAGGAGTTGGCGTAGACCGCGTACGCCCCGCTCCCCTCCACGGTGAACTCGATGCGGGCGTCCGTGCCCCCGGCGCCGTCGTCGTCGCGCGCGATGACCTCCAGGTTCTCGCCGTTGACGGCGGCGACCATGAGGTACGCGTCGAACGCGCTGGATCGCATCGTCACCGCCACGCGGTCGCCGGGGTTGCCGCGGTAGACGTAGAGGTCCGCGAACGTCGTATCCGCGAGGACCGTGTCGCCCGCTTCCAGCACGCCCGTGACGGGCTCGCCGGTGCGGAGCATGACGAGTTCACTCCCGGCATCCGGGGCAGAATCGTCCGGCCGGGCCAGCGTGAGCCGGTAGCTCCCCGTCGCGCCCGCCGTGTAGGTGTTCGCGCCGATGACGTAGGTGCCGCTCCGGTCCAGCCGCGTGCGGATGCGCGAGTTGGTGCCCGAGCCGCCGTCGTCGTCCTCGGCCACGTTCTCCAACTCGCCGCCGAAGTAGCGCCGGAGGAGCAGGTACGTGTCGAAGTCCTCCGACTCAAGCGTGATCTCGATCTCCTCGCCCGGCGTGCCCTCGTAGACGTAGAGGTCGAAGTGCGTGCCATCGTCCATCGTGGCATCCGCGGCGGAGAGGTCGCCGGTGACGGTCTGACCGAGCGCGAGGGTCGGGAACCCCGTCTCCGTCGTGCCGCCGGCCACGCCCTGCACGGCGAGCGTGTACGCCCCGCTGGCGCCCGCCCTCAGCGCGTTCGCGAGGACGAAGTAGCGGCCGTCCGCGCCCGCCTGAACACGCAGCATGGCGTCCGTGCCACCGCCGCCGTCGTCATCGCGCGCCTCGCCCGCCAGCGCGCCGTCCGCAGTGGTCCCGCCGAGGAGGTACGTGTCGAACGCGGCGGAGGTCATCGTGATCACCAGCGACTCGTACGGCGATGCCGCGATCTCGTAGAGGTCGTACGAGGAGCCGTCTCCGAGCGTCGCGGAGGCAGAGGAGAGCGTGCCCGAGGCCGTCTCTCCCGGACGCAGCGCATTCGCGCTCGCCAGCCCGCCGCCCTCGGCGTCTACGCGGAGGGTGTACGCGCCGGTGTCCCCGGCGCGCAGCGAGTTCGCGCGGATGGTGTACCGCCCGCTGTAACCGACCTCCACCGTGAACTGCGCATCCGTGCCGCCACCGCTGTCGTCGTCCGAGGTCTCAAAAACGAACGCGCCGTTCTCCGTCCGTCCACCGGAGAGGTACGCGTCGAAGTCCGACGACGCGAGCGTGACCGTGATGCGGTCGCCGGGGGAGCCTTCGTAGGTGTAGACGTCCACGTACGACTCGTCCGGGAGCATGTCGTCCCCCGGTTCGAGCGTGCCGCGGACCTCGTCGCCCGCGCGGATCACGCCCGGCCCGGCGGGCGTGCCGCCGTCCGAGAACACGGAGATCGAGTACGCGCCAGTCTCGCCCTCAGAGTAGGTGTTCGCGAGCACCCAGAACTCCCCGCTCGCGCCGACGGTCACCGCCAGCTGGGCGTGCGTCTCGCCGCCGCTGTCGTCATCCGTGTAGGCGCCGGCCATCGCCTCGGCCTTGGTGTCCCCCCCGAGGAGGTAGGCGTCGAAGTCCATGGAGGTCAGCAGCACCTCGATGGCCGTGCCGGGACGCGCGCGGACGACGTAGAGGTCGTAGTAGGAGCCATCGGCGGCGAGGACGGCGTCTCCGGCGCGGAGGGCACCCTCCAGCGAACGGCCCGGCTGGAGGGTGCGTTGGGCCTGCGCCGTGGTCCCCATCAGGAGGAACGCGGCGAGGAGCCCGAAGGCGAACAGAGCGATGCGGAGGGGGATGGGGACGAAGCGCATGGGGCCCGGGTCGTGGAGAAGCAGCGGTACGAGCGTGGGGGCAGATGTCCCAAAGGGTAGCACCCAGCAGTGTATCCCGAACTCCCGAAGAGTGGGGAGCCCCGTGCGGCACGCCCCCACCGCCAGCGGCTGGCGGAGCGCGCCGGGCGGAACGTCGCCAGCCGAGCGGCGGTACCCTGGGGGCTGATCCCCCGCCCCCGATGCCCACCGTCTACATCACGCGGAAGGCGCACTTCAACGCCGCCCACCGCCTCCACAACCCCGAGCGCTCCGACGAGTGGAATCGCGAGACCTTCGGGAAGTGCAACAGCCCCAACTGGCACGGCCACAACTACGAGCTGGACGTGACCGTCGCGGGCGAGCCCGACCCGGACACCGGGTTCGTCGTGGACCTCGCGGAGCTCAAGGCGATCATCCAGGAGCGCGTCGTCCTCCCGCTGGACCACAAGAACCTCAACCTGGACGTGCCCTTCCTCGCGGGGAAGAAGACCTCCACGGAGATGCTCGCCATCGCGATCTGGGAGCAGCTGGCGGACCACATCCCCGGCAGCGGGCGGCTCCACGAGATCTCGCTCCGCGAGACCCACAACAACAGCGTCGTCTACCGCGGCGAGTAACGCAGACCCGCGGTCCGCTGGCGCCTCGCGCGGCGGCCGCCAATCCTCCCCCATGCCCCACGACCCCGACACGTTCGGCGGCGCCTCCGACCTCGCGGAGGACCTCGCCTCCCCCCTCCTCTACGAACGCCGCGACCTCTACCACGAGGCCACGACGGAGGAACTCGCCGCGCTCACGCACCGCCAGCTGGAACTCGTCGGCGAGGACCCCGAGCGCGAGGGGCTCGTCAAGACGCCGGAGCGCGTCGCCAAGGCGATGCAGTTCCTCACGCACGGCTACCGACTGGACCCGGATGCCATCCTCCGCAGCGCCGTCTTCGAGGAGTCGTACTCCGAGATGGTGCTCGTCCGGGACATCGAGCTGTACTCGCTCTGCGAGCACCACATGCTCCCGTTCTTCGGCAAGGCGCACGTGGCCTACATCCCGAACGGGAAGATCGTCGGGCTGAGCAAGATCCCGCGCGTGGTGGACGTCTTCGCGCGGCGGCTGCAGGTGCAAGAGCGGCTCACGATCCAGATCCGCGACGCCATCGAGCGCGTGCTGGAGCCCGAGGGCGTGGCCGTCGTGATCGAGGCGCAGCACCTCTGCATGATGATGCGCGGCGCCGAGAAGCAGAACTCCATGACCACGACGAGCGCCATGAGCGGCGCCTTCCTCGACAACGACAACACCCGCGCCGAGTTCATGCGGCTCATCACCGGCTAGCCGCCGCGCGCTGGCGGTGCCGCTCGGCCGGTGCTTCGCGGCACGAGCCGAACTCGCTGCCACTCCGCGCTGGCCCCACCCCACTGCCCCCATGAGCACCCTCGTCACCGACAGCCTCCGCGAGCGGTTCGCCGCCTACCGCACGATGGCCGAGCGCGCCCTCGCGCAAGTGGACGACGACGCGTTCTTCCGCGCCCTCCCCGGCCTCGACCCGCTGGCGGTCCAGGTCAAGCACCTCGCGGGCAACTACCGCTCCCGCTGGACGGACTTCCGCACCGCCGACGGCGACAAGCCGGACCGCCAGCGCGACACGGAGTTCGAGCTAACCGACGCGGACACGCGCGAGGCGCTCATGGCGCGGTGGGCCGAGGCGTGGCGGCTCAACGAGGAGGCCCTCGCCCCGCTCACGGACGCGGACCTCAGCGAGACCGTCGTCATCCGCGCGGAGCCGCACACCATCATCGCGGCGCTCCACCGGGCGCTGGCGCACACGGCCTACCACGTCGGGCAGATCGTGCTTCTGGCGAAGCACCACGCCGGGGACGACTGGAAGACGCTCTCCATCGCGCGAGGCCAGTCCGAGCAGTTCCGCGCGCAGATGCTCGCGAAAGCCCACGGCGCCGATGCCGGAGGCCCACGCGCCGACGAGAAGACCATCGGCAGCATGCCGCCCGAGGCGTGAGCGAGCGCCCCATCTCCTACGACGGCCGCCGCTTCGCCCCCGTCGCCACGGCCGAGAACGGCGACGTGGACAGCCGCACGCGCTTCGACTACCGCCAGCGCGACGGCGTGGTCTGGGCCACGTACCGCGGCGGCGGCGTCCGCCTGGGCACGCTCGTCGCGACCGTAGACGCCCGCGGCGGCCTGGACATGCGCTACAGCCACGTGGACGCCTCCGGCGCGCTCCGTACCGGCACCTGCCTCAGCCTCCCCGAAGTCCTCCCGGACGGCCGGCTCCGCCTCCACGAGACGTGGCAGTGGACCAACGGCGACGGCACCTCCGGCACCTCCACCCTCGAAGAGATATGACCGTCATCGTCACCGGCGCGAGCCAGGGCATCGGCCGGGCCGTGGCCCTCGCGTACGCCGCCGGCGGCGCCCGGCTGGCGCTCCTCGCGCGCAACGAGAGCAACCTGAAGGCGGTCGCCGAGGAGGTCCGCCAGCGCGGCGGCGAGGCGCTCGTGGTCCCGTGCGACGTGACGGACGAGGCGCAGGTCGCCCGCGCCGAACCGGCCGTCCGCGAGGCGCTCGGCGTGCCCCACGTGCTCGTCAACAACGCGGGCCTCTTTCAGCCCGGCGGCTTTCTGGAGATCACCCCTGAGGCGTTCCGCCAGCAGGTCGAGGTCAACCTCACGAGCGCCTTTCTCGTCACGCGCGCCTTCCTCCCCGCGATGCTGGAACGCGGCGGCGCCTCCGGCTCCGCGGGCGACGTGGTGTTCATGGCCAGCATCGCGAGCCTCCGCGGCTACCCGGGTGGCGCGGCGTACGGCGCGGCCAAGCACGGCCTCCTCGGGCTGGCGCGCACGCTCCGAGAGGAGACGAAGGAGCGCGGCCTCCGCGTGATCGCCGTGATGCCGGGCGCCACGCTGACGCCCTCGTGGGACGGCGTGGACCTCCCGCCGGACCGGCTCATGCCACCGGAGGCCGTCGCGAGCGCCGTCGTCTCCGCCACCTCCCTCCCAGCGACGGCCGTCGTGGAGGAGATTGTGATCCGCCCCCAACTCGGCGACCTATGACCGTCCAGCACGACCCCGACCAGCGCCGCTTCACCGCCGACACCGAGCACGGAACGGCGGAGCTGGCCTATACCCGCTCGGGCGACCGCATCACGTTCGTCCACACCGAAGTGCCGAAGGCGGACGAAGGGCAGGGCGTCGGGAGCGCGCTGGCGGAGGCGGGGCTGAACTTCGCGCGAGAGAACGGGCTGGCAGTCATTCCCCAGTGCCCGTTCGTAGCGCAGTACGTCCGCGATCACCCGGACACGCACGACCTCCTGGCCTCAGACGCGAGCGTATAACTAACTCCCCCCGCTCGGAGGCGAGGGGAGCGCGGGGTCAGCCGCAGACGGCGGGGCCGCGCCGGCGATCCCGCCGGTCCTCGCGGCGGTCGCGGACATCTTCGCGGCGGTCCCGGACGTCCTCGCGACGGTCCCACACGTCCTCCAGGCGATCCAGCAGACCGCCGTGGTGCCGCGCATCTCGGATGTCTTCGCGGCGGTCGCGGCGGTCCTCCGCGCGGTCCCGGCGGTCTTCGCGGCGGTCGGCGATCTGCTCGCGGCAGTCGAGGATGACGGCACGAGCAGCGGGGCGGCCGGCGCGCTGCGCGCTGGCGGGCGCGGCGAGGAGGAGCGCCAGCGCAGCGAGGGGGAGGAAGCGAAGCATAGGTCTCGGGGTCTGGTGAGGACTCCCAAGTACTGGCGCCACCGCCGGGAGGGTGTCGCAGACCCGTGGCAAACGCCTCCCCATCTCGTGGGGAGTCTGTGACCGCCCGTCCGCCTCCATTCGCGCGCGGCTGGCGGACGCCCCGGCCAGAGCGTCCGCCAGCGCGGCGTGGGCTAGCTCCGTGAGGGGAAGATCCCCTGGAGCGCGATGCAGAAGTTGATCGCGAGGTACGGCATCCGGTTCTCGTGCGCCTGCCCGCCGCCCGCGTTCTGCGTCGGGTGGGAGTACGTCTCCGTCTGCGGCGTGTGTGCGGCCACGATGTGCGTCTCGCCCTCATTCCCGATGGAGCTGAACCCGCTGCGCGGGACCTCCGCGACCGGCGTCTGCGTGCCGTGCGAGTGCGGGGGCACCTCCGCAGCCGTCAACGTCACGCGCTCCTGCCCTCCCCTCTCGCCGAGGCGGTACGGCGCGAGGCCCGGCCCCCTCCCTTCCTGGATCGGCACGCGGCCGCGGAGATCCGGAAGCGCGAACGTAGTGCGGCCGTCGCCGCCGTAGATGGTCCCGAGGATGGAGAACAGCGCGGAGTTGGAACTGATGGGGAGCAGCTGGCCGTGGCAGAGCGCGTACCCACGAGGCGCGAAGTTGCCGCCGAAGAGCATGATCTCGCCCAGGAGCGGCTCAGCCCCGCGCGAGGCCACCGGGCGGCCCTGCGCATCCACGACGGTGCCCGGCGTGATCCCGAAGCGCGAGGCGCGTTCCTCGACCGCAGCCCACGCGTCGTCGGGGATCAGGAGGCCCGCCCCGAGTGCGGCGGCGCCGGCCCCGGCGGCGTGGCGGAAAAAGTCGCGGCGCGAGGCCGGGGCTTCCGCCTCGGGAGACGGCGCGAGGGCGGTCGCGAGGCGCTGGCGGAGAGAGTGGAAGAGCGGCATACCGATGGGTAGGGGATGGACCGGAAGTGTAGCCGCGCGACGCCGATTATCGGCCCTCTCCTCACGCGGCCGCCGGAGCCCCATCGCGATCTTGCGCCATGCCCGACGACCTCTTCGCCGCCGCCGCCGCTGCCCGCCTCCAACGCTCCGCCCCGCTGGCGGACCGGATGCGCCCCCGTACGCTGGACGAGTTCGCGGGGCAGGGCCACATCCTCGCGCCCGGGAAGCTCCTCCGCCGCGCCGTGGAAGCGGACCGCGTCACCAGCCTCATCCTCTTCGGCCCACCGGGCACTGGCAAGACCACCCTCGCGCGGATCATCGCGAACACGACGGCGCGGCACTTCGCGAGCCTCAACGCCGTCCTCGCGGGCGTCAAGGACATCCGCCTGCAGATCACCGCCGCGCAGGAGCGGCTCCGGCTCCACGGCCAGGGCACCATCCTCTTCGTGGACGAGGTGCACCGCTTCAACAAGGCGCAGCAGGACGCCCTCCTGCCGCACGTGGAGAACGGGACGGTCACGTTCGTCGGCGCGACGACGGAGAACCCGTACTTCGAGGTCAACAAGGCGCTCGTCTCGCGCTCGCGCATCTTCGAGCTCCAGCCGCTCACCGAGGCCGACCTCGCCGAGATCGCCCGCCAGTCGCTGGCAGACCCCTCGCGCGGCTACGGCGGCCGCTCCGTCCGCCTCGACGACGACGCGCTGGCACACCTCGTGAGCACCGCCAACGGCGACGCCCGCAGCCTGCTCGGCGCGCTGGAACTGGCCGTGGAGACCACCCCGCCGGCAGACGACGGCGCGGTGCACATCACGCTCGCCGTCGCCGAGGACTCCATCCAGCAGCGGGCCGTCCTCTACGACAAAGACGGCGACGCCCACTACGACACCGTCTCGGCGTTCATCAAGAGCCTCCGCGGCTCCGACCCCGACGCCTCGCTCTACTGGATGGCGCGGATGGTCTACGCGGGTGAGGACCCGCGCTTCATCCTCCGGAGAATGCTCATCTTCGCGGGTGAAGACGTAGGCATGGCAGACCCCAACGCGATGCGGATGGCCGTCGCCTGCGCGGAGGCGTTCGACCGCGTCGGGATGCCCGAGGGGCGGTTCATGCTGGCGGAGCTCTGCCTCTACCTCGCGACGGCCCCCAAGAGCAACAGCGGGTTCGCGTTCTTCGCCGCGCTGGACCACGTCGCGAAGGAGGCCACCGGCGACGTGCCGAACCCGCTCAAGGACAGCTCGCGCGATAAGGACGGGCTGGGCCACGGCAAGGGCTACAAGTACCCCCACGCCTACCGCGACCACTACGTCCCGGAGCAGTACCTCCCCGGCGGGATGCAGGGGACGTACTTCTACGAGCCGAGCGACCAGGGCTACGAGGCCCGGATCCAGGGCCGCCTGGACGCCCTCCGCCAGCGCGACGAGGAGGAGAGCCTGGAGAAGCGCGTCCTGCGCTACGCCGAGGACCGCACGCCCTCAGACGGCTGACCCGCTGGCGGCCGCGCTCGCCGAGGGCAGCCGCCAGCCGGGCGAGGGCGGTGGGTACCTTCTCCCCACAGGTGTCAACCTCGCGAGCGTGAGCGGCTGGATCCACGTGGTGTACGTCCTGGGCGCGGTCCAGGGCCTGTTCCTGGCCGCCGTGCTGGCGAGCCGGGCGCGAGGGGTGGGCGCCAACCGGTTCCTCGCGGCGCTCATGGCGGTGTTCTCTGTGGATCTCGCGATGGCGGCGTACCACGCCTCCGGCACGGATGCGGCCGTCCCCGCGCTGATCGGCCTGGACGTCCCGCTCGCCTTTCTCTACGGGCCGCTGCTCTACCTGTACGTCCGCGAGCTGTTGCCGCCCGCGACTGGGCTCCACCCGCGCGACCTCCTCCACGCGGTCCCGTTCGCGCTCTGCGTCGGCGTGTTGCTGCCGTTCTACCTCCAGAGCGGCGCAGAGAAGCTCGCGGTCCTGCAGACGCCCGAGGCGCAACCCTGGGCCATGGCGGCCCTCACGCCGTTCAAGATCGGACTGGGGCTGGCGTACCTCGTCGCCATCGTCGTGCGGGTCCGGCAGCGGCGGCCGCGCGTGGCGCAGACGCCCGAGGCCCGGGCCACCCTCCGCTGGGTGCGGCACCTCACGGTCAGCGTGACCCTCCTGCTCGGGCTGGCGGGCGTGCTCTTCGCGCTGGGCGTCCGCGAGACCGTCCCGGCCCTCGGCCTCACGGCCGATTCGTGGCTGGACGACGTCATGCTTCTCGGTACGACGGCCTTCGTCTACGCCGTCGGCTACCTCGGGCTACGGCAACCGGTCCTCTTCGCGCCGCTCGCGGAGGCGGTGGAGGCCCCCGCCGCACGCCCGCGCTACGCCCGCTCCGGGATGGACGAGGCCACGGCCTCACAGATCGAAGCCGACCTCCTCGCGCTGATGGAGACCGAGCACCCGTACCGACGCGGGGACCTCACGCTCGCCGAGCTGGCGGAGGCGCTCGGCGTCTCGCCGCACAACCTCACGGAGGTGCTCAACACCCGGCTGCAGAAGAGCTTCTACGACCTCGTGAACGGGTACCGCGTGCGGGACGCGCAGGCCCGGCTGGCGGACCCCGCCTTCGCGGAGTGGACCGTCCTGGCTATCGGGATGGAATCGGGGTTCAACGCGAAGTCGTCGTTCAACGCAGCGTTCAAGCGGCACACCGGCACCACGCCCGCGCGCTACCGCCAGCGCGCGGCGGCGGAGGCCTGAGGAGGTCCAGACCACCGGGATTGGACCTCAGAACAGGTCCAGATCGCCGGGCGTGGTCGAACGGCAGGGGCCGAGGCGGATAGGCTACGGGCCGTCCCTCCCCGCCCCGATGCTCCGCCTCGTCGCCCCCCTCCTTCTGCTCCTCGCCGCGCCCGCCCTCGCGCAAAGCACCCAGACCGTCCGCGGCACCGTCCTCGATGCCGACTCCCGCGCGCCGCTCCCGGGCGCGACGGTCACCGTCCTCCACTCGGACCCGCTCATCGGCGCCGCCAGCGATGCGGATGGGCGCTTCGCCCTCGCGCGCGTTCCGCTCGGCCGGCACACGCTGGAGGTCCGCTTCCTCGGCTACGCCACGCGGCGCGTGCCCAACGTGCTCGTCCGTGCCGGACACGAGACCGTGCTGGAGATCGCCCTCACGGAGCAGCCGCTGGAGGGTGAGGGCGTCGTGGTGCAGGCGGAGGCACGAGAGGGCCGCGCGCTGGACGACATGGCGACCGTCAGCGCCCGCTCGTTCTCCGTCGAGGAGGCGAGGCGCTACGCGGGCGCCGTGGACGACCCCGCCCGGCTGGCGGCGGCCTTCGCCGGGGTCGCCACGTCCGGGAGCGGCGTTCAAGACAACGCGCTCGCCATCCGGGGCAACGCCCCCAAGGGGGTCGGGTGGAGGCTGGAGGGCGTGCCCATCCCCACGCCGAGCCACTTCGCAGGATTGACCGTCGCGGGCGGCGGCGGCCTCACGCTGTTCAGCGGCCGCCTCCTCGCCGACTCCGACGCCTTCACGGGCGCCTTCCCCGCCGAGTACGGCGACGCGCTGGCGGGCGTCTTCGACATGCGCTTCCGCACGGGCAACCCGTCCACGCGCGAGCACGCGGTCCAACTCGGCGTCATCGGCCTGGAAGTCGCCTCCGAGGGGCCGATCCGGGCCGGCTCGGACGCGACGTACCTCGCGAACTACCGCTACTCCACGCTCGGGCTGCTCCTCCCGCTGCTCCCGACCGAAGGCGGCATCACGTACCAGGACCTCGCCTTCAAGGTGGCCGTCCCCACGCGCCGGGCGGGCCGCTTCGAGGTCTGGGGGCTCGGCGGGCTGGACGCGCAGACGCAGCCCGAGAACCGCGACTCGACGACCTGGGAGTACGAGCAGTGGGACCGGATGCGGACGGCGCTGGACCTCGGCGTGGGCGCGGGAGGCGTGAGCCACCACCTCGTCCTCGGGAGCCGCACTTACCTCCGCTCCACGGCCGCCGCCAGCGCGCGGCACACCGCCTGGGACCAGGACCGGCTGGCGGACGACCTCTCGCTCGCCCCGGACTTCGCGCTCCGCTCCACCGACGCCCGCCTCGTCCTCGGCTCCACGGTCCACCACAAGTGGAACGCGCGCCACCGCCTTCGCGCGGGCGTCCTCGCCCAGCGGCTCCTCTACGACCTCGACCTCCACTCGGCCCCCGGCGAGGGGGCTCCCCTCGCCCCGCTGGCGGAGAGCGCGGGCGCGAGCACGCTCGTGGAGGCGTTCGCGCAGTCGCGCGTCACGCCCGCACAAGGCGTGGACCTCACCGCCGGGCTCCACGCGCAGCACCTCGCCCTCACGGGCGCGACGGCCATCGAGCCCCGCGCCGGCCTTCGTCTCGCGCTCAGCGACCGCCAGTCGGTCACGCTCGGCTACGGCCTCCACAGCCAGACTGAGCCACTCCGCCTCTACCTCGTCTCCCCCGAGGAGGGCGCGCAGCCCAACCGGGACCTCGGGTTCACGCGCGCGCACCACGTCGTCGTGGGCACCTCGCGCGAGGTCTCCGGGACGCTTCGCGTGCGCGTGGAGGGCTACCTGCAGCGCTTGTTTGACGCGCCGGTGATCGCGGACAGCTCGTTCTCCCTCCTCAACTTCCGGCAGGACTGGACCTTCGCGGAGCCCCTCGTGAACGACGGCGCGGGCGAGAACGTGGGCGTGGAGCTCACGCTGGAACGCCCCCTGCGCGACGGGTTCTACGCCCTCCTGACCGGCTCGCTGTTCCGCTCCCGATACCGCGGCGGAGACGGCGTCTGGCGGCCGACGCGGTTCGACCAGCGGTACGCCGTCAACGCGCTGGCGGGGCGCGAGGTGGAGATCGGGCGCAACCTGCTGGGCGTCAACGTGCGGCTGGCGGCGCTCGGCGGCGAGCGGATCTCGCCGGTGGACGCGGCGGCCTCCCGCCAGCGCGAAGAGGTCGTCTTCGACGAATCGCGCGCGTTCGAGGAGCGACTCCCCGCGACGTGGCTCGCGGGCCTGACGCTGACGTACCGCGTCAATGGGCCCCGCGCCTCCCACGTGTGGGCGCTCCAGCTCAAGAACGCCCTCGGCGCGAAGGACACCGCGCTGGACTACAACCTCCAGCAGCGGGCCGTCGAGCAGATCCGTGAGGGGTACCCGCTCCCGGTCCTCAGCTACACGCTGGAGTTCTGAGACCCCGGTCGGCGGACGCTCGCCCTCGCCGAGGACGACCGCCAGCCGGGCCTGTAGGACACCACCGACGCCGCGCCGCGCGCGGGTCCGACGCAGACTTGGCCGGACCGTTGCTGGAGCGCGCCGGGAGGGCCAGGCACCTTGGGGCGTTCCCCTCCTCTGCCCCTCCATGCGCCTTTCGTTCCTCCCCCGCCTCGCGCTCGCCGCGCTGGCGCTCGCCCTCAGCGCGGACCTCGCCACCGCTCAGGCTCGGCTCGGCCCCGGCCTTCGCGCCACGCTGGACGCCCTCCGTCCCGCCGAGACCCTCACGGTCGTCGTGACGTTCGACCAGGACGGGCCGCTCTCCGCCGCCCAGACGCAACTGCTCTCCGGTCTCGGGATCACCAAGGGCATCACGTTCCAGACGCTGCCCATCGCGGGCGTCGTCGGCACGCGGTCCCAGATCGAGGCCATCGCGAACCTGGAGGGCGTGCGCTCCGTGTGGCCGAACCACCGCGTCTCCCTGCTCAACGCAGAGGCCACGGAGCTGACGGGCGTGAACGGCGTGCGCACCGATGCCCAGTTCCGCCGCTGGAACGGCGGGCTGCCCGTCTCCGGCCGCGGCGTCGGCGTCGTCGTGCACGATTCCGGTGTGGACGGCACCCACCCGGACCTCCAGCTCGGGCGCAACCTCGTCCAGAACGTGCTGGGAAGCCAGAACCTCAGCTCGTACACGAGCATCCTCCCGGCCACCTACATCGAGGACGTGCCCACGACGGACACCAACTCCGGCCACGGCACGCACGTCGCCGGCACGGTGGGCGGCACAGGTGCCGCCAGCGGCGGGCTCCACGAGGGCGTCGCCCCCGGCGCGGACCTCATCGGCTATGGCTCAGGCGGCGTGGTCCTCGTGCTGGACATCGTCGGCGGGTTCGATTACGCCATCGCCAACCAGTTCCGCTACGGCATCCGCGTGATCACGAACTCCTGGGGCTCCTCCGGTGCGTTCGACCCCGCGGACCCCGTCAATGAGGCCTCGTATCGCGCCTACCAGCGCGGCATCTCCGTCTTCTTCGCCGCAGGCAACGACGGGCCGAGCGCGGACACGCACAACCCCTACAGCCAGGCCCCGTGGGTCGTCTCCGTTGCCGCCGGCAACAAGGACGGCCAGACGCTGGCGGACTTCTCCTCGCGAGGCAACGCGGGCGAGAGCGGCGTCTTCCAGACCTACGACGGCCGGACCTGGACCTACGTCAACGAGCCAGACGTGACCGCACCAGGCGTCGGGATCATCTCCCCGTGCGGCGTCTCCCCGCTCTGCGCGACGGGCATCCAGCCGGACAACCCGCGCTACAGCTCCATGCAGGGCACCTCCATGGCAACGCCCCACGTCGCCGGAATCGCGGCGCTCATGCTGGAGGCCAACCCGCAGCTCACCCCGGACGAGGTCTACGCCATCCTCCGCGATACCGCAACGGAGCTGGAGTACGAGGCATGGGAAGCCGGCGCGGGCTACGTCAACGCGTACGCCTCCGTCGCCGCGGCCTACGGCCTGGACCCCACGCCCTACCTCCGCACCATCGGCGGAGACGGCGAGAGCTTGCCCGAAGGCGTGGTCCTGGTCGATGACGAGGGGGACGGCGGCAACCCCGGCACGGACATCGCGGACGTGAGCGTCGCGGAAGACGGGGACCTGCTCATCACGCTCCGCGTCCCCGACCTCGCCGAGGCGACGCCGAGCACGCTCCTCGCCGCCGGCTTCCAACTCGGCGCGATGCAGGACTACAGCGTCGAGTTCGACCTGCTCAAGGCCGACGCCACCACGGTCCGCTACCAGCTCTCCGCCCGCCGGACGCTCGTGAGCGCAGGGCTGGCCGGCTTCGCTCTGGACGCGCCCTCGTTCGACTACGGCGTACGGGCCGCCGACGGCTCCGGCCGAGGCATGGGCGAGATCCCCGGCACGTGGGACGCCGGGTCCGGCCGCATCACCTGGACCGTCTCCCCCGCCCTCCTGACGGTCGCAGCGCCGCCCGCGGACCTCACGGGCGACATCGACCAGTCCGGACGCGCGGCCCGAGCCGGCGACCGGCTGGCGGCGTTCTCCGCCAACGTCGCGACCTCCCTCTGGGCAGGCGCTCTCGGGATCACGCCCGGCCAGACCAGCTACGACTCCGCCAGCGGCACGGCCTCGTACACGATCGGCGGCGGCGATGGTGACGACCCGGGCACGGACCCCGAGCCCGAGGAGCCGGCCGATCCGCCCGCCTCTGGCGACGACGCTCGCGTGGTGGTCTCCGTGATCGACTCCGGCATCAACCCCTACCACGACTTCTACAACGCCGGCGGCGAGCTCTACCCGACGGCCGCGCCGAGCAGCGTGACCCAGGACGTGCTGGACGCCTTCGGCATCGACGAGGCGCACACGATCCGCCTCACGCGCACGGGCGACTTCGCGGCGGACTTCGCGGCCGACGCGGCCGTGTGGGCCAACGTCCAGCCGGGCGAGCTGTACTGGTTCGCCGGGACCAACGTGATGGCGATCTCCTACGACCCGGGCTCGCGCATTCTCCTCCCGGACGACGAGAGCGATACGCACGGCGTCGGGACGAGTGCGGCCGTGCTCCGCGCCAACCCGGACGCCATCGTGGTGTTCGTGGAGGGGATCACGGACGCGAGCGAGACCTTTGCGTTCACGCACCCGGAGATCGACATCGTGTCCACGTCCTACGGCGCGATCGGCAGCCTTCCGCTGCCCTACCACATCAACAACTCGTACCTCGGCGTCGTCACGAACGGTAAGCTCCACATCGGCGCGGCGGACAACTCGCCGTCCACCGCCATCCAGGACGGGACGGCCGGGCCGTGGTGGAGCATCGGCGTGGCCGGCTTCGAGGAGGGCACGTCCAACGGCCGCCAGCTGCTCTCGGGTACCCTCCCGGACGTGGTCGGTGACTTCACGCAGACGCTGCCCTACTGCGCGGAGTGCGAGAGCGGCCAGCAGAGCGCCAGCGGCACGTCCTTCGCGACGCCCCGTACGGCCGGCACGATCTCCAAGGTGCTGCTGGACGCCCGACGGGCCGCGGGCCACACCGGCGGCATCACCGACGTGGACGGGACGCCCGTGATGGTGGCCGGCCCCTCCGGCACGATCACCAACTGGGAGATCCGCCGCGCGATGGAGGAGGCCGCCTACGTGCCGACGCTGACGGAGTACGACCCGGTCGAGGGCGTCTTCGACCAGCTGGCGCTCCCGGTACCCGAGCAGGCCGCGTTCGCGCTCGTGGGCTGGGGCGTCGTCTCGCCCGACCTTGGCGTCGTGGAAGAGACGCTCGCACAGCTCGGCGTGAGCGGCACGCCCCGCGCTCCGAAGGGCGCACCGACGTGCACGTTCATGGAGAGCCTCGTGACGGCGCGGCACCTCTACTGGGACAACCTCGCGGTGGAGAGCGAGAGCTTCCTCATTGGCGACGAGGACCCGTACCTCTACTGCAGCCAGACCGGCAACTCCGCCAAGAGCGGCGACCTCGTGTCTGAGCAGGCGGAGGCGGCGTTCGGCCTGGAGGCCGCGTACCCCAACCCGGTCCGCCAGTCGGCCACGGTGGCGTACGTGCTGCCCGCCGAGGGCGCGGTCCGCCTCGCCGTCTACGACCTCCTCGGTCGCGAGGTGGCCGTGCTCGCGGAGGGCACACGGCCCGCGGGCGCCCACACCGCCCGGTTCGACAGCCGCGCGCTGGCGGCCGGCGCCTACCTCGTGCGCCTGGACGCAGGCGGCCAGAGCGCCACGCGGCGCCTCACGGTCGTGAAGTAGCCCACGCCGGCGAGACGAGACGCGGGGGCGCTGGCATCGGCTGGCGCCCCCGCGGTCTGTCCGCTCGGCTGGCGGTCCTCCTCGCCGAGCGCGAGTGCCAGCCAGCCGGACGGGCGGCGGGCCGTGCAGGCCTGCGCGAGGGACAGCGCGGCGCGCTACGGATCGACGCGCGTCACCCGCCCCTCGGGACCGACCAGCCAGAGCGTGGATCCCGCGGCGCTCAGCCCCCAGTGCGTCTCCGTGGATAGCGTGCTCCACGTGCGGCCCGCGTCCCGCGAGAGGGCCACCCCGCCGGGCCCCACACCGATCACGGTGCGGGTGCCGGGCACGAACGCAGCGCCGTAAAGCGCCCCGGTGAATGGGAGCGCCCCGCCTGCTTCCCACGTCGCGCCGCCATCCTCAGAGACCGCGACCGCAGGCGCGAACTCGTTCGGGGCCGCGATGTCTCCGCCCACGACCACCGCCAGCCCGTCGGGGCCGAGCGCGACGGAGGCACCGCCCGCGGCCTCACCGCCCGCGAGCGGGAGGTCCGTCGTCTGCCACGTCGCGCCCCGGTCCGTGGTGGTGAGGAGCCGAGGCGTCTCGGCGTTGCCGGTCGCCTGCCAGGCCGTCGCTTCGCCAGTGGTCACGAGGCACGTCCCGCTGGAGGCGAACGAGCCTTCGCCATCCTGCGCGGGCGGGAGGTTCTCCGCAGGGATCGGCGTCCACGTCCGCCCGCCGTCCGAGGTGCGGAGGAAGGGGAACACCCCGTCCACGGCGTCGCTGAAGGCGAGGCCGTTGGAGGCGTCCCAGAAATCGAGGCAGTCGTAAAACGCGTCCGGCGTCTGGTTGACCCAGGTCTGCTCGCACGTCTCGCCGCCGTCGTCGTAGCTGCCGGCGCCGCACTCGCTGCACGACGTCTGCCCGTTGCTCGGCTGGATCCACCCGCTCGGGCAGTTCGCGCATGTCTCCCTGCCGTCACTGTTG